>NZ_CAACUY010000108.1 GCF_900659615.1 Actinomadura fibrosa | reverse complement strand
CCGGACGCGCCGGCGGCCGGTCCGGTGCCCCGGGGCGGCGACTGGATCACCATCGCGGGCCTCCGTCCTCGTCGGCCCCTGCCGCGGAGCCCGTCCCGGCGCCCGCCGCGGCGCCCGCGGGGGCCAGGTCGTCGGACTCCAGGGGCTTCGGACGCGCCGCCTGCAACCGCTCGTCCAGCGCCCTGAGGCGCCCGTAGCCGTCCGGCGTGCCGGGCCGGTCGCCGTACCAGACGTCATCGAAGATCAGGACGCCGGCGCGCAGCTCGTCCGCCAGCTCCGGCACCGCCGCGCCCGCCTCGGCGGCCAGCTCGTCGGCCGTCCGGCCGGGCCGCGGCCCGAGCACCGCCCGCTCCTCCAGGTCGCGGGCGATCGCGCGCAGCCGCTCCCGGATCGCCTCGGCCCACTCGCCCGCCGCGGCGTGCCGCTCGGCCGCCTCCCGGTGGTCGAGGGCCGTGGACGGCTCGTCCTCCAGCAGCGGCGCCCGGCGGGACCGCAGGTTGCCGCGCCCCCACATCAGCCACACGACCAGGGCGATCGCGGCGACCAGGATCACGATGATGATCGCTATCGACATCCAGCCGCCGCCGTTGCCGTGCGCGTTCGGCTGCCCGGCATGGCTGAACAGGTCGCGGAGCCAGTCGGCGAAGCGGTCCCAGGTCCGCTCCAGCCAGGACGGCGTGTCCCGCTCGTAGATCTGCTTGTCGAGCTCGCGGCGGGCCGCCTCGCGGGCCTCGTCCCGTCCGATCGGGGGTTCCAGCATCACGGTCGCGCACCGCCTTCCGGCCAGGCCGCCGCCGGGGGAGGACCTTGGGACCCCGCCGGTGGCGTCGCGTACGGCCCCGGCGGAGGCGACGCGTACCCAGGTGGAGGCGACGCGTACCCAGGCGGAGGCGACGCGTATCCAGGCGGAGGTGGCGCGTATCCAGGTGGAGGCTGCGCGTACGACCCCGTCGAGGGTGGCGCGTGCGGCCCAGCCGGGGGCGGAGTCTGGGAGCGCGTCGAGGGGGCGGGACGCCACACGCCGGCGAAGTCCTCGACGGCGGCCGAGCGGCCCCGCAGCCGCAGGTCGAGGTCGAGGCCCTCGCGGCGCATCCGCCGGTCCATGTAGAGCAGCGTGATCACGCCCGCGTCGAACGGCAGCACCACCGACCAGCTCACGATGCGGCCGAGCGTGTCCCAGGCGAGCGCGGCCACCTCCGCGCCGCCGTCCGGCTCCGTGCCGAACACGGCGAGCTGCACCAGCAGGAACGGGATGCGCAGGGCGAAGAACCCCATGAACACGGTTACCAGGAGGGCCAGCAGGAGCGTCCCGCAGGTGCGCCACCACCTGCCCTTGGACAGCGTCCACGCCCGCCGCAGCGCCCCCGAGACCGTCTCCCGCTCCAGGACCACGGCCGGGACGGCCTGGACGAGCAGGATGTACAGCCACACCATCAGCCCGATGCCGAGCGGGAAGCCCAGCAGCGCGGCCACCACGCCCAGCGCCGGATGCGCGTTCACGGCCACCAGCGCGAAGAACGGCACGACCGGAACGACCAGGGCCAGCAGCGACACCGCCATGACGGCCCCGGCGGTCGCCGCCAGCCGGCCGAGCCGCGGCCGGACGTCCCGCCACACCTGGCCCGGCGGGATCGGCAGACCCATCATCTCCCGGCCGAGGACCGGCCCCAGCAGGCCCGCCAGCAGCAGGATCCCGTAGGCCGACAGCACCAGCCCGACGGCGCCGAGGGTGACCTGCGCGCCGAACGAGCGCAGCAGCACGCCCGGCGTCACCTCCTCGCGCGCGTTCGTCCCGACGAGGTAGTAGGCGACGACCGAGCTCGCCACCTGGATCACCGTGCTGATCGCGGCGGACAGGCCGAGGATCGTGCGCGGGCGCCGCCGCAGCCCCGCGATGGCCCCGTCCAGCAGCTCCGAGATGGACATGGGGCGGAACGGGACGGCGCCGTCCACGTCGTCCCAGCCGTCCGGTCCCGGCATCTTGGCTCCCTGCGATCCGCGGCGGGGGTCTCCGGCGCCCTCCGCTCGGGGCGCCCGGTCAGGTCATCCTGTCACGGGCAGCCTGCCGCGAATGCCGTGCCTGACCGTGTTGGTGGCGATCTATACCGGGAAGCGCGACCTGAGCCCGCGGATACCGCCGACTCGGCCGAAGTGCCGCGTGATGTCCGCGAGTCACCCGTACAATCCGCCCTTTGTATAAGGATGGTGTAAGGCGGACGGCGCGCGCGGAGTCCCCGCGGGTCCGCCCCCGGCCGCCGAGGAGAGTCATGTACGAGGCAAACGCAGGTAACCTTGCACGCCAAGGCTTGTCTCTCCCTGGCGAGGTGGGGATCACCCCCCTCCACCGAACCCCGACTTTGTGACGATGAGGGCCATGAGAGGACGTGTACTGGTCGTCGACGACGATCTCGCGCTCGCCGAGATGCTCGGCATCGTGCTGAGGGGCGAGGGCTTCGAGCCGTCGTTCGTCCACGACGGCGACAAGGCGCTCGAGGCGTTCCGGGAGACCCGGCCCGACCTCGTGCTGCTCGACCTGATGCTGCCCGGCGCGGACGGCATCGACGTCTGCCGGCAGATCCGCGCCGAGTCCGGCGTCCCGATCGTCATGCTGACGGCCAAGAGCGACACCGTCGACGTCGTCCTCGGCCTCGAATCGGGCGCCGACGACTACATCGTGAAGCCGTTCAAGCCCAAGGAGCTGGTGGCGCGCGTGCGCGCGCGCCTGCGGCGCACCGACGAACCCGCGCCCGAGACCCTGCAGATCGGCGACATCACCATCGACGTCGCCGGGCACTCGGTCAAGCGCGGCGACCGGCACATCCCGCTGACCCCGCTGGAGTTCGACCTCCTCGTCGCCCTGGCCCGCAAGCCGCGCCAGGTCTTCACCCGCGAGGTCCTGCTGGAGCAGGTCTGGGGCTACCGGCACGCCGCCGACACGCGCCTCGTCAACGTCCACGTCCAGCGGCTCCGCGCCAAGATCGAGAAAGACCCGGAGCGGCCCGAGATCGTCGTCACCGTGCGCGGTGTCGGCTACAAGGCCGGTCCCGCCTGACCGAGCACGCCGGGCGAAGGCCCCGGAACGTCCGGGGCCGCCCCACTGAGGACACGGACCCGCTCGCCCGGATCCCCCGCGACCCCCGGAGCGGCACGCCGATGACCGAGCCCCTGCGTCCACCCACCGACCGCCCATGAACCTCTCCCTGGACCGAGCGAAGCGGGTCACCCGGCGCGGGCTGCGCGGGGTGCGCCGCGTGCTGCGCGGCACCGCCCGGCGCGGCTACGCGCGCTGGCGCCGCTCCATCCAGGTACGCGTGGTCACCTCCACACTGTTCATCTCGGCGATCGTCGTCGCGATCCTCGGCGCGTTCCTCATGCAGCAGGTCTCGTCCGCGCTGATGGACGGCAAGGTCAAGGCCGCCCGCCTCCAGCTCGACGAAGGCCTCGCCCAGGTGCAACGCGACCTCGGCACCACCTCCGAGGACGACAACCGCCTGAACGCCATGGTCAACCGGCTCAAGGCCAGAAGCGGCCCGTCCGGGCTGTACGAGGTGTACATCCGCGACACCACCGAGCAGTACTTCGACGGATACGCCACCAACGAACTCCGCGAGGAGAGCGTCCCGCGCAGGCTCCGCGACGAGCTCCGCCACGCACCGGCCGGATCGCGTGCCTACACCTACGGCAAGCTCTCCTACGTCGGCGACCGCCCCTCCGAACGCGGCCTCATCGTGGGCGGCCGCACGGGCCAGTACGAGCTGTACTACCTGTTCCCCCTCGAACAGGAGCAGCGCACCCTGACCAACGTCGGCCGCTCCATGGCCGGGGTGGGCATCGTCCTCGTGCTCCTCCTCGCCGCGATCGCCTCCCTCGTGACCCGCCAGGTCGTCATCCCCGTGCGGCTCGCCGCCCAGGGCGCCCAGCGGCTCGCGGCCGGACGCCTCGAAGAGCGCATGCGCGTCCGCGGCGAGGACGACCTCGCCCGCCTCGCCCGCTCCTTCAACGACATGGCCGCCAACCTCCAGGACAAGATCGGTGAGCTGGAGGACCTGTCCCAGGTCCAGCGCCAGTTCGTCTCGGACGTCTCGCACGAGCTCCGCACCCCCCTGACCACCATCAGGATCGCCGCGGACATGCTCTACGAGAGCCGCGACACCTTCGACGACCCCGCCGTCGGCCGCTCCGCCGAACTCCTCCAGAGCCAGCTCGAACGCTTCGAGTCCCTGCTCGCCGACCTGCTGGAGATCAGCCGCCACGACGCCGGAGCCGCCACCCTGGACGCCGAGTCCCTCGACATGCGCGACCTCGTCCTCCGCGTCGTCGGCGACATCCAGGGCCTCGCCGAGCGCAAGGGCAGCAAGGTCGTCCTCCAGCTCCCCGGCGAACCCTGCATGGCCGAGGTCGACCGCCGCAGGGTCGAGCGCATTCTCCGCAACCTCCTCGTCAACGCCGTCGAGCACGGCGAAGGCGAGGACATCGTCGTCTCCGTCGCCGCCGACCGCGACGCCGTCGCCGTCGCCGTCCGCGACCACGGCGTCGGCCTCAAACCCGGCGAGGGCCAGATGGTCTTCGACCGTTTCTGGCGCGCCGACCCCGCCCGCGCCCGCACCACCGGCGGCACCGGCCTCGGCCTGTCCATCTCCCGGGAGGACGCCCAGCTCCACGGCGGCTGGCTCCAGGCCTGGGGCGAACCCGGCAACGGATCCCAGTTCCGCCTGTCCCTGCCCCGCGTCGCCGGGGCCGAGCTCCGGGGCTCCCCGCTGCCGCTCGTCCCGCCCGGGGCCGGCGACGCGCGCCCCCTCTTCGCCGAGCTGGAGGCGGGAGACTGACCATGGGGCACCGAGCAACCCCACCCCCGCGTCCGGCGGCGAAGCGCCTCCGGACGGCGGCACTCGCGGCGGCCCTCCTCACCCTCGGAACCGGCTGCGCCACCGTCCCCGGCGGCGGGCAGGTCGTCACGGGCAAACCCGCCGAAGGCGCCGAACGCGTCGACGACCCCTACGTCCGGCTGATCCCCGTCCGCCCCCGCGCGAGCTGGGGGCCCGACGAGATCGTCTCCGGTTTCCTGGCCGCGTCCGCGAGCTTCGACGACGACCACGAGGTCGCCCGGGAGTACCTCAGCCCGCAGAACTCCTGGAAACCCGGCCTCCGCCCCTACGTGACCGTCCTCCAGAGCCGCATCTTCGGCCCCGACATCCTCAAGGCGACCGACGAGCAGGCCACCGTCCGCGTCACCGGCGCCCAGCTCGGCACCATCAGCTCCGACGGCCAGTACACCGCCGCCCCCAAGGACCTCGACGCCACCTTCCAGCTCGCCAAGAACCCCCAAGGCGCCTGGCGCATCACGAACCTGCCCGGCGAGGAGAAGTCCGGCCTGCTTCTCACCAAGGACGACGTCGAGCGCGCCATGCGCCCCGTCAACCTGTACTTCTACGCCCCAGGCCGCGACAACCTCGTCCCCAACGGCATCTTCCTCCCCGTGGTGGACCGCGAGACCCTGCCCGCCCAGCTCGTCCAAGCCCTCCTCACCGGCCCGACCTCCTGGCTGAACGGCGCCGTCCAGAGCGCCTTCCCCACCGGAACCCGCCTGCGCCGCCTCGACGTCGACAAGGACGTCGCCGTCGTCGACCTCACGAGCCAGGCCCGCGGCGGCAGCGTCGAACGCATGTCCGCCCAGCTCAGCTGGACCCTGCGGCAGCTCTCCGGCATCAAGCGGTTCCGGCTCCGCATCGCCGGCGAGACCGTCGCGCCCGACGGCGGCGACTCCACCCAGCCCGTCGGCGGCTGGGCCGGCAACTCGCCCGACGGCCGCACCACCAGCGGCCAGTCCGACCAGACCGCCTACCTCGTCGGCGCGTCCGGCTTCCTCGGCGCCCTGGAGGACGACCACGCCCAGCCCGTCGTCACCGGCCCCGCGGGCCGCCTCTCCCGCCCCGCCGTCGCCCCCGACTACCAGGAACTCGCCGGCCTCGGCTCCAAGGGCGACCGGCTCTTCATCGCCGGCCCGCTCACCGGCGCCCCCGCCGCCCGTCCGCTGCTCACCGCGGGCCGCGGCGCCCGCTTCACCGCCCCGTCCTGGAGCCCCGACGGCACCCTCTGGACGGTCGAGAGCAAGACCGACCAGTCGCGCCTCTGGGTCCGCCAGCGCAACAGGCCGCCCGTCCTCGCCGCCCACTGGGGCCTCGGCGGCCGCCAGGTCCTCGCCTTCCGCGTCGCCCGCGACGGCGTCCGCGCCGCGGTCATCGTCCGCATCGACGGCCGCCTCCAGGTCCAGATCGGCCGCATCGCCCGCGCCGCCGACGGCTCCCTCGACGTCGGCTCGTTCCTCCCCGTCAGCTCCGAGCTCCAGGACGCCGTCGACCTCGCCTGGCGCGACTACGGCACCCTCGCCGTCCTCGGCCGCAAGAAGGGCGACTCGCTGAACCTGCCGTACCTGATGCCCGTCAGCGGCAGCGCCATCACGTCCCTCGGCGTCGGCGCCCTGGGCGACCCCCGCACCATCGCCGCCGCCCCCGGCGCCCCCGTCCTCATCGGCACCCGCTCCAGCAACAAGGACCAGGTCTGCCGCCAGCGCCAGGTCGACAAGTCCTTCAGCGAATGGATCTGCCCCACCCCCGGCCGAGACCCCAGCTACCCAGGCTGACGATCAACCCGGTTGCTCTTAGGGACGCCCTACCGCGTGGCGGGAGGTTCCGGTCAGAGCCCGAAGCTCACCAAGCGATTCCCGAATGAACGGCGACAACCCGCTCCCACCGGTTCCGTCGATCCAGCGCGCGAACGCGACCTTGAAGACCGCGATGCCCGTCTCGGCGGTCAGGCTCGCCACGGGCTCGGCCACCCCCCGCTCGCGCAGAGCCTCGGCGGCCGCCGAGGCGAGCGACGCGAGCTTGATCAGCTCCCGCTCCCGCAGCTCCGGATTCGCATCAATGATCACCTGACGCCGCCGCGCATGCTCGCGGCGCTCCTCGAAGACGCCGCCGACGGCTTCCAGGGCCGCGGTCGCGGCATCGAGCGGCGAGGCACCCTCAGGAGCCTCGGCGATGGCCTTCACCAGGAGATCCCGGAGAAGCCCGGACCCCGCGAACAGGACCTCCCGCTTGTCGGCGTAATGCCGGAAGAACGTCCGCTCCGTGACCCCGGCACGTTGGGCGATCTCGGCCACCGTCGTCTTCTCGTAACCGCGTTCGCCGTACAGCTCCAGCGCCGCCTGCTCAAGCCGACCACGCGCGTCCGGCTCCCATCGCCCCATGCCCCCGATCCTAGTTGATGACAGTTCATGACATCGCTGGTAGCCTGACGACAGTCACTGACATCGACCGTCCCCTGGACGGCCGAGCTACCTGGAGGTTTCCTGACATGCGCGTTTTCGTCACCGGCGCATCCGGCTGGATCGGCTCCGCGGTCGTCCCCGAACTGATCGGCGCCGGCCACGAGGTCGTCGGCCTGGCACGCTCGGACGCCTCGGCCGCCGCCCTCGACACCGCCGGCGCCCAGGTCCGCCGCGGCACCCTCGACGACCTCGACACCCTGCGAGACGCCGCCACCGCGTCCGACGGCGTGATCCACCTGGCGTTCAAGCACGACATCGCCTTCGCGGGCCGCTTCGACGACGCCGTCACCGCCGACCGCCGCGCCATCGAGGCCCTCGGCGAGGCCCTGGCGGGCTCCGGCCGTCCCCTGGTCATCGCGTCCGGAACCCTGGGACTCGCCCCTGGACGCCTTGCAACCGAACAGGACGGCCTGGACCCCGCCCAACCCGGCGAAGCCAACCCCCGCCAGGCCACCGCGCAGATGACGGTTTCCCTCGCCTCCCGCGACGTCCGCCCCTCCATCGTGCGCCTCCCACCCACCGTGCACGGCGACGGCGACAAGGGCTTCATCGCGACCCTGGTCGACATCGCCCGCGCCAAGGGCGTCTCCGGCCACATCGGCGACGGCTCCAACCGCTGGCCCGCCGTCCACCGATCCGACGCCGCGCACCTGTTCCGGCTGGCCCTGGAGCAGGCCCCGGCGGGCTCAGTCCTGCACGCGACCGCCGAAGAGGGCATCCCGACCCGCGCCATAGCCGAAGTGATCGGCCGTCACCTCGACCTACCCGTCACCTCCGTCCCCCCACAGGACGCGGACGAGCACTTCGGCTGGTTGTCCCCCTTCCTGGCCATCGACGGCCCCGCCTCCAGCACCCAGACCCGCGAGCAACTGAACTGGCACCCGACCGGTCCAGGCCTCCTGGAAGACCTAGAAAAGGGCCACTACTTCCAAACCCCCTGACCAACCACCCCCACAACAACGCGCGAACACAACCCACGCGGATACCCCACCCCATAGCTGCCCCAAATGCAGCCGCCACCAGCCCAACCACCCCGGCAAGCACACGATCGCCTACACGCACGACCGCCTACACGCACGACCGCCTGCACGCGCGTGATCGCCTGCACGCGCGTGATTGCCTGCACGCGCGCGATTGCCGGGCACAGGCAGCTATCCAGTACGGGCGGCCGTCCAGCGCACGACTACCTCCACGTCAGCCACAGCGCAGACGGCCGCCCTGGCCTGGGCGTCTGACCACCGACGCGACTACGCCGACACAGGCAAACCCTCACACGCGCAAACGGGCGCAGTGCAGACGGCCCGGGGTCGGCGCAGAAAGGCGCCCACCTGAGCCGCGACCGCCGTCACGCAGGCGATGCCCTCGTTCAAGCGCTTCATCGCGGATGCACTTGCCCCGGCACAAGCAGAATCCTCGCGCGCGGACGAACCAGGTGCAGGCGGCTATCCCAGCGCCAAATGGCCCCCCCGACCCCGCGACCGCCCTCCCAGCGGGCGACCGCCCTGGCGTGGACGGCCGCCCTGGCGCGGATGGCCGCCCTGGCGCGGATGGCCGTCCTGGCATGGGCATCTCATCGACGGACGCGACTGCCCCGGTACGGGCGGACCCTCACGCGCGCGGACGGATCGCATGCCCGTCGGGCAGGTCAAGAGCATCAAGAAGCGGATCGTCACGCGCGCGGACGGCGTGGGCGGGTGGATAGGGCGGAGTGGAGTGGCCACCCCAGCGCGCGGCTACCTCAGCACGAGTAGTCCCTCAGCGTGCGGGTGGGGCCGTTGTCGCGGTGATCGCGTAGTGCGGCGCGGTTCGCGGTGGGGCGAAGTTATCCACAGTTTCTCGTTCGGTGGAGGGACGGAGGGCGGCGCGGGCATCGTCGATGGCATGAACATCCTCGATGAACTGGTCGACCTGCTCCTTCCCGAGCGCTGCGCCGGCTGCGGGGAGGCGCCGGGCCTCCTCTGCGCCGCCTGCGGAGCGCCGCTCCAAGGTCCGCCCTATCCGGTACCCAGAGTCACGGCGAGAGCTCCCCGACACGCGATCCATCGCCCCCTCACTCCGGCAGTACCCCACTCGCCCGATCCTGCAACGCGTCCGTCCGCGGATGACGGTTGCGGATTGGCTGTGTGGACGGTGGCGGCCTACGAGAGCGCTGTCCGGACGGCGTTGAACGCTCATAAGGAGCGCGGACGGACGGCGCTGGCGGTCCCTCTGGGAGAGGCACTGGCGCGGGCCGTCCAAGGAGCTCTCACCGCTTGGCGGGCGCCTCCCGACCGGAGCCCGCGAGCCGGCGGCGCTGAGGTGGTGATCGTCGCCATCCCTTCGGCCCGGAAGGCCGTGCGGCGGCGCGGACACGACCCGCTGGGAGCGATGGCGAAGGTCGCCGTGCAGCGGCTGCGGGAGGACGGCCTCCACATAGTGGGGCTGGACGCACTGCGGCAGCGGCGCCGGGTCGCCGACCAGGCCGCTCTCACGGTGGACGAGCGGGCGGTGAACCTTGCCGGGGCGCTGGTGGTGGATCCGCAGGTGGCAATGGGCGGACGCTCGGTTCTGCTCGTCGATGACGTGATCACTACCGGGGCCACGCTGGACGAGGCGGCGCGTGCACTGCGAGCCGCTGGAGCCGACGTGCTCGCCGCAGCCACGGTCGCCGCCACCCCCTTGCGAAGAACGGTGACCTCCGGAGAGCGATGACCGGAGGGGCGATAACGGCAGGGGGCGATGACCGGAGGGGCGGTGACCGGAGGGCGGTGAGTGGTGGGTGTCTGGAGGGGGGTGAGTGGTGTTGGTGTCGTGTTGGTTGCTGAGCGGTCGGTGCTTGGTTGCCGTCGCTGGGGGCTGGGCGGTTGGCGCTTGGTTGTCGTTGGCCGTTGACGCTGTCGCTGCGCAGTACCTCCTGGGGGTGACTTTCTTCGGTGGGAGGGGGGTTTGCGTGAGAAGTCACCTTGTGTAGCTGAGGATGTCCGAGTTGGTCGGACTTGGGGGGATTGTGGGGCGTTAGTCGAGTCACGCGCTGTCATGGGAGCCGTAGATCTTCTCAAACTCACTCGCGGGTCAGAAGGATCTGACCTGCGGGTGCGTGGACCATGGAACCCCAGTGGGAGGGGGGCTTCACGGCATGTGACGGATGTCTCGACGGGGCCTGGAGACCCCGCTGCGAGGCCCGTCGATGACGGTGGGTGAGTTTTTCCTCGCTCCACCCCCCTGACATTCGTGGCGTAAGGGGTTAGCGTTCCTGACATGGCACCCGCCCGGGTCCGTGGTTGCGTCGGATCGCAGTGCTCGTCAGGAGCATCGCGGTGCTCGTCAGGAGCACGGCAGGCGGTCCGGCAAGCCGATGCCAGGCGCAGGCGAAACGGCCCACGTAAGGCGACTTCTCGTCGACCGATCACGGTGCGCCTTAGAGGTAAGTCCTGCCCCGTCGAGGGATCCGACATCTCTCGAACCGGGAGAAGGGCAGTAGTGGCGAGAGCGCCGCGAGCCCCTCAGCAGGCGGATGTGGGGACGAAGACCAGGTCGGCCGGGCGGGTGCGACCCACCGTGCTGTGGTGCCCGTCCGGGGCTATCAGGAGCCCCGGAGCGGGCGAGGATCGCAACCGGGAGAAGGGGGGTCCCGCGTGGACATCATCGTGAGGGGCCGGCACACCGACATCAACGACAGGTTCCGTCGGCACGTCGACAACAAGCTGACGAAGATCGAACGGCTCAACAGCAAGGTCATCCGCGTGGACGTGGAGGTGTCCGAGGAACGTAACCCACGGCTCGCCGACCAGCGGGAACGGGTGGAGCTGACGATCCGGTCCCGGGGCCCGGTGATCCGGGCCGAGGCCGCGGCCGACGACCGCTACGGCGCCCTTGACCTGGCGCTCGACAAGCTGGAGTCCCGGCTCCGCCGCGACTGCGACCGGCGGAAGGCCCACGGCGGCAAGTCCCGCGCCAAGCACGTCACGATGGAGCCGATGCCCGAACCGGCGGTCGAGCCCGTGCTGGAGCAGGCTCCCCAGGCGACGGCCACGGTCGAGGACGAGTACGAGCCCGCCCGCGAGGCCGGGATGGACGAGCACCTCGTCCCGATCCCCATGGAGGGCGACGGGCCCGTCGTCGTCCGCGAGAAGTTCCACAAGGCCGAGCAGATGGGCATCGAGCAGGCGCTCTTCGAGATGGAGCTCGTGGGGCACGACTTCTTCCTCTACCGCGACAAGGCCACTGGCCACCCCTCGGTCGTCTACCGGAGAAGGGGATGGGACTACGGAGTCATCAGGCTCGTCGAAGAGTGATGCGGCACTTGCGTCACGTCACCGCCCGGAACATGTAATGATCTGAAAAGGCGTGCCAGCCGATCAGCGGACGCGGTGGTCTGGACGGTCGAGCCCGCGCGGGCTCGCCGGGCCGTGCCCACCGTCCGGCCACCGCTCCGCGTCGGCGCCGGTCCGGGGCGATCCGGGTTTCCCCGCCCTTTACCGGGAACCATCCCGGTGCCGGCAGCAGTTAGGCATGACGATTCACCCGAACGACCCGGAGCCGTCTCCGGTCAGGCAAGACCCCGCCGGGGGCGACCCCGGGAGCTGACCCTCCGAAGGCCTAGATCACTGACAGTGAAGGGGGGAAGCGGCGTCTCCTCCACGCCGCGACTCAGGTGAGCGAGAATCCCGAGGCTCGCGGCGCCGCGGCCGTACCCCGTCAGGCCGGCGCAGGTGCGGCCTCCGCCGGACGGGAGGCGGCGGAGCCGGCCGGAGCGGCCGATCCGATCCGCGTGCTCATCGTCGACGACCACGCGCTCTTCCGCCGGGGCCTGGAGATGGTCCTCCAGGGCGAGGACGACATCGAGGTCATCGGGGAGGGCGGCGACGGGCACGAGGCGGTCCAGATGGCCGGCGACCTGCTGCCCGACGTCGTGCTCATGGACATCCGGATGCCCCGCCGCAGCGGTATCGAGGCGTGCACGGCCATCAAGGACGCCGCGCCCAGCGCCAAGATCGTCATGCTGACCATCAGCGACGAGGAGGAGGACCTCTTCGAGGCGATCAAGGCCGGGGCCAGCGGCTACCTGCTCAAGGAGATCTCCATCGACGAGGTCCCGCAGGCCGTCCGGGCCGTCCACGGCGGGCAGTCGCTCATCAGCCCCTCGATGGCGTCGAAGCTGATCACGGAGTTCGCGTCGCTGGCCAAGCGCAGCGAGGAGCGCACCCAGCAGGTCCCCGCGCCCCGGCTCACCGAGCGCGAGATGGAGGTGCTGCGGCTCGTCGCCCGCGGCCTCGGCAACCGGGAGATCGCCCGCGAGCTGTTCATCTCCGAGAACACCGTGAAGAACCACGTCCGCAACATCCTGGAGAAGCTCCAGCTGCACTCGCGGATGGAGGCCGTCGTGTACGCCGTCCGGGAGAAGCTCCTCGAGATCACCTGAGGATCTTCATCCGGGCCGGTCCCGAGTGCGAAGCAGAGGTGAGGCCGTTCCCGTTCCGGCTCGCCTCCGGTCCCGAACATGCCGCGCCGTGGCGGACGGGACGGGAACGGTCCGCTGGATTCCCGCCGTCGGCGCGATCCGGCGGTGATCGTGCTGGCCTATTTCGAGGAGCACACGTACCGTCGGTTGGCGATGGGCCAGGGGCCGGCGGGGGCACCGCGCGAACGCGTCGGCACGGGCCGCCGCCGCATCGCCGCCGCGCCGGCAGAAGGGGGAGCGCCATGAGTGCGACGCACGAGCACGTCTCCTCGCTGCTCGGCGCCTGGGCGCTGGGCGCGTGCTCGGACGAGGAGACGCAGGCGGTCATCGACCACCTCGCCGGTTGCCCCGCCTGCGCGGAGGACTCCCTCATGCTCGGCGGCACCGCTGAGCTGCTCGGCGGCGTCCCGCCGATGCCGACCCTGCGCGAACAGACCCTCGACAGCGCGCGCGCTCGCCGTCGTCCAGCGCCCTCAGCGCCGCCGTACGCGGCGCCCTATGCCGCCCAGGTGTCCATGCTGGACGCGCTGCTGGCCGAAGTCTCCGGTGAGACCTGGTCGACGAACGTCATCTACGACTGGTCCGTGCAGGACGTCGTCGCCCACCTGTCGGCGACGGACTCCGTGGTAGCGGACCAGTTGGACGACGACACCAACGGTCCCCCCGACGTGAACGCCCGCACGGCCGCCACCCTGAGCGTGGAGCGCACGAGAGAGCCCCAGCAGACACGGGACGCCTGGCGCGAGCAGGCCGAGGCGTTGTGCGCTCGACTCGACGAGGACGGCACGCGGAGCGTGTCCCTCCAACTCGCGATGCCCGTGCGAAGCGCGATCGTGGCCCGCGCGTTCGAGACGTGGGTGCACTCCCGGGACATCGCCCTGGCGACCGGGCTCCACCTGCCCTCGCCCCTGCCCACCCACCTGCACGCCATCGCGAGCCTAGGCGTCCATGTGCTCCCTGACGCCCTCGCCATGCGTGAGGGTCGCCCCGTGGACGGTGAGACCGTCCGCGTGGACCTCAGCGGCCCTGGAGGCGGTTCCTGGGACCTCCCCCTCGGCCCGGACGCGCCCGGCGTCCCCACCGTGACGCTCTCACTGGACGCCACGGACTTCTGCCTCCTGGCCGCCGACCGCATCCCGCCCGACGAAGTGCAAGCCGATGTCGCCGGCGACGTCCCCCTGGGCCACCGCCTCCTCGCCGCCGCCTCCACCTTCGCCGTCCCCTAGCCCCCAAGCCCGAGGTGGTAGCCCCCAGCTCCGACGTGGCGCCGGATGTTGCGGCAGTGCCACCTCAGGCCCGGATGTGGCGGGGGCGTTGCTCGGGTGCCGATGGGGCGGGGGTGTTGCTCAGGGCCCGATGTGGCGGACTGCTGCTCACGCCCCGATTTGGTGGGGTCTCGCTCAGGCCCGATGTCGCCGGGGCGTTGCTCAGGGCCGTCGTTGCGAGGGCGTTGCTCAAGCCCTGACCTCACTGGGGGGTGTTGCTCAGGCTCCGATGTGGCGGGGATGTGCCCGGGCTTCGATGTCGCGGCGGCTCCGATGTCGCTGGGCGGTGCTCAGACCCGATGTCGTGGGGCGTTGCTCAGGTCTCGATGTCGCGGGGCGGTGCTCACGTCCCCGACTTCACTGGGGTGTTGCTCGGGTGCTGATGTGGGGGGGTGTTGCCTTGGGGCGATGTCGTGGGGCGGTGCGCAGGGGTCGTTGCTGTGGGGTGTTGCTTAAGGGGTGGTGGCACTGTGGGGTGCTCGCGGTGGAAGGGTGGGTGCGACCGGCATTCCTGGTTTGTCGGTGTCGTGTCGTAGCATCGCGGCGTGGATGTGGTGCAGCTCAGCGCGGACGAGGTACGGCGGCTCCAGTTGCGGGCTCAGGGGTTCCTGGGGGCGCGGCCCAAGGGCGGGGTGCCCGGGATGCTGGAACGGTTGGGGGCCGTCCAGCTCGACACGATCTCGGTGCTGGCGCGGTCGCATGAGCTGGTGCCGTACGCCCGGCTGGGGGCCGTCGGACGGGACGCGATCGAGCGGGCGTACTGGGGCAACGGGACGGCGGGGGCGTTCGAGTACTGGGCGCACGCCGCGTCCGTGATCCCCATGGCCGACTGGCCGCTGTTCGGGTTCCGGCGTCGCGCGTACGTGCAGCGGGGGTGGCGCTGGCACAAGGTGCCCGAAGGCATCTGCGACGAGATCCGGGCCCGGTTGCGGGCGGACGGGCCGCTGACCACCAAGGAGCTGGGCGGGGCCAAGGCGAGCGCCGAGTGGTGGGACTGGAGCGACCACAAGATCGGGATCGAGTGGCTGCTCGACATAGGTGAGGTCGTGTGCGTCGAGCGGGTGGGCTGGCGGCGGGTGTACGACCTGGCGGAGCGGGCCGTCCCGGCGGAGCTGCTCGCGCAGGACCCGGACGACGAGGCGTGCTTGACGGCCCTCGTCGCCAAGGCCGGGCGTGCGCTGGGCGTGGCCACCAGGGGGGATCTCGCCGACTACTACCGGGTCAGGCAGGACCAGGTGGACGCGGTGGTCGAGGCGGCGGGGCTGGTCCCGGTCGAGGTGGCGGGGTGGAAGCAGCGGGCGTGGGCCGACCCGGGGGCGCTTGAGGCTCCGGTGCGGGGGCGGCATGCCACCACGCTGCTGTCGCCGTTCGACTCACTTGTTTGGGACCGGGCTCGCGCGTCGCGGGTGTTCGGGTTCGATCACCGGCTGGAGGCGTACGTCCCGAAGGCCAAGCGGGTCCACGGGTACTTCGCGATGCCGCTGCTGACCGGCGGGCGGCTGGCCGGGCGGGTCGACCCGGCGCGGGACGGGCGGACGCTCGTCGCCCGCCAGGTGTCGTTCGAGCCGTGGGCCGTCCGGACCGCCGCGCGCGCCGAGGCGTCCGCGGCGGCCCTGGCCGTCGCCCTGTGGCGCGCCGCCGGCTGGGTGGGCTGCGATGACGTGCGGGTCGAGCGGATCGTCCCGGACGGGGTGGATCCCGTGCTCATCGGCGCCGCCCTCAAGGAAGCCGCCCCCGCCTAGCCCGGAACGCCTCGCCAGGCCGCTCCCACCTGACACGGGCCGGCCGGCAAGAAGTCGCCCTGTCTGACGCGGGTCGGGCGGCAAGGAGCCGCCCCTGCCCGACGCGGGTCGGACGGCACGGAGCCGCCTCTGTCTGACGCGGGTCGGGCGGCAAGGAGTCGCCTCTGCCTGACGCGGGCCGGACGGCGCGAAGCCGCCCTGCCTGACGCGGGTCGGGCGGCACGAAGCCGCCCCCGCTTGGCCGGAGGCCGGTCAAGCGGGGGCGGGGTTGCCGGAGTGGCGCTCGCCGGTCAGCCGTGCGGAGTGCGCTGGGGGTCGGTGGCCACGGGGCGGTCGAGGGCCTCGCCCTGCTCGCCGCCGCGGCGCTTGTCCGTCCGGGAGCCGAACAGGGAGTAGTCCACGATCTCGGGGATGACGCGCGGCGCGTCGACCACGACGTCCGAGAACAGGTGGACCAGGCCCGAGACGACCATGCCGATGACGATGATGCCGACGCCGACCCAGAACATGATCCAGGACGGGCCCAGGCAGATGGCGACGCCGCCCACCACGAAGCCGATGAAGATGATGGTGACGGCGACCCATGAACCAGGCCTGCCGGCGTGGGAACCGTGCGACTCTTCGGACATTGCGCCTCCCTCCGATGCTGTGTGAGATCTTTCCGTGACCCGTTAGGTCAAACGGAGCGCGCTGTGGATTGCGCTGCGGAGTGACCTAGACCATTCTGGGTCTCGCCTACGATGGGCATCGTACGTGTGGTGTGCGTGCCGCCGGAAAGCGGCTAACCACGATCTGCAAGGAGCCTTCGAGAGTGCCGCCAGTCATCGACAAGATCCTTCGTGCGGGCGAGGGAAAAATCCTGCGCAAGCTCAAGAAGCTCGCGGATCAGGTCAACTCGATCGAGGAGGACTTCCTCGAGATGAGCGACGCCGAGTTGCGCGAGCTGACCGACAAGTACCGGGAGCGCCTCGCCGACGGCGAGGACCTGGACGACCTGCTGCCCGAAGCGTTCGCGACCGCTCGCGAAGCCGCCAAGCGCGTTCTGGGGCAGCGTCACTACGATGTCCAGGTCATGGGCGGTGCCGCGCTGCACCTGGGCAACATCGCCGAGATGAAGACCGGTGAGGGCAAGACCCTGACCTGTGTGCTCCCGGCGTACCTGAACGCGCTCACCGGGGACGGCGTCCACGTCGTCACGGTGAACGACTACCTGGCCAAGCGCGACGCCGAGTGGATGGGGCGCGTGCACCAGTTCCTCGGCCTCGAGGTCGGCGTCATCCTCCCGCAGATGACCCCGGACGAGCGCCGAGCGGCCTACAACGCCGACATCACCTACGGCACGAACAACGAGTTCGGGTTCGACTACCTGCGCGACAACATGGCCTGGAGCCTGGAGGAGTGCGTCCAGCGCGGCCACAACTTCGCGATCGTGGACGAGGTCGACTCGATCCTCATCGACGAGGCCCGGACGCCGCTGATCATCTCCGGTCCGGCCGAGCAGAACTCCAAGTGGTACTCGGAGTTCGCCAAGATCGTCCCGCGGCTGAAGCGGGCCGAGCTGGTCAGCACCGCCGGGCAGGTCGACGAGTACGGCCCCGGCGACTACGAGGTGAACGAGAAGAAGCGGACGGTCGGCATCACCGAGGCCGGTGTCGAGAAGGTCGAGGACTGGCTCGGCATCGACAACCTGTACGACTCGGTGAACACGCCGCTGGTGAGCTTCCTCAACAACGCGCTCAAGGCCAAGGAGCTCTACAAGCGCGACAAGGACTACGTCGTCATGAACGGCGAGGTCCTGATCGTGGACGAGTTCACCGGCCGCATCCTCCACGGCCGCCGCTACAACGAGGGCATGCACCAGGCCATCGAGGCCAAGGAGGGCGTGGCGATCAAGGACGAGAACCAGACGCTCGCCACGATCACCCTGCAGAACTACTTCCGCCTCTACGGCAAGCTGTCCGGCATGACCGGCACGGCCGACACCGAGGCGGCCGAGTTCAACAAGACCTACAAGATCGGCGTCGTGCCGATCCCGACGAACAAGCCGATGATCCGCCGGGACGTGGCGGACGTGGTCTACAAGACCGAGCAGGCGAAGTTCGAGGCGGTCGTCGACGACATCGCCGAGCGGCACGAGAAGGGCCAGCCGGTCCTGGTCGGCACCACGTCGGTGGAGAAGTCGGAGCGGCTGAGCAAGATGCTCAAGCGGCGCGGCATCCCGCACCAGGTGCTGAACGCCAAGCACCACGAGCAGGAGTCGGCGATCGTCGCGGAGGCGGGCCGCAAGGGCGGTGTGACCGTCGCGACGAACATGGCGGGCCGCGGTACCGACATCATGCTCGGCGGCAACCCCGACTTCCGCGCCGACCTGGAGCTGCACCAGCGCGGGCTGTCCCCGCTGGAGACGCCCGACGAGTACGAGGCCGCGTGGCCGGAGGCGCTGGAGAAGGCCAAGGAGGCCGTCAAGGGCGAGCACGAGGAGGTCGTCGAGGCCGGCGGGCTGTACGTGCTGGCGACGGAGCGGCACGAGTCGCGCCGCATCGACAACCAGCTCCGCGGCCGGTCCGGCCGCCAGGGCGACCCGGGCGAGTCGCGGTTCTACCTCTCGCTCGAGGACGACCTGATGCGGCTGTTCAACTCGGCCCGGGTCGAGGCGATCATGACGCGCCTCAACATCCCGGACGACGTGCCGATCGAGTCCAAGATCGTGTCGAACGCGATCCGGTCGGCGCAGAGCCAGGTCGAGCAGCAGAACTTCGAGATGCGCAAGAACGTCTTGAAGTACGACGAGGTCCTGAACCGGCAGCGCAAGGTCATCTACGCCGAGCGCCGCAAGGTGCTGGAGGGCGAGGACCTGCACGAGCAGGTCCGCCGGATGATCGACGAGGTCGTCGCGGGCTATGTCGCGGGCGCCACCGGCGAGGGCTTCGCCGAGGAGTGGGACCTCGACAAGCTCTGGAAGGCGTTCAAGCAGCTCTACCCGATCTCGCTGACGGTGGACGAGCTGGTCGAGGAGGAGGCCGACGGCGACATCTCCGGCCTCGACGCCGAGACCCTCGCGGAGAAGATCCGCGAGGACGCCCAGAACGCCTACGACAAGCGCGAGGAGGAGCTCGGCTCCGAGGTCATGCGCGAGCTGGAGCGCCGTGTCGTGCTGTCGGTCCTCGACCGCAAGTGGCGCGAGCACCTCTACGAGATGGACTACCTCCAGGAGGGCATCGGCCTGCGGGCCATGGCGCAGCGCGACCCGCTGGTCGAGTACCAGCGCGAGGGCTACGAGATGTTCAACGCGATGCTGGACGGCATCAAGGAGGAGTCGGTCGGCTACCTGTTCAACCTCGAGGTCGAGGTGGAGGAGCAGCCGGAGGCCCCGCAGGTCGGCGCGAAGCCGGTGTCCGTCGCCAAGTCCGCCTCGGCCGACGCCCCCGCCGTGGACGACGCGGAGGACGACGTCGAGATCGAGGAGGCCGACGACACTCCGGCGATCAAGGCGAAGGGCCTGGAGAAGCCGCAGCGTCCGAAGAAGCTGGAGTACTCCGCGCCGACCGTCGACGGCGAGGGCGGCGTCGAGCATCACAGCGAGGAGGCCGACGACCCGTACGCGGGCGTCAGCCGCAACGATCCGTGCCCCTGCGGCTCGGGCAAGAAGTTCAAGCGCTGCCACGGCGACCCGCGCAACAAGTAGCATCCGCGCGACGCCGGAGCCCGCTTGAGCAGGGCTTCACCGAAGCGGCCCCCTGGACGCGTCCAGGGGGCCGCTTCGGCGTTCAGGGCGCGGTCGTCTCCAGGGCGGTGCACTGCCAGCGGCCCCGCAGGAGTTCGAGGCGCAGCGCGACGGCGTGGATGCGCCCGTTCACCGCGACCACGGCCCCGGCCTCCGCGGCGCCGGGCGCGGGACGTTGCAGCCAGCTCGTCAGCACCTGCGGCGGGACGGCGCGCCGGGACCGTCCGAGTGCGGGACCGCGCCGTCCGAGTTCCCGGCACACCGCCGGGACGGCGAGCCGCGCCAGTTGCTGCGGCGGCCGCGTCCCGGCGAGGACCTCGACGAGGAGCCGCACGGTGGCCTCCGCGCGGGCCCGAAGCTCCGTCTCGACGGTGTCGCCGGGCTGGACGAGCCGCAGCGCGCCCGGCGCCCTTCCCGGCGGCGCGGGCATGGGAGCCGGGTTCAGCGCGAGCGCGCCGTCCGCGGTCCGCGCTCGCGGCGCGGTTTCCGCCGCTGCGGCGGGCGGGCGCGGCTGGTAGCGGACGATCCGGACGGCGGGACGCGTGCTCATGTGGCCTCCTGGCTGGAAACGGGTCGGAGCAAGGAGTCCTGAGCGGCACGGAAAATACGTCCTGGCCAGGTACGGTCTCGCGAGTAACGCGTCCCGGCGCGCGCTCAGCGAGCGGCATCCCGGGAGGGGCCCGGACAAAAAGGGGCGGCGGCGGGGTGCTGGGGCACCCCGCCGCCGCGGGACGAGTCCCGGTGGTGATGGGAGCCGGGACTCGGTGGTGCAGGGCCGGTGGGCTGAACCGGCCCGAAGGCGGCCGTTCGCACGGGACGCCCTGGAGGGTCGGTCGGTCGCCTGGGGTAGGCGACCGACCTGGAGGGTCAGCTGGTCGCAGGGCTGTCCTGGGGGGCGGCGGGGCCCTTGTCGCGCGGTCTCGCGGTGCCGTCGCCCGCCTTCTCCTCGCCCGCCTCCTTCTCGGCGGCCTTGTCCTCGGCGGCGCGCCTGCGGGACTTCTTCGGCTTCGTCCCGGCGGCCAGCTCGGGGTTGGAGTCCGGGTCGGCGGCGACGGAGTCCTCGTCCTCGGGCTCGCGGCCCGGGGTCTTGAAGTCGAACTTCACGATGAGGAACTTGAAGACGAAGTAGTAGATGAAGAAGTACAGGACGCCCATGCCGAGGATCAGCGGGAGGCCCTTGGTGTTGTCCTTGGACGCGTTGAGCAGCATGTCGATGCCGCCCGCGGAGAAGCCGAAGCCGAGCTGGGCGCCGGCGGCCTCCAGGATCGCCATCGAGATGCCGGTGAGGACGACGTGCACCGCGTACAGGACGGGCGCGACGAACATGAACGCGAACTCGATGGGCTCGGTGACGCCGGTGACGAACGCGGTGAGCGCGGCGGAGATCATGATGCCGCCGACCGCGGGGCGGCGGTGCGGGGGAGCGGCGCGCCAGATGGCGAGGGCCGCGCCGGGCAGGCCGAACATGAGGACGGGGAAGAACCCGGCGAGGAAGCCGCCCGCGTGGGGGTCGCCGGCCAGGTAGCGGTTGATCTCACCGTGGACGACGCCGTCGGAGCCCTTGTAGTCGCCGAACACGAACCAGACCAGCGAGTTCGGGATGTGGTGGAGGCCGAAGGGGAGCAGCAGCCGGTTGACGACGCCGTAGATGCCCGCGCCGAGCGCGCCGGCGCCGGTGATCCAGTTGCCGAAGTCGGTGAGCCAGTTGCCGAAGACGGGCCAGATGAAGCCGATGACGACGCCGATGCCGAGGGCGGCGACCGCGGTGATGATCGGGACGAACCGGCGGCCGCCGAAGAAGGCGAGGTAGGTGGGCAGCTTCACCCGGTAGAAGCGCTGGTAGAGCAGCGCGGCGACGACGCCGATGAGGATGCCGCCGAGGACGTCGGTGGGGTTCTTGGCCCCGAAGTCGATGACCTCCTTGGGCGCGCCGTCCACCATCTTGGTGATCAGGACGTTGCCCTTGAGCTCGTCGGTGTGCGAGAACATGATCTTGGAGACCTGGTCGAAGACCAGGTAGCCGACCACGGCGGCGAGCGCGGTGGAGCCGTCGGCCTTCTTGGCGAAGCCGATCGCGACGCCGACGGCGAACAGCAGCGGCAGGTGGTCGAACAGGGCCTGGCCGGCGCCGCCGACGACCTCGGCGACGCGGATCCAGCCGAGGCCGTCCGCGCCGAGCATGTCGGGCTGCCCGAAGCGCAGCAGGAGGGCGGCGGCGGGCAGGACGGCGATCGGCAGCATGAGGCTGCGGCCGATGCGCTGGAGCACCGCGAGGGCGCTCGACCCTCGGCGCGGCGCCGCGGCGTCCACGGTTGTCGAAGTCATCGGGGGGTTCCTCCTCAGGGGTTTTCAGGAGTGCGGCGGGGGGTTTCCGAGGGCCGTGTGGATCTGGTAGCGGTCCGCCCTGTAGGTCGACACGCCCAGCTCGGCGCAGACACCTCCGGTGTAGGAGCGGCGTTGCAGGAGCAGCACGGCGCTGCCCCGGGCGATCTTCAGGTGCCTGGCGTCGGCCGCGTCGGCCAGGCTGGCGTCGATGGTCTGGTCGCCCGCGTCGAAGACGAGCCCGTAGACCGCTTCGAGGACGCCGTACAGGGAGCGGTCGGCGAGCCGGCGGTCGAGCAGGTCGGGGGCGAGCGAGGCGAGGATGTGCGAGCGCTCCAGCGCCATGGGCTCGCCGTCGGCGGTGCGCAGCCGCTCGATGATGTGGATCTCCGTGCCGGGGTCGACCTCGAAGATGCGGGCGAGGCGGGCGTCGGCGGGGACGGTCCGGCGGTCGAGGTCGACGGCGCCGGGCCGCAGGCCGCGGCTCAGCATGTCCTCGGTGAACGAGACGAGCCGCAGCGGCATCTCGATCTTGGGCCGGGCGACGAAGGTGCCCTTGCCCGGGACGCGGTAGAGGCGTCCTTCGGAGACGAGCTGGTCGACCCCCTGCCGGACGGTCATGCGCGACAGCTCGTACCGGACGCACAGCTCGCGCTCCGAGGGGATCGGGGCGTCGACGGGCAGCTCGGCGCTCTCGATCAGGTCGAGGAGGATGGCGCGGAGCTGGAAGTACTTCGGTACGGGGCTGTGCGGATCGATGCTCGTCACGGGTTCCTCGATGGCGGGGTGCCGGATCGACGGGTTTCGACGGAGGTGCGTGGCAGGTGTCGTGGCGGCCGGACGGGACGAGGCGGATATCAAGGGATCCGTCTCGGTTCGTACTGGTCTAGGCCGGACTAGACCACACGGGCGAAAGGCATGTCAATGCACAAACGTGTAACGGCCGGGTCACGCGGAGGCGACCTCAAGATCGTCTGATTCCGCAGGTCAGCATGCCCGTCACGGGCCCCGCGCGGAAGCCGGGCGCGGCATCGGCAGCGCCCTACTCGGCGCGCTCCGCGGGCGCGTCGGGACGCGACTCGGGCGGCCGGTCCTCCTCGGGCTCCCGTCCGGGCGTGGGCAGGTCGAACTTCTTGATCACGATGGTGAAGACCGCGTAGTAGACGAGGAAGTACACCGCGCCGAGCGCGACGATCAGCCACAGGTGCCGGGTGTTGCTCTTGGTCGCGTTGAGCAGCATGTCGATCAGCCCGGCGGAGAAGCTGAACCCGAGCTGCGCGTGCACCGCCGCGAGGACGTAGAGCGAGACGCCGGTGAGCACGACGTGGATGCCGTACAGCAGCGGCGCGACGAACATGAACGAGAACTCGATCGGCTCGGTGACCCCGCAGACGAACGCGGTGAGCGCGGCGGAGACCATCAGGCCGCCGACGGCGCCGCGGCGGTGCGGGGCGGCGGTGCGCCAGATGGCGAGGGCCGCGCCGGGCAGGCCGAACATCAGGACGGGGAAGAACCCGGCGAGGAACCGGCCCGCGTGCGGGTCGCCGGCCAGGTAGCGGTTGATCTCGCCGTGGACGGGGCCGTCCGGTCCCTGGTAGGTGCCGAAGACGAACCACACCAGCGAGTTGAGGATGTGGTGCAGGCCGAAGGGCAGCAGCAGGCGGTTGGCGACGCCGTAGATGCCGGCGCCGGCGGCGCCGAGGCCGGTGATCCAGTCGCCGAAGTCGTCGATCCAGCCGCCGAGCGCCGGCCAGATCAGCCCGAACACCACGCCGAGGACGAGCGCCGCGGCGGCCGAGACGATCGGGACGAAGCGCCGGCCGCCGAAGAACGCGAGCCAGGACGGCAGCTTGATCCGGTAGAAGCGCTGGTAGAGCAGGGCGACCATGAGCCCGACGACGATGCCGCCGAGGACCTGGGTCGGGTTCTTCAGCCCGTACCCGATCGTCTCCTTGAGCGAGCCGTCCTCCTGCTGGACCATCTGGACGACGGTGCCCTTCAGCTGGCCCGTGTGCGCGAACATCGTCTTCGAGACGCGGTCGAAGACCAGGTAGGCGGCGACGGCGGCGAGGCCGGTGGAGCCGTCGGCCTTCTTCGCGAAGCCGATGGCGACGCCGACGGCGAACAGGATCGCGAGGTTGTCGAGGAGGGCGCCGCCGGCGGCGGCGAAGACCTCGGCGACGCGGTCCCAGCCGAGGCCGTCGGCGCCGAGCAGGTCGGCCTGGCCGAGGCGGAGCAGGATGCCGGCGGCGGGCAGGACGGCGATCGGCAGCATGAGGCTGCGGCCGATGCGCTGCAGCACCGCGAAGGTGGACGACCAGGCGGCGGGCGCCCCGCCGCCGGTCGTGGCGGCCGCGCGGCCGGCACTGGAACTCATAGGCGGATGCCCTCCCCCGAGAGGGCCCGAACGCGGACGAGTTCGGGCCGACATCTTCAGCTCGCTTCGTTTCGTGGGATATGGTGCGTACTGGTCTAGTCCGGACTAGACCAGTTCCGTCCCGAGGCAACGATCGGCGATCGACGCGTCACAGAGAGTGCCCATCCATGGCATCACTACTGGTCACGGCCCACAGCGTGATCACTGCCCCCGCGGGCAGTCCTACCCGCGTCCTCTCCCCGGGATTCGTCCGAGTGGAGGACGGTGTGATCGCCGAGGTCGGCGAGGGCCGCCCGCCGGGCGTCCCGGACGCCGACCTCCCGGACGGGCTGCTGGCCCCCGGGCTCGTCGACCTCCAGGTCAACGGCTTCTTCGGGCACGACATGGCCGACGCCGGCGAGGAGGGCTGGCGCACGGTCGTGTCGCGCCTCCCCGAGACCGGTGTGACCTCGTTCCTCCCCACCTTCATCACCGCGCCCGTCGCGGCGCAGGCCGAGGCGCTGCGCCGCACCGCCGGGCTCCTGCCGCGCCTCCCGGCCGGCACCCGCGTGCTGGGCGTCCACCTTGAAGGGCCGTTCCTCGCCGAGAAGCGCAAGGGCGCGCACAACGCGGTGCACCTCACCGACCCCGCGTCCGGGGAGGTCAAGACGCTGCTGGAGACGGGCCTGGTCAAGCTGGTCACGCTCGCGCCCGAGCGGGACGGCGCGCTCGACGCGATCCGGACGCTGACCGAGGCGGGCGTGCTGGTCAGCGTGGGCCACAGCGACGCCACCGCGGACCGGGTCGAGGCCGCCGCGGACGCCGGCGCCCGCATGGTCACGCACATCTTCAACGCGCAGAGCGGGATCGACCACCGCGCCCCCGGCGTCGCGGTGCAGGCGCTCATCGACCCGCGGCTTCACCCCGGCCTGATCCTCGACCTGCACCACGTCGCGCCCAAGGTGGCCGAGCTCGTGTTCCGCGCCGCGCCCGGGCGGGTCGTGCTCGTCACCGACGCGGCCGCGTCCGCGGGCATGCCGCCCGGCACCTACGAGCTCGGCGGCGAGCCCATCACGATGCCCGCGGACGGGCCGCCGCTGCGCGCCGACGGCACCCTCGCGGGCTCCGGCCTGCGGCTGGACGACGCGGTCGGCAACGCGGTCCGGCTCGGGATCGGCACGGTGGCGGCGGTGGACGCCGCGACCCGGGTCCCGGCCGACCTGATCGGCCGCCCCGACCTCGGCCGGATCGCGCCCGGCGCGGCCGCCGACCTGGTGTGGCTCGGCCCGGACCACCGCGCGCGTACGACGTGGATCAACGGGCAGAAAGTCTTCGGAGGGGGATCATGACCAGTCGAATGCGCGCCGAGATCGGCGAGCAGCCGGACGCGCTGCGCCGGACCGTCGACGCGCTGCTGCCGCGGACCGCCGACATCGCGGCGCTGGCCCGCGAGACGCGGCAGGTGCTGTTCATCGCGCGCGGCTCGTCCGACAACGCCGCCGTCTACGGCCGCTACCTGGTCGAGTCGCACGCCGGGCGGCTCGCGACGCTGGCCGCGCCGTCCATCGCGACCGCCTACAGGCGGAAGCTGGACCTGGACGGCGTGCTGGCCGTGGCGATCAGCCAGTCCGGCAAGACCGAGGAGATCGTCGAGACCCTCGACTGGGCGGCCGGCTGCGGCGCCCGCACCGTCGCCGTCACCAACGGCGCCGGGTCGCCGCTGGCGGAGGCCGCCGAGGTCGCGCTGATCACCCGGGCGGGCGACGAGCTGGCCGTCCCGGCGACCAAGACCTACACCACGCAGCTCGCCGCGCTGTCAGTGCTCGGCCTCGGCCTCGGCGCGGACGTCGAGGCCGGCGACCTGCGCGCCGTCCCGGACGAGGTGGCGCGGCTCATCGACCTGACCGAGTCGTCCGACGCGCTGCCGGAGATCGTCGAGGAGCTCGCCGCGGTGCCCGGCGCGGTCGTGTCCGGCCGCGGCATCGCGTTCGGCACCGCGCTGGAGCTGGCGCTGAAGATCAAGGAGGCGTGCTACCTGCACGCCATGGGCCTGTCGTACGCCGACCTGCTGCACGGCCCGATCGCGGTCGTGGACGACCGCACCCCGGCGCTGCTCGTGGCCGCCGAGTCCGGTCCGACGCTGCCCGGCACGATCGCGCTGGCCCGCCGCGTCCAGGGCGCGGGCGCCCGCGCGTACGGCGTCGGCGGCGGCGCGGGCCTCGCCGGCGCGTGCTCGGCCGCGCTGCCCGGCCCCGGCCTGCCCGAGTGGGTGGCGCCGCTCGCCCTCATCGTCCCCGGCCAGATCCTGGTCGAGAACCTGGCCCGCCGGCTCGGCGTCGACCCCGACGTCCCCCGCGGCCTGAACAAGGTCACCCAGACCGACTGATCCACCCGGACGCTCCGGAGAAGAGGAAGCTCATGGACAAGGCCGAGGCCATCGTCGCCGCGCTCGGCGGCGCCGACAACATCGTCGAGATCGAGCCCTGCGCGACCCGGCTGCGCACCGAGGTGGAGGACGCCGGGAAGGTCGACGAGGCGGGCCTGAAGAAGGCGGGCGCGTTCGGCGTCATGCGCAGCGGCACCGTCGTCCAGGTCGTGGTGGGGCCCGAGGCCGACACCATCGCCAGCGACATCGAGGACATCCTCGAGTGACGGCTCCTCCAGCGAGGGAAGGGACCCTGACGATGACCCGAGTGCTGTCCCCGGTCTCCGGCCGGGTCGTCGGGCTGGCGGGCGTGCCGGACCCGGTGTTCGCGCAGGCCATGGTCGGCCCGGGCACCGCCGTCGACCCGGCGCGCGGTCCCGGCCAGGCGATCGCCCCGGTCACCGGGAAGATCGTGAAGCTGCATCCGCACGCGTACGTCGTGGTGGACGCGGAGGGGCACGGCGTGCTCGTCCACCTCGGCATCGACACGGTCAAGCTGAAGGGCGAGGGGTTCGAGCTGCTCGCCGCCGAGGGCGACGAGGTGACCGCCGGGCAGCCGGTGGTCGGCTGGAACCCGGCCGTGATCGAGGCGGGCGGCCGCTCGCCGATCTGCGCGGTCGTCGCGCTGGACGCGAACGCCGACGCGCTGTCGGACGTGCGGGAGGCGGGCGAGGTGACGACGGGGGACGAGCTGTTCACATGGCGCTGATCCCGCTGCGGGCGGCGGTGTTCGACCTCGACGGCACCCTGATCGACACGGAGCCGCGCAACCGCGTGATGTGGTCGCGGCTGTTCGAGGCGCACGGCGCCCCCTACGACGACGCGCTGATCGCCTCGTTCGCGGGGCGGCGCGGCCTGGAGGTGCTGGCCGACCTCGCCCACCTGTTCCCCGGGAGGACGGTCGAGGAGCTGTTCACCGAGGCCGTGTCGTACGAGGCGCTGCCGGGCATGCCCGCCGTCGGGCCCGTCCCGGGCGGCGTCGAGCTGGTCCGCGCGCTGGCCGGGGCGGGCGTCCCGCTGGCCGTGGTGACCTCGGGGCAGCGCCCCTACGCCGAGCGGCTGCTGGACGAGCTGGGCATCCGCGACCTGCTCGACCTGGTCGTGACCGCCGGGGACGTCGTCACCGGCAAGCCGCACCCCGAGGGCTACCTCGCCGCGGCGCGCGACCTGGACGTGCCGCCGGGGGAGGCGGTCGCGTTCGAGGACGCCCCCGCGGGCGTGGCGGCCGTCAAGGCCGCGGGTATGACCTGCGTCGGCGTCGCCACCACGCAGCCGGTGGGGGCGCTGGCCGAGGCCGACCACGTCGTGGCCGACCTCAAGGAAGTGGACGTCGAGCCGGGCCCCGCGCTGCGGGTGCGCGGCCTGTAACGGCCCTCGGGGCCCAGAGGAGCATGCAGTGAGCGAGCGCAAAGTCACGATCGAGTCGAGGGTGGGCCTGCACGCGCGGCCGGCCGCGCTGTTCGTCCAGACCGCGGCCAAGGCGCCGGGCGAGGTCACCGTCGCCAAGCCGGGCGGGAAGCCCGTGAACGCGAAGAGCATCCTCGCGGTGCTCGGCATGGACGCGCGGCACGGGGAGGAGGTCGTCATCTCCGCCGACGGGGAGGGCGCGGACACGCTGCTCGACAGCCTGGAGGCCCTGCTCTCCAAGCCGGAGCCCGAAAGTGCCTGAATCGCCCGAGGTGCTGCGGGGCGCGGGCGTCAGCCCCGGGGTCGGGCACGGTCCCGTCCGGACGATCGCCGGCGCCGTCCCCGAACCGCCCGCGGACGACCGGCACGGCGGTGACGCCGCCGCCGAGCGCGACCGGGCGCTCGCCGCGCTGGAGGCCGTCGCGGCCGACCTGGAGGCGCGCGGCGCCCGGGCCGCCGAGGCCGGGAACGAGGACGGGCGCGACGTCCTGAACGCGCAGGCGCTGATGGCCCGCGACCCGGGCCTCGCCGACGGCGTCACCGCCGCGGTCGACGGCGGGACCGGCGCGGCCCGCGCCGTGTTCGAGGCGTTCGGCGTCTACCGGGAGATGCTGGCCGGGGCGGGCGGCTACCTCGCCGCCCGCGTCACCGACCTCGACGACATCCGCGACCGCACGGTCGCGCGGCTGCTCGGCCTGCCGATGCCCGGCGTCCCCGACGCGGACGAGCCGTTCGTGCTCGTCGCCCGGGACCTCGCGCCCGCCGACACCGCCGTGCTCGACCCCGCGCGAGTCGTCGCGTTCGTCACCGAGGAGGGCGGCCCGACCAGCCACACCGCCATCCTCGCCCGCACGATGGGCGTGCCCGCCGTCGTCGCCCTCCAGGGCGCCACGGACCTGGCCGACGGCACGCCCGTCCTGGTGGACGGCAGCGCCGGAACCGTCCGGATCGACCCGTCCGAGGAGGAGGTCGCGGCGGCCCGCGCCGCGTCCGCCGCCCGCACGGCGGCGCTGGAGGAGTCGACCGGGCCGGGCGCCACCAAGGACGGCCACGCCGTCCCGCTGCTCGCGAACGTCGGCGGCCCGAAGGACGTCGAGGCGGCGCTCGCGAACGGCGCCGAAGGCGTCGGCCTCTACCGCACCGAGTTCCTGTTCCTCGACCGCTCCACGCCTCCCACCGAGGACGAGCAGGTCGAGGCGTACCGCACGGTGCTGGAGGCGTTCCCGAAGGGCCGCGTCGTCGTCCGGACCCTGGACGCGGGCGCCGACAAGCCCCTCGCGTTCCTCCCGCCGCCCGGCGAGGAGCCCAACCCCGCGCTCGGCGAGCGCGGCCTGCGGATGATGCGCCGCCACCCGGACGTCCTGACCGCCCAGCTCGGCGCGCTCGCCCGCGCCGCCGCCGGGCTGAGCACGACCCTCCAGGTCATGGCGCCGATGGTGACGGACGCCGCGGAGGCCGCCTTCTTCGCCGCCGCCTGCCGCGACGCCGGGATCGCGCACCCGGGCGTGATGATCGAGGTGCCGGCCGCCGCACTGCGCGCCCGCGACCTCGCGTCCGAGGTCGGGTTCTTCAGCCTCGGCACCAACGACCTCACGCAGTACGCCTGCGCGGCCGACCGGCAGGTCGGCGGCCTCGCGGCGCTCCAGGACCCGTGGCAGCCCGCCATCCTCGACCTGGTCGCCCCCGCGGCCGCGGCCGGGATCCCCTGCGGCGTGTGCGGCGAGGCCGCGGGCGACCCCGCGCTCGCGTGCGTGCTCGTGGGCCTCGGCGTGACGTCGCTGTCGATGAGCGCCCCGTCCCTCCCGCTGGTGCGGGCCGCGCTCGCCCGCCAC
>NZ_CAACUY010000107.1 GCF_900659615.1 Actinomadura fibrosa | reverse complement strand
CAGCCCTCTTCAGGAGCGGACCGTGACCAACACGGTCTACGTCGCGAGGACACAACCAGCCCAGGCGTAACGCTGGCCAACCGATCTGCGGCATGAGCGTGCACGGCTCACGGGTGCTCGGGTATCGGTTCGACGCGTATGACCAGGACGTCGTTATGGAGTTCGCCCGGGTTGAGGGCGAGCCCTGCCCAAAGGGCCGTGGCTGCAAGGAGATTTAAGGGGTTATGCGGAGCGCAACGCACGTCGGAAGCCAGCGGGCTGCCATCGCGCAAACGCTCGACCAGGGCACGCCCGGCCGCGCTCGCATCCGCGGCGTGCTGTCCGGCCGCGACCGCAACAGGCTTTCCGGCGCCTGAAACGAGCGCCTCAGCGAGCAGAAGTCGAGCCCTGCCCGCCTGCCACTGGTCGGGTTGCGTCGTCACGATCACTTCGGGTGTCGCCGCTGCCAATCGACTCAGCATCCACCCCGTCTGGGCCAGGCCGGTGGCGAGTACACCGGCGCCTGCACCCGCCGACCATGGCCGGTTACCTTCGCCCTCCCGGGCCCTGCCTAACCAACGCCAACCGGTGTCATCGGCGTCCGGCACGGGGATCGACATCGGCGACTCAAGAAGCAGCACCGCCTGCCGGTCGTCTGCGAGCCCGACCGCCAGGCGTTCGACCGCGCTGTTCGGATCCTTGCCTTCGGCGATCGTGTCCTGGATCGGAACGTCGAACGCCGCCCATGCGAACTTCGACGGCGACTTCACCGATCCGATGTCCACCGCCACCACGCGAGGTCCCATAGTCAGCGATCAAACCACCTTTTCCAGATCGACCGCGCGCCACCCGTACGACCAAGGGCCTCGGCGTCATCCGTCGCGACCGTGACCGTCGAACTCATCGATCTTTGACCCATCGCCAGCGAACCTGGGCGCGCGTGAGCATGGCAAATGAGCATGGCAAATAAGTAAGCCGGACGTTCGAGACCTTGAGGGCAGCCCGGAAGGCTCGGTTCTCCTGGTAGCCCTGGGGGGCCGGGGGAGAAACGGGCGATCGTACCCGCTGACCATAGGGTGTGCAGCCTCTGCGAAGGAGGTTTTGATGGCACTACATGAGCAGGTGTCGTGGCCCGTGGAAGGCGTCCTGATGGTGATGCCGTTCGATCCTCAGTTGCACGCCCCGGGATCCCAAGCCCGCAACGGCCGGTGCCACTGGTCCGACCACGACGCCGAGGCCACCTGGTCTGTCGTCTGGCGCGGCAGTAGATGGGCCGTCTGCGACACCGACCTCATCGCCTTCGCCCGCTCCGAACTCGCCTCCGAACAAGATTCCCAACCGTAAGCTGAGCGCTTGGACCTACCGAAGCGCCCGCCACGCGGCATGAGCGGGCGTTGGTGTTACGACCAGACGCGGGGGTGCCACCTGCCGCGCACCGATAGCGGCGGCACGGCGCGCTCACCCATGCCACCGAGGGCGGCCGGTCCACCGATCCTGATGAAGATATCCGGGCACACGTCGTCGGTGCGGAGCCGCCGGTGACGAGACATACGGGGATCGGGACGGACGCATTCCCTCGACGATCCCGCCTGCCGAGTCAGTCGTCATGCGGGTGGCTGCTACTTGGTGGTCTTGTTGAGGGCACCGTTGACGTAGAGCACGTCCGCCATGCGCAGGTCATCGTCCTTGATGGGCGGAAGGTCGTTGGCGGCGAGCAGGTCTCGGACGGTGATGGTGTTCAGTGTCCAACCGAGATCGGTCAGGTAGGAAGCCGCTTCGTTGCGCTCACCGAAATAGCGCAGCCGCACGTGGTCGAGATCGAAACCGTGCGCACGCCAGCGTTCGGAGATGCGGTGCAGGCCTTCCTTCGTCTGGTCCTCGTCGCCCGGTCGCGGGTTGGGCCTGCTTTCGGTGGCCACCCGGCTTCCCAGCGCGCTGAGTTCGGTGATGGAGTCCAGCAACCTGTCCTGCGCCTCGGACGGCAGGTAGCCCAGCAGGCCCTCGGCGCTCCACGCGGTCGGCCGGGCCGGGTCGAATCCGGCGGCGCGCAGTGCGGCGGGCCAATCGTCGCGCAGATCGACCGCGACCACGCGCCGGTCGGCGGAGGGCGCGGCGCCCAACTCGGCCAGTGTTCGGGTCTTGAACTCGATGACCTGCGGCTGGTCGACCTCGTACACAACGGTCCCAGCCGGCCAGGGCAGTCGGTAGGCGCGGGAGTCCAGCCCCGAGGCCAGGATCACGACCTGTGTGATGCCCGCGCTCGTCGCGTCGAGCAAGAACTCGTCGTAGAACTTGGTCCGTACCTTGGCTCCGTCGATCGCTGCGGGCCCGACCAAGTCGTCGGGGGCCACCTCGCCTGCCGCCAGCCGGGTAAGGAGGTCGATGCCGACCGCCCGGACGAGCGGTTCGGCGAACGGGTCGTCGATGAGCGCATGATCGGTGCGGGTCGCTATCGCCCGTGTTGCGGCGGCCATGGTGGCGGTCGCGCCGACGCTGGAGGCCAGGTCCCAGGTGTCTCCGTCATACCTGGTGAAATGCATGCTCTGCCCTGTCTTTCCCAGGACTTGGGTCCCGTGATGGCGTGATCTGTTCGATCAGGACTGATCAGCGGATCGTAGCGGGACACCCCCATCCGTCTGACTAAAGTGATAGCGGTGACCGCTCGTTTGCCTCGCAATCTGCGTTCCGACGCCCGGGACAACCGCCACCGCATCCTCGACGCGACCCGCTCGGCATTCGTCACCGACGGCTTGGCAGTGCCGATCCGCGAGATCGCCCGACGCGCCGACGTCGGGCCCGCGACCGTCTACCGCCATTTCCCGACCAAGCAGATGCTGGTCGCTGAGGCGTTCACCGACCAGATGCTGGCATGGCGATCCATCCTGGGCGAAGGGCTCGCCGACCCCGATCCCTGGCACGGCTTCTGCGTCACGGTGGAGAAGCTGTGTGAGCTGCAAGCACGCGACCGCGGCTTCATCGCGGCCTTCAAGTCCGCCTTCCCGCGCGCGATGGATTTCGCCGCGAACCGCTCTTCCTCGCTGACCTCCGCAGCCGAACTGATCCGCCGTGCCAAGGGCACCGGCCGCCTGCGCCCCGACACCGTCCTGGACGATCTCATCCTCATGATCATGGCCAACGGCGGCATCCACGCGAGTACACCGGCAGCAGCAATCGCGGCCTCCCGGCGCTTCGCCGCACTCATGATCCAAGCGTTCCAAGCCTCACCAGCGCCCTCACAACTGCCGCCAATGCCGCAACTGACGCCAGCGGTGTCGGTACCTCGACACTGGCCAACAGGCGGAATCACAGGATGATCGAGGGCCGAACACCCGGTCATCGGCCGATGGGATAGTGGGTGGTCTTCAGAGGGCACCAGAATCGCGACCCAGCATCCGAACGGCGGCATGAGAGTGTGTGATGGTCGGGTCAGCAGTTTGAGCGGGCGGCCTGGCACACGCCGGGTGTTCAGGGGGTGGGTCGGGTGATGGCTGGCGACAACCCATTGTTGGTTCCCAGTGACCTGCCCTTCGGCCTTCCGCGGTTGGACCAGATCTTGGAGACTCACTACCTGCCGGCGTTCAGTCGCGGGATGGCGGAACAGCTTCAGCAGGTAGAGGCGATCGTCGGCAACGCGGACGCGCCGTCGTTCGAGAACACGCTCGTGGCGCTTGAGCGGTCCGGCGAACTGCTCGGACGCGTGTCGGCGATCTTCGACAACGCCGCGGCCGCGGACGCGACGCCCGGCATCCAAGCCATCAAGGCAGAGGTCGCCCGGCGCCGGAAGGCGCACTCCGACGCGATCTGGCTCAATGCTGCGCTGTACGCACGGGTCAAGGCTCTCCACGAACGCCACGATCAGCTCGGCTTGGACGCCGAGTCGGCCCGGCTGCTGGAGCGCTATCACACGAGGTTCGTGCGGGAGGGGGCTCGGCTGTCCCCGTCCGAGCAGGAGCGGCTTCGTCTGCTCAACCAGCGGCTCGCGGAACTGACGGCCGAGTTCAGCGAGTGCCTGCTCGCCGACACCAACGACCTGGCCGTGATGGTGACCTCCGCGGCCGAATTGGCCGGCCTGAGTCAGGACGCGATCGCCGCGGCGGCCGACGCCGCCCGGGCCCACGGCCACGACGGATACCTGGTCAGCCTGGTACTCCCCACGTCGCAGCCGTCGCTGGCCTCCCTGGAGAACCGGGCACTGCGAGAGCGCATCCATCAGGCGTCTACCAGCCGTGGTGCACGCGGCAACGACAACGACACCTCCCGACTGGTCCTGGAGATCGTCACGCTGCGAGCCGAACGAGCCCGCCTGCTCGGATACGCCAACCACGCGGACTACGTCATCGAAGACAACGTCGCCGGCGCGGTGGACACGGTCCAGAGCAGGCTCGGTGAACTGGCTTCGACGGCGGTGCGCAATGCCGCACGAGAAGCCGCCGACCTACAGGACTGCGTCGGTGAGTCGGGGGGCAAGTTCGCCTTGCAGCCTTGGGACTGGGCGTTCTACGCCGCCCGGCGGCGTCGTGAGCGCTACGCGGTCGACGCCGCGGAGCTACGGCCTTACTTCGAACTCGAACGAGTGTTGCGCGACGGCGTGTACTTCGCCGCCGAGCGGCTCTACGGGCTGAGTTTCGTCGAGCGCACCGAACTGCCCGCCTACCATCCGGACGCCCGGGTCTTCGAGGTGTTCGAGGAGAACGGCGAACCCCTCGGGTTGTTCATCGGCGACTTTCACACCCGCGACACCAAGGCCGGTGGCGCGTGGTCGAGGTCGCTCGTCGACCGGTCGGAACTGCTCGGCACCTCACCGATCGTCGTCAACAACCTCAACTTCAGCCATCCAGCCGCCGGCAAGCCGACGCTGCTCGATCTCGGCGAGGTCAGGACGCTGTTCCACGAATTCGGTCACGCTCTGCATGCCCTGCTCTCCGCGGTGCGCTACCCGATGTTCGCCGGTATCAACGTGCCACGCGACTTCGTGGAGTATCCCTCCCAGGTCAACGAGATGTGGGCGTTCTGGCCCGAGGTGCTCGCCAACTACGCCAAACATCACCTCAGCGGCGAGCCGCTTCCGCCGCGATTGATCGAACGGGTGTCCGCAGCCAGGGCGTTCAACCAGGGCTTCGAAACGAGCGAGCATCTCGCCGCGGTGCTGCTCGACCTGGCATGGCACACGGTGGATCAGGACACCGAGGGGATCGAGGACGTCGAGACATTCGAAGCCCGCGCCCTTGCGCAGGCGGGGGTCGCGCTGCCCCAAGTGCCACCCCGCTACCGCAGTACCTATTTCAAGCACATATTCGGCGATGACCTCGACTACAGCGCCGCCTACTACTCTTACATCTGGAGCGAGATTCCCGCTGCCGACACCGTCACCTGGTTCGAGGCCAACGGTGGGCTGACCCGGGACAACGGAGCCGCCTTCCGTGCGTTGCTCGCCAAAGGCGGCAGCACCGACCCGCTACTCGCCTATCGTGACCTTCTCGGCCGGGAACCCAGGATCGAGCCCCTGCTCAGTCGTCGAGGCCTGATTTCCGAGCACTCGTGACAGCGCAGTGCAGGCTGACGGCCGCTCATCGGCAGAAGAGGATGCTTCCGATGACTTTGAGACGGGACGTGCGGCGGGCCCGTCTGGGCCGATCTTGAGCACGGACGCCATCAAGGTGACCTCGGGGTTGGACTTGGTGATTGTGGCGATCACCCGCAGAGTGTCTCGGCTTGAGAGAACAGGTGAGCAGATGGGGTCGCCCACGCGTCCCGCTGCCGCATCGTGATCGGGGCGGGGCCTCGTAGCCTGGTGTGGCGGACGGGCAGCACCTGCCTGCCCGCATCGGCTCGTCGTGAGGCATTGCGCGGGGTCCCCGCGCAAGTCGACAAGCGACCAGCGTCACAGGCGCGACCAACTCGGCCTCGTTGAGTTGCCTGGTGCCTTCTTCTTTCGCGCCTGCCGACCGCGCGCTTAGCCCCGTCGTAGCCGTGCAGCCCGCCCCGGTCGGTGGTCCGCACACGCTCCCACCGGCCCTCCGTCCGCCAGACCCGCCAGACCCGCCAGACCCGCCAGTAGTAGTAGACGGTCTGCCAGGCCGGCTGATCGTGCGGCAGCAGCCGCCAGGCGCATCCCGCCCGCAGCCAGTACGCCAGCGCGTTGACGGTCTCCCGCCGCGAGTGCACCGGCGGCCGGCCACCCGGCTCGACCATCACCGCGCTCAGGGCGCGGTGACCACCAGCATGCACCACCAAGGTCCTGCTTCTCAGACGCTCTCTAGTCCAGGGTCGCGATAGGGGTGATGCCCGCGTTGCTCCTGTGAGCTTGGCTACCGCGTGCATGGCGCCTGATCCACAACCCGAGGTCCGGCGTGCTTCAGTCGTGGGCTTCGAGCCATCAATGCACCCGTCGATCACCACCGTCCGGCGTCAGCGGTATTCCATGTCGATGCACCGCCGCCTCTAGGTGATCTCGCGTCAGGTCCGGTTGGGTGCTCCGCATTGTTGCTTGTGATCCCGCTTGCTCGTTGTCCTCCGCTGTGCCGTCGAGGCGTGTCACCTCTCGACATTGACGGACGGATCTGTGGGTGTTGTGAGCGAGGTGCCATTGTCTCGGCTTGGGCGGATTGATGTGGTTTGGGTGAGTTGGCATGGGGTGGGGGCGGTGATTATCGCACAGGCGGGGCCTGATCGGTTCTGGGATCGTGCTCATTCATGAGCAAGAACAGAGTAGAGGTCGAGGGGAGCCGTCGATAACTTCTGGTGGTAGGTGTTCTCCTGCAGGAAGTGATCAAGCGTTGGGGCTGCGGACGTGACGGGAGGAACGCGTTGCCTGCGATGTTGCGAAAGGCGGGGCGCCGCCTGCTCACTCCGGACGACTCGGAGACGACCGCGTCCAAGCGGGGTTTCCATGTGAAGAGCGCCGAAGTCAGGGGCATGCTGGAGAGCGTTGGCAGGAACTTCCTGAGAGGCTTCGGGGAGGCTGTCGAAGTGGGAACCGCAGCGGCGCTGCCAGCTCGTCTCGACGGTATTTCTCCGCGGTTTCGCGGGTTCGCCTATGAGGGCGCGGGCATGGGGTTCGCCGTTGTGGACGCGCTGACGTTCGCGCGTGGTCGCCGGGTCCGTGAGTATCTCGCGGGATGTGGCGATGCTCATGTCTACATGGTCTATATCGGCGTCGGCTGGGCCATGGCGAAACTACCGAGGTCTCGCTGGCCGAAGCTCCGTCTGGATCCTGTGCTGCAATGGTTCGTATTGGACGGTTACGGCTTCCATCAGGCGTACTTCCGCACGGAGCAGTACGTGCGCCGCCACTATCGGGCTCCTCGTTTCCCCTGGCCCGCGCACGATCCGCACGGGTACGCCGGTCGTGCTCTCGACCAGGGAATCGGACGTGCCCTGTGGTTCGTCGGCGGGGCCACGCCCGATGTCGTCACGGCGTTGATCGAGGGATTTCCGTCGGAACGGCATTCCGACCTGTACGCCGGTGCGGGCCTGGCCGCCACTTATGCGGGCGGTGCGGACGAGGTCGAGTTGCGGGCTTTCTGGAAAGGCGCGGGGCGGCATCGCCCGTACGTGGCCCAGGGGAGCGCGTTCGCCGCGGAAGCCCGGCGGCGTGCGGGGCTGGAGGTGCCCCATACGGCGGTCGCGACCGAGGTCTTCTGCGACATGGCGCCGGAGCGGGCGGCGCGGCTCTGTGCCGATGTGGGGGCGCGGTTGCTCGCGCCCGGCCGTGCCGCGGACTCCAGCGGACCGCTCTTCGAGGAATGGCGGCGGTGCATCGCCGATGAATTCGCGACCCGCGGGAGGTGCTGATCGGTGAGTGATATCTCCGGGCGGCTGCGCAGGCAGTCGCCGGCGGCGGTCGTCCTCGTGACGGTGGTGGCGGTGTTTTTCGCTGTTCGCCTGCCGGGTGCGCCCGCGTCCGAGCAGGCCGCGGCCGCGCGGGGTTACGGTTTCGCGCCGATGCGCATCGCCCTGCCGGGAGGGATGACGCGGCAGACGATCCGGCACGTCAACAGGGACTACCGGCACATCGACGCGTGGATCTCCTCGGTCGGGGCGGGCGTCGCCATGAACGACCTGGACGGCGACGGGCTGTCGAACGACCTGTGCGTCACGGACCCGCGCACCGATCAGGTGTCCGTCACACCGGCGCCCGGCGCGGGCTTCCACCGGTACGCCCCCTTCGCGCTGACGGCCGGTGATCTGCCCATGGACGAGGCCATGGCGCCCATGGGCTGCGTACCAGGTGACTTCAACGAGGACGGTCGCACGGACCTGCTGGTCTACTACTGGGGCCGCACCCCGATCGTGCACCTGGCCCGTCCGGACGCCAGGAAGCTCGACCCGGGCGCCTATGCGGCGACGGAACTCGTCCCTGGGCAGAGCGCGGGCAGGACGTACACCGGTCCCGAGTGGAACTCCAACGTCGTGGCGGTCGCCGACTTCGACGGTGACGGCCACGACGACGTCTACCTGGGCGACTACTTCCCGGACGGGCCCGTGCTGGACGACCGCAAGAGCGGCGGGGTAGCGATGAACAGGTCGCTCTCCAACGCGTCGAACGGCGGCGAGGACCACTTCTTCCGCTGGACGGGCGCGTCGACGGGGGAGCGGCCGTCGGTGGCGTTCCAGCGGGTCGAGGGTGCGCTGCCCGAGAGGGTCTCCCGGGGCTGGGTCCTGGCCGCGGGCGCCAACGACCTGGACGGCGACCAGCTGCCCGAGCTCTACATCGCCCAGGACCACGGGCCGGACGCGCTGCTGCACAACATCTCCCGGCCGGGGAAGATCGAGTTCCAGCCGGTGCACGGCGCGCGCACGCCGGGCCTGCCCAAGTCGAAGCGGCTCGGCGGCGACTCGTTCAAGGGCATGGGCGTCGACTTCGCCGACTTCGACCACGACGGCCTCTACGACATCTTCGTCAGCAACATCACCACTACGTTCGGCATCCAGGAGAGCAACCTCCAGTTCATCAACGGCGCGAGGGACCAGAGCGACCTGCGTGGGCAACTGGACGCCGGGCGGGCGCCGTGGCGCGACCGGAGCACCGAGCTCGGCACCGCCTGGGCGGGGTGGGCGTGGGACGTGAAGGTCGCCGACTTCGCCAACAGCGGCGACCCGGCGATCGTTCAGGCCACCGGGTTCGTCAAGGGGAGGGTCAACCGGTGGCCGCAGCTCCAGGAGCTCGCCGCGGCCAACGACCTGGTGGTCGAGGATCCGCGCTGGTGGCCGCATGTGAGGAAGGGCGACGACCTCGCGGGCGATCAGCGGCCGGCGTTCTTCGTCAAGGGGCGGGACGGCGGGTACGAGAACGTGGCGCGGCGGCTCGGCCTGGACGTTCCGATCCCGACGCGCGGCGTCGCCGTCGGTGACGCCGACGGCGACGGGCGGCTCGACATGGCCATCGCCCGGCAGTGGGCCGAGCCCGTCTTCTACCGCAACACCGGCACGTCCCCGGGCCGGTACCTCCGGTTGCGGCTGCTGCGCGACACCAGGCCCGCGCCGGGTCCGCTGCCCGCCGCCGGGTCCCCGGTGACCGACGCGCAGGTCACGGTCACCACGCGCGACGGCCGCGTCCAGGTCGCGCACGTCGACGGCGGCAGCGGGCACTCCGGCAAGCGCGACGAGGTGGTGCATGTCGGGCTCGGGCCGGACCCGGGCGGCCCGGTCCGGGTCGGCCTGCGCTGGCGCGACCGGTCAGGTCAGGTGCGCCGGCAGGACTTCCGGCTCGACCCCGGCCGCCACACGCTGCTGCTCGGCTCCCACGCCAAGGAGAAGTGACCGCCATGTCATCGACCATGTCGTCTCCCGTGTCCGTTCCGGCGCAGGAGGCCGCGGAGGCGCCCGCACCGGCCAGGCACGACCCCAAGGTCGTCATCGCGCTGCGCAACTTCGCCATATCCATGTCGGTGTTCAACGTCCTCGGCTACACGATCCTCGGGTTCGAGCAGCCGTGGACATGGCCTTTCATCGCGCTGGCCAGCGCCTACGGCTTCGAGACGCTGCTGGAGGTCGTCGGTGCCCGGGCGGACGGGCGGCCGCCGCGGTTCGCGGGCCGGGGGCGGAAGGGGGTACTGGAGTTCCTCTACCCGGCGCACATCACCGGTCTGGCCGTGAACATGCTGACCTACGTCAACGACCGGGTCTGGGTCATGGTCTTCGGCGTCCTGGTCGCGATCGGCGCGAAATGGGTGCTGCGGGCTCCGGACCGCGGGCGGATGCGGCACTTCATGAACCCGTCCAACTTCGGGATCACGGTGATCCTGCTGCTGTTCCCGTGGGCGAGCATCGCACCGCCGTACCACTTCACCGAGCGGTTCGGCGCCCCGGTCGACTGGCTCGTCCCGGCGTTCATCATGGCGGCGGGCACCATGCTCAACGCGAAGCTGACCGGACGGATGTGGCTGATCCTGGGGTGGCTGTCGATGTACGTGGTCCAGGCGGTCGTGCGCGGCCTGCTGCTGGGCACCTCGATCCCGGCCGCGCTGATCATGATGACCGGCGTCGCGTTCGTGCTCTACACCAACTACATGGTGACCGACCCCGGGACGAGCCCCTCGGCGCCGGTCTCCCAGTTCGCCTTCGGCGGCGGCGTCGCGCTCGTCTACGGCGTCCTCACGGGGGCGGGCGTCGCCTACGGCCTCTTCTTCGCCACGGCGATCGTCTGCCTGGCCCGCGGGCTGTTCCTGTGGTGGCTTCACATCTCCGCGAAGGTCCGTGGCAGGGATGCGGTGGCCGAACGAACGCCGCGTGTCGCCGACCCCGCGCCTGCAGGCGGGCGGTAGGCGATGAGCGGGGAGCGCACGGCGGTCGTCGGCATGGCGTGCCGGTATCCGGACGCCGCGTCCCCGGGCGAGCTGTGGGAGAACGCGGTGGCCGGGCGGCGCGCCTTCCGCCGGCTGCCCGGCGAGCGGATGCGGCTGGAGGACTACTGGGACGCCGACCCGTCCGCCCCTGACCGCTTCTACGCGCGCTACGCCGCCGTCATCGAGGGCTACGCGTTCGACCGTACGGCGCACCGGATCGCCGGAAGCACCTACCGGTCCACGGACCTCACCCACTGGCTCGCGCTCGACGTGGCGGGCCGGGCCCTGGCCGACGCCGGCTTCCCGGAGGGCGAGGGGCTGCCCCGGGACCGTACGGCGGTGATCGTCGGGAACACGCTGACCGGCGACCGCACGCGGGCCAACCTCATGCGGCTGCGCTGGCCGTACGTGCACCGTGTCGTCGCCGCCGTCCTGACCGAGCGCGAGGGCTGGAGCGGCCACCGGCTGGACGGCTTCCTCGCCGACCTGGAACGCGCCTACAAGGAGCCGTTCCCACCGGTCGACGAGGACACTCTGGCCGGGGGGCTGTCGAACACCATCGCGGGACGCGTCTGCAACCACTTCGACTTGGGAGGCGGCGGCTACACGGTCGACGGCGCCTGCGCGTCCTCGCTGCTGTCGGTGACGGCGGCCTGCCGGTCCCTGCTCGCGGGCGAGGCGGACGCCGCCGTCGCGGGCGGCGTCGACCTGTCCATCGACCCGTTCGAGATCGTGGGATTCGCCAAGGCGGGCGCGCTGGCCCGGGAGGAGATGCGGCTCTACGACCGCCGCTCCAACGGCTTCTGGCCCGGCGAGGGCTGCGGGATGGTCGTGCTGATGCGCGAGGCCGACGCCCGCGCGCAGGGTCGCCCGGTCTACGCCACCGTCGCCGGCTGGGGGATCTCGTCCGACGGGCACGGCGGCATCACCCGCCCGGACGCCCGCGGCTACCGGCTCGCGTTGCGGCGCGCCTACGAGCACGCGGGTTTCGGTATCGGCACGGTGCCGCTGTTCGAGGGGCACGGCACCGGTACACCGGTCGGGGACGAGGTCGAGCTGCGGGCTCTGTCGGAGGCCCGCCGGGAGGCCTCCGCGGGTGCCGCGCCCGCCGCGATCGGCTCGATCAAGGCGGTGATCGGGCACACCAAGGCCGCGGCCGGGGTGGCCGGCTTCATCAAGGCCGTGATGGCGGTGCGCCACCGGCTGCTCCCTCCGACCATCGGGTGCGGCGACCCGCACCCTGTGCTGGACGAGGAGCCCGCGGTCCTGCGGGTGCTGGCGAAGGCGGAGCCGTGGCCGGACGGTGCTCCGCCGCGCGCCGGGGTCACCGCGATGGGATTCGGTGGCATCAACAGCCATGTCGTCCTGGAAGGCGTCGAAGGCTCTGGCGGCTCGCGGCCTCGGGACGGCATGCCCGGCGCGTGCGGCGAGGCCCTCGTCTCCGCCGTCCAGGACGTGGAGCTCCTCCTGATCGACGGCGACACGCCAGGTGTCCTGCGGGAACGCCTGACCGAGCTGGCGTCCTTCGTTCCCCGGCTGTCCTACGCCCAGCTGGCCGACCTCGCCGCCGTTCTGTACGGGGATCTCCGTGACCGGCCGCATCGGGCGGCGCTGGTGGTGTCGTCCCCCGAGGACGCCGAGCGCGGGCTGCGCCGGGTGATCGAGGCGCTCGACTCCGGGGAGTCCGGCCACGCGTCCGCCGACGGCCGGACGTTCCTCGGGCACGCCGGCGGCACGGGGCGGATCGGCCTCCTGTTCCCGGGGCAGGGATCGGGCGGCGGCACCGGAGGCGGCGCGCTGCGGCGGCGCTTCGCCGAGGTGGAGGAGGTCTACGAGCGGGCGGACCTGCCCGCCGGCGGCGACATGGCGGCCACCGAGGTCGCCCAGCCGCGCATCGCCACCGGGTCGCTGGCCGGCCTGCGGGCCCTGTCCCTCTTCGGCCTGGAGGGCTCGGTCGCGGTCGGGCACAGCCTCGGCGAGATCACGGCGCTGCACTGGGCGGGCGCGATGGACGCGGAGGCGCTGCTGCGCGTGGTGGGCCTGCGCGGCGCCGCCATGGCGGAGCACGCCCTGCCCGGCGGCATGATCGGGCTGTCCGCCCCGCCCGGCGCGGCGGCGGCGCTGGCGGCGGGCCGTCCGGTCACGATCGCCGGGTACAACGGCCCGCGCCACACCGTCGTGTCCGGAACGATCGACGACCTCGACGAGCTCGGCCGCGAGGCGGGGCGGTCGGGAGTCGGCTGGACCCGCCTGCCCGTCTCGCACGCGTTCCATTCGCCGCTCGTGGCTCCGGCGGCCGAGGCGTTCGCGGCGGCGCTGGCGGAGGAGCGGTTCGGCGGCGTCGCGCGGCGGACCGTCTCGACCGTGACCGGTGCGGACCTGCCCGCGGACGCCGACCTGCGCGGGCACCTGCGGCGCCAGATCGTCGAACCGGTGCTGTTCGCCCGGGCGGTCGAACTGGCCGCCAAGGAGGTCGACCTGTTCGTCGAGGTCGGGCCCGGCCGGGTGCTGTGCCACCTCGCCGCCCAGACCACCGACGTGCCCGCCCTCCCGCTGGACGTCGAGGACGAGTCGCTGGGCAGGCTGTGCGCCGCGATGGCGGCGGCCTACGTCATCGGCGCGCCGATGCGGTTCGACGCGCTGTTCCGGGGACGGCTGGTGCGCCCGCTGCGCATCGGCGCCGAGTTCTCGTTCTTCTCCAGCCCGTGCGAGTCGGCTCCGCTGGTCGCCGAGAGCGCCCGGCCCGGCGTCGGTGCGGAGCCGGAACCGGCGCGTCCGGCGTCGGCGCGGCCCTCGGCGGCCTGTCCGGCGCTGGGCGGACGCGGAGCGGGCGGCGATCCGGAACCCACCGTGGAGTTGCTGCGGCGGCTGCTCGCCGAGCGCGTGGAGCTCCCTCCGGAGATGGTGACCGAGGAGAGCCGTCCCCTGGACGGCCTGCATCTCAGCTCGATCGCCGTAGGCGAGATCATGAACCGGGCGGCGCTGTCGCTGGACCTGCCGGCCGTGCAGGCGCCTTCCGGCTTCGCCACCGCCACCGTCCGGGAACTGGCCGCCGTGCTCGACACGATGGCCGCCACCGCCCAGCCGGGCGATCGCGGACGGGGTCAGGCCGTGGCCGGTGCCGCCGCCTGGGCCCGCTCGTTCGCCGTGGTCCTCGATCCGCGGCCGCTGCCCGCGCGCCGCGCCCGTGAGGCCGCCGGCCGGTGGCAGGCGCACGCCGCCCCCGGCCACCCCCTGGCCGAGCCGCTGCGGGAGGCGCTGGAACGTGCGCGCGTGGGCGACGGCGTGCTGGTCTGCCTGGGCGGCGGCTGCCCCGAGGAGTGGCCGGGCCTCGCGCTCAGGGGAGCGCAGCAGGCCCAGCGGCTCGCGGCGGGGGGCCGGTTCGTCCTGGTGCAGGAGGATCTCGGGGCGGCGGCGCTGGCCAGGACGCTCCGGCAGGAGTCCCCCGATCTGCACGTCACGATCGTCCACACCCCGCTGACGGGCGGAGCCGTGCGCCGCGTGGTGGACGAGGTCGCGGCCACCAGCGGATTCGCCGAGGCGCATTACGACGGCGACGGCGCGCGGACGGTGCCCACGCTCTGCGCGCTGCCCGTCCGGCCGGAGCGGACCGACATGCCACTGGACGCCTCGGACGTGGTCCTCGCGACCGGCGGCGGCAAGGGCATCACCGCCGAGTGCGCGCTGGCCCTCGCCCTCGGCACGGGTGCGCGGCTCGCGCTGGTCGGCCGGGCCGATCCCGCCGCCGACGAGGAGCTCGCGGCCAACCTGCGGCGGATGGCCGACGCTGGCGCGGACGTCCGCTACGCGCGCGCCGACGTTGGCGACGGCGACCGGGTCCGTGCCGCCGTGGCCGAGTTGAGCGAGGCACTCGGGCCCGTCACCGCCGTGCTGCACGGGGCGGGCCGCAACGAGCCCGCGCCGCTGGCGGCCCTCGACGCCGCCGCGTTCCACCGCGCTCTCGCCCCGAAGGCCGGCGGGCTCCGGACGGTGCTCGGCGCCGTGGACCCCGGCCGCCTCAGGCTGCTGGTGACCTTCGGCAGCATCATCGGCCGGGCGGGGCTGCGCGGCGAGGCGCACTACGCCGTCGCCAACGAACGGCTCGCCGACCTGACTCGCGCCTTCGCCGCCGGGCATCCGCACTGCCGCACGGTCTGCATGGAGTGGTCGGTGTGGTCCGGCGTCGGGATGGGCGAGCGCCTCGCCGTCGTCGAGGCGCTGGAGCGCGACGGCGTCACGGCCGTCACGCCCCGCCAGGGCGTCGAGATCATGCGGCGGCTCGTCGCCGACCCGGACGTGCCGCCGGTCGTGGTGGTCAGCGGCCGGACCGGTGCCGCCGACACCGTCCGCCACGACCTGCCGGAGCTGCCGCTGCTGCGGTTCGCCGGCCGTCCGCTGCTGCGGTACCACGGCGTGGAACTGGTCACGGAAGTGGAGCTGAACGTCGGCTCCGACCCCTATCTGGCCGATCACGCGCTGGACGGGAGCCTGGTCTTCCCGGCGGTGATGGGGATGGAGGCCATGGCGCAGGCGGCCGCCGCCGTGACCGGGCGCCGGACGACCCCCGTCTTCGAGCAGGTCGGCTTCACGCGGCCGATCGTCGTCCCGGCGCGCGGCGGGACGACGATCCGCCTCGCCGCGACCGTCGTGGACGACGACGCGGTGCGCGTGGCGATCCGCAGTTCGGAGACCGGCTTCTCCGCCGACCACTTCACCGCGCTGCTCGTGTACACGGACGAGCGCCCGCCCGCCGGCGCGTCCCGCGGATGCGGGGACGGCCTGCCCGCCGTCGCCCTGGACCCGGCGTCCGAGCTGTACGGAAGCGTGCTGTTCCAGGGCGCCCGGTTCCACCGGCTGGGCCGCTACCGCAGGGCGGCCGCGCGTCATGTCGACGCCGAGGTCACCGCCGTGCCCGCCGGCTCCTCGCCCGGCTGGTTCGCGCGGTTCCTGCCCGAGGCGATGGTGCTCGCCGACCCCGGCATGCGGGACGCCCTGATGCACGGCAACCAGGTGTGCGTCCCCGACGCCACGCTGCTGCCGTCGGGCGTGGAGCGGGTGTGGCCCGCGGGCCCGCGGGTCAGCGGCGAGCTGCGCTTCTGCGCGACCGAGCGGGAACGCGACGGGGACACCTACGTCTACGACGTCGCCGTCCGCGACGCCGACGGCACGCTCGTCGAACGCTGGGAAGGGCTGCGCCTGCGCGCCGTGCGCAAGGGCGACGGCCGCGGCCCTTGGACGGCCCCGCTGCTCGGTCCCTATCTGGAACGCGAGGTGGAGGAGCGGACCGGAGCGCGGATGGCCGTGGCCGTCGAACCCGACGGGGAGGCCGGCGGCGGAGTCGAGGCGCGCCGCGCCCGCACCGCGCTGGCTGCGGAACGGGCGCTCGGGCACCCGGTCCGGATCCGGTACCGGCCGGACGGCCGCCCGGAACTCGCCGACGGACGCACGATCTCGGCCGCGCACGGCGCCGGGGCCACCCTGTGCGTCGTCGCCGGCGGCACGGCGGCCTGCGACATCGAGGCCGTGGCGGAGCGGTCAGGGCCGGCGTGGGAGGGCCTCCTCGGCCGGCACGCGCCGCTGGCCCGGCTGATCGCCGCCGAGAACGCGGACGGGCACGACACCGCCGCCACCCGCGTCTGGTCGGCGATCGAGTGCCTGCGCAAGGCGGAGGTCCCCGCCGGCGCGCCGCTGACGCTCACGCCGCACTCCGGCGGCGCCTGGGTCGTCCTCGCGTCCGGCCCGGTGCGGATCGCGACCCTGGCCACCACCGTGCGCGGCCGCCCCGGCCGAGTGGTGATCGCAGTTCTCGCGGAAGGACGGTCCTGAGATGGACGGCTACTTCGAGTACCGGCACACGGTCGGCTTCGAGGAGACCAACCTCGTCGGCAACGTCTACTACGTCAACCATCTGCGCTGGCAGGGCCGCTGCCGCGAGCTGTTCCTGAAGGAGCGCGCCCCCCAGCTGCTCGCCGACCTGCGCGACGACCTGAAACTGTTCACGCTGAAGGTCGACTGCGAGTTCTTCGCCGAGGTCACCGCGTTCGACGAGCTGTCCATCCGCATGCGCCTGCTGGAACTGGCGCAGACCCAGGTGGACATGGGCTTCGACTACGTGCGGCTGGACCCGGACGGCTCGCAGGCCCTGGTCGCGCGCGGCCGCCAGCGCGTGGCGTGCATGCGCGGTCCCAGCGCCCGCACCGTCCCGGTCCGCGTTCCCGAGCCGCTGGCCCGGGCGCTGGCACCGTACGCCCGCGACGCGGGCGCCGCGGCCGACCTGTGCGGGAGGCCCGGTGGGGACTGAGGGCCCGGTTCCCCGGACGGCACCGGACGCGTGGACGCTGCGGCGCACATTCGGCGAGTTCGCCACGGGCGTGGCCGTGGTGACCGTCGGAGGCGCCGACCCGCACGGCATGACCGCCAACTCCTTCACCTCGGTGTCGCTGGATCCGCCGCTGGCCCTGGTCTGCGTCGGTCACGAGGCCGTCATGCACGGACGGCTCGCCGCCGGGAGCTTCGGGATCTCCGTCCTCGCCGCGGCGCAGGAACCGGTGGCCCGGCATTTCGCGGACCGCTCCCGCACGCTCGGCGCGGCGCAGTTCGACGGCGTCGACTGCGAGCCGGGCCCGGTGACGGGGGTGCCGCTGATCCGCGGTGCCCTGGCCCGGTTCGAGCTGCGGGCCTGCGACGTCCACGAGGGCGGCGATCACTCGATCTTCGTCGGCCGGGTGCTGTCGCTCGACCGTCCCGCCGCGCGGCAGGAGGCCCTGGTGTTCCACCGGGGAGGGTTCGGGCGGATCGCGGCACTGCAACGGGAGGTGGCATGAGCGGGGTCACGCGTCCGGCCGGGCATGCGGAGCGGAGCCGGACACCGCCGGGTCCGCCGCTGACGGCGCTGCCCTCGCTGCTGCGGAAGCTGGCGCGGGACCGGCTCGGCATGCTGACCTCGGCGGCGTTGCTCGGGGACGCGGTGCGCGTGCGCCTCGGCCCCCGGACGCTGTACGTGTTCAACCACCCCGACCACGCCCGGCACGTGCTCGCGGACAACAGCGCCAACTACCACAAGGGGATCGGGCTCGTGCAGGCGCGCCGCGCCCTCGGAGACGGCCTGCTGACCAGCGAGGGGGAGATGTGGCGCCGCCAGCGCGCCGCCGTCCGGCCCGCGTTCCGGACCAAGCGGATCGGCGCGCGGGCGGGACTGATCGCCGAGGAGGCCGCGACACTGGTCGCGCGGCTGCGGGCGCGGGTGGGCGGCGGGCCCGTGGACGTCGTCGCGGAGCTGACGGGTCTCACCCTCGGTGTGCTGGGCCGCACCCTGCTGGACGCGGACCTCGGCGGTCACGGATCGGTGGCCGCCGCCTTCGAGGCCGTCCAGGACCAGGCGATGTTCGAGATGGTGACGCAGGGCATGGTGCCGATGTGGCTGCCGCTTCCGCACCAGCGCCGCTTCCGCCGGGCCCGGGCGGAGCTCGAACGCCTCGTCGACCGGCTGGTGGCCGGCCGTGCGGGCGAGCCCGCCGGCGATGACGCGCTGTCGCGGCTGCTCGCCTCCGCCCGCGCCGAGAGCGACCCCCGGATCGGCCGGCGGCGCGTCCGGGACGAGCTCGTCACCCTGCTCCTCGCGGGCCATGAGACGACCGCGAGCACCCTCGGCTGGACGTTCCACCTCCTCGGGCAGCATCCGCGGGTGGCGGCACGGCTGCGCGCGGAGGTCGTCTCGCACCTCGGCGACCGCGCGCCGGGCGCGGACGACCTGCGCGGCCTGCCCTACGCCACGATGGTCCTCCAGGAGGCCTTGCGGCTCTACCCGCCGGTGTGGATCCTGACCCGGGTCGCCCAGGACGACGACGAGGTCGGCGGGTATCGCATACCCGCGGGCAAGGACGTCCTGATCTGCCCCTACACTCTTCACCGCCACCCGCGGTTCTGGACCGCGCCCGAGCGTTTCGACCCGGAGCGGTTCGCCCCCGGGAACTCCGGTGCGCTGTCGCCCTACGCCTACCTCCCGTTCGGCGCTGGACCCCGGTTCTGCGTCGGCAGTCACCTGGGCATGCTGGAGGCGACGATCGTCTTGGCGATGGTGATGCGGGAACTGCACCTGGACCCCCTCCCGCAGTACCGTGTGCGGCCGGAACCGATGCTGTCCCTGCGCATCCGGGGCGGCCTGCCGATGACGGTGCGCACCGTCTGAAACGCGACACCGTCTGAAGCGCGCACTGTCTGAGACGCGCACCGTCTGACACGCGCACCGTCTGAGACGCCTCGGTGGCGTGGGCGCGAACGGACCGCGAGACGCGCTTCGGCGGCGCGGTGCGCCAGGCGACAGGCCTGGCACAGCGCGCCGCTGGTCGCGGGGTGCTCAGCGCGCCCGTTCCGCCCCGCTCCCCGTCAGCTCGCTCTCCGCAGTGCGGACCGCCGCGCGTCCGACAGCGCCATGAGCACGGGCGGATCGAGGATCTGCATCGGCCTCAGCCGCACGTCCATCGCCCTGGAGCCCTGGACGGCATCGATCGCGACCGGCCCGTGGACGGCCACCGCGGGGCGTTCGTCGACGCATTCCTCTCGTCCGGGCCGAACGGACTGTGCCAGCAGGTACCACTGGCCGAGGGGAACGTTGTCCAGCCTGTACGGGCCGGGACGGCTCAGCACCGTACAGCGGACCGGGGCGCCCTGAGGGATCGGCTCGGGGAAGAGCCCGACGAACACGGTGCCCAGCTCACCCGTGATCTCGCCGGAGACGCGGACCTGGCCGTGCATCGACGCACGGTGGCGGGGCCGGGGAGGGGCGTCGGCGATGTGCGGGGCGGTCCCGCCGAGCCTGCGGTAGTCGCTGGGGGAGAGGCCGACGCACTTCTTGAACCGCGTGCTGAAGGTGCCGCCGCTGGTGTAACCGACCTGCTGGCCGATGTCGGTGACGCTGAGTGAGGTGGTCAGCAGGAGCCGCTTGGCCTCCTGAAGCCGTACGGCCGACAGGAACCGGCCGGGCGAGATCCCGGTGGCCCGCTGGAACACCCTGCTGAAATGGAATTTGCTGAACATCGCGATCCGGGCCATGTCGTCGATGGTGATCGACTCGCCGATGTTCTGCTGAATGCTCTCGATGACCCGTGTGATCCGCTCTTCGGTGCGCCGGTCGGTGAGCTGCATCTTCCCCTGCCGAAGGTGAGGCGATGTGACCGGAAGGAGCATCCGATCCGGAGTCGGTCGGACCGGGATCGGCCTTCCTCCTTACCTGGCTCAATGGTAATTCGCGGCGGAAAAAAGAGAGACTCGTCCGCTGAACAGAGCGGAATCGATAGTGGAATGGTGCTCGCCATACCGCGGGAAACGAAGGATGCGCGCCATACCGTGACGGGCGTCGAATGGTGCGGCGTACCGCCGACGGCGTCGTGCCGGGCGACCCGGCGGGCGGATGGCGCGTCCGCGCGGCGGGGTCAGCGCGTGCCGTCCGCCCTCTGTTCGAGCCTCCGGGCCAGCCGCTCCCAGTCGCGTGCGCACTCCCGGGCGATCGCTATGACCGTTCCCGCGCAGTGCGGCGGCAGCGCCTCGGCGATGGCCGGCCAGCCGGCGCCTGCCGCGGCGTGCGCGTGCAGGAGCCGCAACAGGCCGCGCCCCGTCTCGGTCTGCCGCACGGCCGGATCGGAGGCCAGCCGGGGCAGGAGCCGGGGCAGTCCGGCCGAGGCCGCGGACCGGCCGCCGGTGGACATGGAGCCGGCCGGCGGCGCGCCGACGGGCATGGTGATGCCTCCGGTCGCGCGCTGCCGGCCGGGTGCCGGATCCGTCCCGCGCCGGACCCTGAGGCGGACGTCGTGCGCGGTGCCCACCGAGACGCCCGCGGCCTTGGCGATCTCGCGGAGCGTGGCGGACGGATCGGCGGCGATGATCTCGGCGGCGCGGCGGCGCCCGGTGGCGGCGCTGACCGGCCGGCTCCTGCCGTCGACCCCGCGGCGCACGTCCGTGTTCAAGTCCGGTACTTCCGCGGTCGAACGTCGGCGCAGCCGTCCGACGGTCTTCGGCGACAGGCCCGTGAGCAGGCCGATCGCCCGGTCGGACAGGTCCGGGTGGGTCGCGAGCACGCGCAGCGCGGCCGCCCGGCGCTCGGGCAGCGACAGGGGAAGCCCGTGCCGGGAGTTCTCCGCGACCGCGCGGAGGAAGACGGCGTCGTCGTCGCCGTCCACCAGCAGGACCTCGACCTCGTCGCGACCGCGGAGGGCGGCCGCCTTGGCGCGGTGGTGACCGTCGATGATGCGCATCGACGCGCGATGGACGAGTATCGGCGGGAACTGCACACTGTCGTCGGCGAGCCGGCGTATGTGCTCGGCATTCTCGGTCGTGCGCGGGGAGTCGCCGGGACGGAGGAGATCGAGCGGAACCATGCGGGCGGCGAAACCATTCTCCGAAACGCCGTCGTTGCCCGTATGGGGGGGTTTGCCACTCGCTTCCCTGTGCACCGTCCCCACGATTCTTCCTCGGGTTCGCGAAAATGCGGCGAGCCAGCCTGAACGCACGGTTCATGGTGCGGACGCCCGGCTGCTTGGACAGGCAAGAAGATACCGGCTCCCCCGTCTGTGACAAGGCCCCTCACGCGTCCCGCATCCCACCCTGTCCACAAGACGTTGACCTGGCCGGACCTGTGAGTCCGCAGGTCAGCCCATAAATGACGCTGAGTGATGGCCTTGGTGATCGTCCGGGGAGGATAGCTCGATCTGACCACGGAATGTAACAGGCCGGGCGGTACCGCCATGGTCGGCCCGCGGCCCGTCGCCCGCGGGCAGTACCGCGATCGGACGGCCCCGGCCGGACGGCATGCTCGGAGAAGCGCCCGCTCGACGCGGCCGGGACGATGAGGAGCGAGCCCGGGAGGACGACCCCGCTCCACCGCCCGTGCCTGGCGGGCGTCCGGGCATCCGGGCATCGCCGCATCGGGAGGCCGAGGCCGGCGAGGCATTGACGCGATCGAGCGGGCCCGCGGGGACGAGCTGATGGGAGGTGGACCGTGGATCCGGCGTTCCCGTACGACGACGGGCCGAGAACGACGACGCTTGAGGCCTTCGCCGACACGATCATCCCGGGCGCCCGGCGCACGCCCGGCGACAGGGCGGTCGCAGGCGCCGCGCCCGGCCCGGGGGCGGTGGAGGCGGGCGCCCTGACCCTGCTGGACGACCCCGCCACCGGGATCGGCGACGGGCTGGACGACCTGGTCCGGCGGCTGAACGAGCACGCACGCGAGCACCTGCGGCGGCGGGAACCCGGCCGGGAGCCGGGAGCCCCCGCCTTCGCCGCCCTGCCCTTCACGGAGCGCACCGCGCTGGTGAAGGCGCTGACCGCTCCCGGGCATCCCGAGCGGGAGGCGTGGATCGGCGTCGCCCTGTTCTGCTTCATGGCCTTCGACAGCGCGGCCCACCTGCACACGCGCGACGCGCTCGCGGCGGGCCACCCCGGCCTGCGGACGCTGGGGCTGGCGGACCCGGACCCCGACGGCCTGTGGCGCTTCCCCGCCTTCTCCTACCGGTGCCGGCTGGCCGACCCGCACCCGGCCACCACCGCCTCCGGCAGCCCGGCATGACCGCCGTCGAGAGCACCGACGTCCTGGTGGTCGGCAGCGGTTTCGGCGGTGCCGTCGCCGCCTACCATCTGGCGGCCGGGGGAGCGGGAGTCGTGCTGCTGGAGCGCGGCCCGTGGCTGGCGGACGAGGAGTTCGAGCACGACTTCAGGCTCGGGTCCTCCTATACGAGGATCTTCGACTTCGTGATCGGGGACGGGCTCAGCGTCCTCGGCGGCAACTGCGTCGGCGGCGGCAGCGTCGTCTACTTCGCCGCCATGCCGCGGGCGCCGGGCTTCGCCTTCGAGCGGCGCGGGAGCCTGCGGCGGCGCATGTGGCCGGCGGACGTCTCCCGGGACACGCTGGACCCCTGGTACGACCGGGTCGCCGAAGCGCTGCCGGTGACGACGCAGGACTGGGACGAGGTCCCCTATGCGGGCGGGCTGTGGGCGGCGGCGTGCGCGCGGGCCGGGCACACCGCGAATCCCGTGCCGGTGGCCGTCGACACGGGCACCTGCGTGAACTGCAACTGGATGATCGCGGGCTGCCGCTTCGGCGCCAAGCGGTCGCTGCTGGCCAACTACCTGCCGGCCGCCCTCGCGCACGGCGCCCGGATCCGGCCGCTGCACGAGGTCCAGCACCTGTCCCGCAACGACGACGGCGGCTACCGGGTGCACTACACCGTGGTCGACGGCGACGACTACCGCGTGCACACGGACGGCGGCAGCATCGACGCGAAGATCGTCGTGCTGGCCGCCGGCGCCGCCGCCACGCCGGTGATCCTCCGCCGTTCGGAGCGGGCCCTCGGCCGGATGCCGCACGCGGTCGGCCGCTACCTGTCGGGCAACGGCGAGCGGCTCAACACCGCGGTCGTCGACGAGGACCGGGCCCGGGACCTGCTCGGCCTGTCCCGCGACGGCGGCCGGGCCTACGCCGCCAACCAGATCGGGCGGGGGCCCGCCGTCGCGAACTGGGACCGGCTCGACGCGTCGCTGCCCGAGTACTCCCGCTTCTCGCTGGAGCAGCTCTACTTCCCGCCCGGGCTCGGCACCATCCTCGCGCAGGCGCCGGGCCCGGCCGGGCCGGAGTGGTTCGGGCCGGCGAAGAAGGAGATGCTGCGGCGCTGGCAGTCCTGGCTGACGGTCTTCACGATGTCCGAGGACGACAACGAGGGCGTCTTCGGGGAACCGCCCGCCACCGGCAACGCCGTCCGGATCTCCCAGCAGATGCTCGGCCGGGGCACCCTGCGCTACCACCCGACGGCGAACACGCTGCGCGGATGGGCCGAGTCCGACGCCGCGGTCCGTGCCATCGCCGAGCGCGACGGGCTCGCCACCGTGCTCCCGTGGACCGGTGAGCTGGTCGGCGCGTACACGGTGCACCCGCTCGCGTCCTGCCGCATCGGCGATGACCCGGCGACGTCCGCGCTGGACGGCCGGCACGAGCTGCGCGGCCATCCGGGCATCTTCGTCACCGACGGATCCGCGGTGCCGGCCGCGCTCACGGTGAACCCGGCGATGACGATCGCGGCCCTGGCCGAGCGCGCCATGCCGGGCCTCGTCGAGTCCGCGCGGCGGCGCGGCGTCCCGGTGACCTACGGGGCGCCCGGCCCGGCGGGAGAGACCGCCGCCCGCCGTGCGACCGCGCCGCTCGCGGCCCATCTCGCCCGGGATCCGCGGTCGGTGCCGGGCGCGCGGCGGAGATGAGCGGACTGCTCGTCCGGGCGACCCGGAGGGCGGCGCCGAGCCATGTGCGCTACGTCCGGACGGTGGCGCCGGACGCGGCGGAGGGCCTCGTCGCTCGGGTCTACGCGCAGGTCGAACGGGACTTCGGCATGCTCGCCCCGCCGGTGGCCCTGCACGCGCCGGCGCCTGAGGCCCTGGCGGCCTGCTGGACGCTGCTGCGCGAGACGCTGCTGGCGGACGGACGGGCCGACCGCCCCGCCAAAGAGGTGGTCGCGGCCGCGGTGTCCCTCGCCAACGCCTGCCCCTACTGCGTGGACGTGCACGGCGCCGTCCTGCACGCGCTGATCGGCCGGAACGCCGCCGCGCTGCTCCGGGACCGGCCGGCGGCCGCCACCGACCCGCGGCTGCGGGGCATCGCGCGGTGGGCGCGCGACGGGGCGCCGCCACCGGGCACGGTGCCGTCCGAGCACGGCGCGGAACTGCTCGGGGTGGCGCTCGCCTTCCACTACCTCAACCGGATGGTCAACGTCTTCCTCCGCGATTCGCCGTTCCCGGCGCGGACGCCCGAGCGGCTGCGCGGGGGCCTGCGGCGGCTGTCGGGCCGGCTGCTGCGCGGTCCGGCGAGTCGCGCGCTTCCTCCGGGTGCGTCCCTTGACCTGCTGCCCGAGGCTCGGCTGCCGCGGGACCTGGCCTGGGCCGCCGGTGCCCCGCATGTCGCCGGAGCCGTGGCGCGGGCCGCCACGGTCTTCGACGAGGAGGCCCGGCGATGGGCGCCGGAACGAGTGCGCCGGCTCGTACGGGACGAGCTCGGCGAAGCTTGCCCGCCGCTCGGCGCGCACCGGATCCGGATCGCGGACTCGGTGGAGGCCCTTCCGCCCGCCGAGCGCCCGGCGGGCCGTCTCGCGCTGCTGGCGGCGCTCGCCTCGTACCGGACCGGGCCGGCCGACGTCATCGCGTACCGGAACGGCACCGGAGACGGCCAGGACCTCGTGGGGCTCGTCGGGTGGGCGGCGTTCACCGCGGCCGGGCGGGCCGTCGCCGGGCTCCGGGCCGCCGCCCCCGCCGCCTGGTCCGGCACGCCGACCGGCCGTGCTCCGGGACCCGGACCGCGCACGGGAGGAGATGTGCCCGGCGCGACCCGAGCCGACGATGGACGTCGATGAGAACCGACGAGAGGACGGACAAGTGACCGACCCGCAGAGCGTTATGGCCGACCTCGTCGCCGAGGGAGAGCAGGTCGACGGCCTGGTCGCCGGCTTGGACGAGGCCGGATGGCGCCTTCCCACCCCCGCCCCCGGCTGGACGGTCGCCCACCAGATCGCCCATCTGACGTCGGTCTTCCGCATGGCCGCGTCGGCGGCGGCGGATCCGGCGGGGTTCGAGGCGATGCGGGCGGGGCTCTCGGAGGACTTCACCGCGAACGTGGCCGGGGCGATGGCCCCGTACCTGGCCGAGCCGCCGCCGGTGCTGCTCGGCCACTGGCGCGCCGCGCGGCGGAGTGCCGCCGAGGCGCTCGCGGCCGTCCCGGCCGACCGGACGGTTCCCTGGCTCGTACGGCCGCTCCCGCCCCAGATCCTCGGCTGCGCCGGGATGATGGAGCTGTTCGGGCACGGGCAGGACATCGCCGACGCCCTGGGGACCCGGGTGGAGCGGACCGACCGGATCATGCACGTCGCCGGATTCGCGACGCTGGTCCGCGAGTTCGGCTACCAGGCCCGCGGCCTGAAGGCCCCGGAAATGCCCTTCCGATACGAATTGCGCACCCCTTCCGGGGCGTCGTGGGAAACGGGCCCGGAGGACGCCGACAATCGCATCGGTGGTCCAGCGGAGGACTTCTGCCTACTGGTCACCCGGCGTCGGCACAGGGACGATCTGGCGCTGACCGCCGAGGGGGAGGAGGCGGACCGTTTCCTGGACGTCGCCCAGGCATACCGGGGCCCGGCCGGTCCGGGCAGAGCCCCCGGCCAGTTCGCCCGTGCCCACCGCGTTCCCTCCGTCGGACGTGGTTGACGTGCTCCGGCATTCTGGGAGATGCCCTTTTTTCGTGGCGCGGAAAGAATGGAGTAACGCTGAGAACGCGAGCAGGCGACCACGCCTTCCCGATCGTTCTCATTCGCATCGTCGTGCTGGCGTGAGTCGGCGACAGTCGGCGACCGAAAGAATGGAGATTCGCATCGTGAAATCGCTGCTGGCCAGATCCGTTGCCGTGGCCTCGGTCGGCCTCGGCCTCGCGCTGGCCGCCCAGGCGCCGTCGACGGCGGCCGAAGCCCGCGCCCCGAAGCCTTCCATGAAGGAAGCCACCATCGAGGTGAATCCGGCGACCGACCTGCCGTCCACGGCCGCCGTCGGGGTGTCGGGCCGCGGGCTGGACCCCGAGTACACCTACTACGCCCAGGAGTGCGGCGTCCGGATAGCGAGCAACGACTGGGCCTGTGACCCCAACACGCGAGTCGAGATCGAGCCGGGCAAGGGCGGGGCGTTCAGCACGCCGCTGACCGTGCACTCGCGCTTCACGGGCGTCATGGGCAACGGTGAGATGTTCGACCTCGACTGTCACCTGGCCCGGTGCATCGTCGGCGTCGCCGCCCTCGACGGGGGCGACGCCACCTCCGCCCCCATCTCGTTCGCGCCCGACGGCGGCGGTCAGGGTCTCCAGGGGACCGCCACCGCGCAGCAGGGAGCGCAAGCCCCGGCGACGCAGCAGGGGGCGCAGGCCCCCGCGACGCAGCAGGGAGCGCAGGTCCCCGCCGCGCCGCCGGCGGCGCAGGCGCCGAGCGCGGGCTGACGCGGGCATCGAGTGGTGAGCCGCTGCCGGGCCGCCGACCGCGAGGCCCGGCGGCGGCCATCCGTACCGGCTGGGTGAGGAGGGCGGACCGTGAGACGGCGCATCGCGAGGCCGGGGGCGCTGACGGCCGCGCTCGTGGCCATCCTCGTACCCGCGGTCCATGGCGCGACCCCGCCGGCGGGCGCGGCGGATCCGGTCGTGGCGGTGACGGATCACGGACTCGTCCGCGGCACGGTCACCGGCGCGCGCCGGGACTTCTCCGGCATCCCGTACGCCGCCCCGCCCATCGGGGACAGGCGCTGGACGGCTCCGGTCCCTCCGAGGCCGTGGACCGGCGTCCGCGGTGCCGCGGAGCCCGGCCCGGCCTGCGCGCAGCTCGAACTCCCGCCCTACGCCGCCAGCGGCTCGGAGGACTGCCTCTACCTGAACGTGACGACGCCGCGGCGCGCCGCCGGACGCGGGCTGCCCGTGATGGTCTGGTTCCACGGCGGCGGGTTCAGCTCGGGCGCGGGCGGCGACACCCGTGCGACCGGGCTCGCCGCACGCGGCGACGTCATGGTCGTGACGGTCAACTACCGGCTCGGAGTGTTCGGCTTCCTCGCCCATCCGGCGCTCGACGGGGGGACGGCCGACCGCAGGTCGGGGAACTTCGGCCTGGAGGACCAGCAGGCCGCGCTGCGCTGGGTGCGCGGCAACGCCGCGGCCTTCGGCGGCGACCCGCACAACGTGACGATCTTCGGGCAGTGGTCGGGCGGCAAGGCGGTGTGCCTCCAGATGGCCGCGCCGCGCGCCGCCGGGCTGTTCGAGCGGGCCATCACCATGAGCAACCCCTGCCTGCTCCACACCGTGCCGAACGCGGACGGGACGCCGGACCCGACGCCCCTCGGCATGCCGCGGCCCCGCGCCGAGGCGGAGGGGCAAGGGCTCGCCCTGGCCAGGGACGTGGGGTGCGCCGATCCGGGCACGGCCGCGTCCTGCCTGCGTTCCCGGCCGGTGGCGCTCCTCCTGGACAGGGCGCCCGCGCTGGAGTACACGCCGGTGTACGGCGGGGGCGGTGTGCTGCCGGTCGATCCGCTCAAGGCGTTCGAGGCGGGCGACATCGCGCGGGTCCCGCTGATGGTCGGCATCAACCGGGACGCCTACCGCACCTCCGACGCCTTCCTGGAGGAGTTCGGATCCGCGCCGCTCACCGAGGAGGGGTACCGCCGCCGCCTGCGCGCCTTCGCCGGCGCGGACGGAGCGGGCAAGGTGCTGAACCGGTATCCGCTGAAGGACTACGGCGGCGTCCCCAGCCTGGCATGGTCGGCGGCGGCGACCGACGCGCTGCTCGCGCGCCCCATGCTCGACACCGTCCGCCTCCTCTCTCCACGCCTGCGCGTCTACGCCTACGAGTTCGCTGACGAGAACGCCCCCTGGTACACCGATGTCGCGAAACCGAGCTTCCCCACGGGCTCCTTCCAGGACTCCGAACTCCAGTACCTGTTCGACACCCGCTACTTCCGCGGACGCGTGCTCGCCCCGGCGCAGCGACGGCTGTCCGAGCAGATGATCGGCTACTGGACGCGGTTCGCGCGGACGGGCGATCCGAACCGTCCCGGCCTTCCGCCGTGGCCGCTGGGCGACGCCGCCTCCGACCGCGCCCAGGTACTGGCCCCCGGACCGGCCGGCGTCCACCCGGCGGACCTCGCACAGGCGCACCACTACAGGTTCTGGCTCTCGGTGCGCTACTGAGCCGGATCCGGAGAGGACCTCTGATGGCGGAGACGACTCCGAGCGGGCCGCGCTCCCGGGTCGTGCCACGCGACCTGGTCGGCCTGGCGATCCTCGGCCTGCCCACCCTGCTGATCGCCCTCGACAACTCGATCCTCTACCTGGTGCTGCCACGGCTGAGCACCGATCTGCGGGCCGGCGCCGCCGAACAGCTCTGGATCGCCGACATCGGCGTGTTCACGATGGCCGGGCTGCTCGTTCCGGCGGGCGCGCTCGGCGACCGCATCGGCCGCAGGCGCCTGCTGCTCCTCGGGACGGCATGCCTGGGGGCCGTGTCGGTGACCGCCGCCTACGCCGTCAATCCCGGCATGCTCATCGCGAGCCGGGCACTGGTGGGCGTGGCCTCGGCCGCGCTGGTGCCGTCCATCATGGGGCTGATCAGGGGCATGTTCCCCGACGCCCGGCGGCACGCCCGCGCGGTCGCCTTCTGGATGAGCTGCTACGTGGGCGGCACCGCGCTCGGTCCGCTGGCCGCCGGCACCCTGCTGGACGCCTTCTGGTGGGGGTCGGTCTTCCTGCTGAACGTGCCGGTGGCGCTCGCGGTGCTGCTGCTCGGGCCCCGGCTGCTCCCCGAGCACCGGAACCCCGCGGCCGGACGGCTGCACGTTCCCAGCGTGCTGCTGTCCCTGGCGACCGTCCTGCTGCTGACCTACGGCCTCAAAGGGCTGGCCCGTGAGGGGCCCGGCACGACATCGGCCGCCGCCGTCGCGGTGGGCGCCGTCTGCGGTGCGGTCTTCGCCCGCTCGCAGCGCTCGCTGGCGGACCCGCTGCTCGACATCGGACTGCTCCGGCTGAGGACGCTCGGCGCCGCGGTGTCCCTGACGGCGGTGGCGGGCGTGCTCAGCGGCGCGCAGCTGTTCGTCGGCCTCTACCTCCAGACGGTCGAGGGCATGTCGCCGCTGGCCACCGCGGTGTGGCTGCTGCCCTCCACGCTCGCCACGGTCCTCGCCGTCCAGGTCGCCCCGGGCCTGACCCGCTGGATCAGGCCGGGGTCCGCGATCGCGGCGGGGCTGGCCGTCGTCGCCGGCGGCTACCTGATGCTGCTCCCGATCGACGGCCCGGGGCGCCGGACACTGCTGATGGCGGGGCTGGTGGTGTCGTCGGTCGGCATCGGCCCGCTGTCGGCCCTGTGCGCGCACCTGGTCCTGCGCTCCGCGCCGCCCGGCCGGGCGGGATCCGCCGCCTCGCTCAACGAGACGTGCGGCCAGCTCGGGACGGCCGCGGGCATCGCGGCGCTGGGCGTGCTGGGGAACGCCGTGTACGCGGCGCGGATGCGGACGCTGCCCGCCGGGGTGCCGCCGGACGCGGCCGCGTCCGCCCGCGACAGCGTCATCGGCGCCGCG
>NZ_CAACUY010000106.1 GCF_900659615.1 Actinomadura fibrosa | reverse complement strand
CCCCGGCCGCCGCGGGCTGCTCGACCTGCCGTCCGCCGGGATCGCCGCGATCGTCGTCGGGCCGGGCCTGCGCCTCGACCCGCTGACCGGCGAGCCGCGCCGCGCCGACCTCGCCGCGCTGGCCTTCGGGCACCGGCTGGAGCTCGTCGCCCGGCTGCCCGCGCACGGCCTGGACGGGTTCCAGCTCGCGCACGCCCTCGACGACCACGGCTACCGCGTGGTCACGCCGGGGGCGCGGGCGCCGCGCACCCCCGAGTACGGCCTGGAGGGGCTGCCCGAGATCTTCGCGCAGGTGCCCGGCGGGCGGCTCGTCGTCGCCGACAACGGCCTCGGCTGGGCCGACGCCGCGGGCGACGTCGTCCTGAAGATGCCCGAGGACCGCATCGGCGGCATCGAGCTGCTCACCATCGGCGGGCACGCGTGGGTGCGCCTGTACGACTCCGACGGCGACGAGTTCTTCGCCGCGCCCCTGTCGGCCCTCCGCATCTCGCGGACGGACCTGAGGGAGGCCGCCCGCCGGGCGGGCCTGCCGGTGAACGACGCCGAGTACGACGCCTACCTCAGCGCCGCGTTCCACTCCGCGGTGTCCACGCTGTCGGTCCCCGCGCCCGAGGCGGAGCCCGCCACGGCGCCCGTACCCGCCCAGGGGGCGGCGCAGGAGGCCGTCTCCGGGCCGCCTCCGCCCGACCGGTCCGGCGAGTTCACGGTGGCGATCGCGCCGCCGCCCGGCCCTGTCACCGCCCCTGGCACGCTCCTGGACGCCACCCGCCGGTCCCGTGTCGGGACGTACGGGATGAGCGTCCTGCTGTGCGAGGCGGTCGCGCTGATAGGCGCGGTCTGGCTCGGCCCGGAGCTGGGCGGGTTCCTCGCCACGGCGAGCTGGTCGGTGCCCACCGGGCTCCTGGTCGGCCTCCTCGGCTACTGGCTGTACGACCGCAACCGCTCCCAGCTCCGCGTGTCGTCCGCCGGGCTCGCCGTCGTCACCAAGCGCGGCAAGGTCGAATGGGACCTGGCCCGCGACCGCATCGGCGGCATCGGCATCGACGAGGCGGCCGAGCGGATGCCCCGGCTCGTCGTGTGGAACCCGTCCGGGCGCGTGCTGCGCCAGGTGACCTTCCCGCCCGACCTGGACGCGCTCCGCCGCGCCTGCGAACGCTACGGCGTCCCCTGGGGCCCGCCAGACGAAGACCGTCCCGCACCCCCGCCACCGGAACTGTGACCCGGACGCGTGGGGATCGGGTCAGTTGAGGGACCAGGTCTTCAGGCTCTCGTAGGTCACCTGGCTGTGCTGCTTGCCGGGCAGGTGGCTGCGCATCAGGTGGACGGAGTCGGCCGTCCACGGCGCCCCGGCGAACGCCGACAGCGCCTCGGTGAGGGGCCGCACGTCCACGGGCTGCCGCGACCGCGCCAGCGTCAGGTGCGGGCGGAACGTCCGGTGCTTGTCGGGCGGCGTCCCCGCGCGGCGCCCCGCCGCGGCGGTGGACGCGGCGAGCCGGGCCAGCCCGCGCCGGTCGCCGTACAGGCCCGTCCACAGCACCCGGGCGTGCGCGCCGCTGCCGGGGAACGCGCCCGCGCCCGCCAGCGACAGCGACATCCGGGCGTGCCGGTGGACGGCCCGCTCCAGCCGGGGCAGCAGCCGGTCGAGGGTGCGGTCGTCGACCTCGCCGAGGAACGTCAGCGTCACGTGCAGCAGCTCGCGCCGGATCCACCTCAGCTCCGGGACGTCGTCCCGGTGCGGGAGGACGGTCTCCTCCAGCTCGTCCAGGATGTCCGGTGGCGGCACGAGCGCCACGAAAAGCCTCATGGGAACGTCCGGAGAGCCACCTGGCCAGCTTTCCAGCCGATGGCACCCCTTGTCACGCGGATGGGACGCCGATGAGGCGCCTCCGTCAGCCGTCCGACACCGCCCTGGAACGGATCGCGCGGGCCAGCGCCGGGCGGATCGACTCCCTGGGCGCCGCCAGCGCGGCCACCGCGAGCGTCGTGAGGACGGCGACGAGGCCGCCCAGCACGATGCTCAGCCGGGGACCGAACTGCTCCGCCATCCACCCGACCGTGGGCGCGCCGATGGGGTTCGTCCCGAGGAACACGAACATGTAGAGGCCCATGACGCGGCCCCGCATCTCCGGGGCGACGCTGAGCTGCATGGTCGCGTTCGCCGCCGTCGTGAACGTCATCAGCGCGACGCCGGTCGGGACGAGCAGCACCAGGAACGACCAGTACGTCGGCATCAGCCCGGCGGCGACCTCCAGCGTCCCGAACAGCAGCGCGGCGGTCAGCAGCAGCCGCAGCCGCGGCCGGGACGCGCGGCGCGCGGCCAGCAGGGCGCCGGTGAGCGCGCCGAGCGCCAGCATGCTGGACGCGAGCCCGAACGAGGACGCGCCGGTGTGGAACACCTGCCGCGCGACCAGCGCGGTCGTCATCTGGAAGTTCATGCCGAACATGGCGACGAACCCGACGAGCACGAGCACCAGCATGAGGTCGCGGCGGCCGCGGACGTAGCGCAGGCCCTCGCGGAGCTGCCCCTTGGCCCGCTTGACCTGCGCCGCCGGGTGCAGCTCGTCCTCGCGCATCGCGTACAGGCCGAACAGGACGGCGCCGAAGGACGCGGCGTTCAGCAGGAACACCGGCCCGGTGCCCAGCACAGCGATCAGCACGCCGGCGACGGCCGGGCCGAGCAGCCGGGCGCCGTTGAAGGTGGCGCTGTTCAGCGCGATCGCGTTGGGCAGGTCGCGCCTGCCGACCATCTCGACCACGAACGACTGCCGGGTCGGGTTGTCGACGACGGTGGCGAGGCCGAGGCCGAACGCCAGCACGTACACGTGCCACACCTGCGCCTGGCCGGTGATCGCCAGCACGCCGAGGACGAGCGCGAGCGCGCCCATCGACACCTGCGTCAGCATCAGCACGCGGCGCTTCGGATACCGGTCGGCGATCACACCGCCCCAGAGGCCGAACAGCAGCAGCGGCAGGAACTGGAGGCCCGTCGTGACGCCGAGCGCGGTGCCGCTGCCGTGCGCCAGGTCAAGGACGAGCCAGTCCTGCGCGACGCGCTGCATCCACGTGCCGGTGTTGGAGACGACCTGACCGGCGGCGAAGAAGCGGTAGTTGCGCGTCCGCAGGGAGCGGAACATGCCGCCGCCCTTGGCGGGCTCGGACTCAGCGTGCTCGGACTCGGCGGGCTCGGCGTTGGCGCGTTCCGAGCCGGCGACACGGGCGTCCCGCTCGGTGGGCCCGGCGCCGGGACGGGCCCCTTCTGGAGCGGTCAGGACGGCCGTCGGGCCGGCGGCACCCGCGGTGCCCGGCCGGTCCGGTTCCTCAACGTCATCGTTAGCAGAAGTCATTACCAAGGCTAACGATAATCGCGCGCGTTCCATTCCGGCAAACCGGGTACCGAGATCCTCACCGGCGGGACAGCGAAAGACGCCCCGGCGGGGACGGGCGCGCGGAGGCGGTGCCTCAGGAGCGGCTGAGCTTGTCGATGACGGGCGCGGCGCGGCGGAGGATCTCCCGCTCGTCCTCGGTCAGCTCGACGAGGCGCCGCGACAGCCACGCCTCCTTGCGCCGCCGCTCCTCGCGCAGCAGCGCGGCGCCGCCGTCCGTGGCGCTCAGCACGACCTGGCGCCCGTCGGTGGGGTGGGGGCTGCGCATGACGAGGCCGCGCTCCTCCAGGTGGGCGATGACGCGGGTCATCGACGGCGGCTGGACCTTCTCGTGGTCGGCCAGCTCGCGCGGCGTCATCGAGCCGTGCCGCTCGATGGCGGCGAGCGCGGCGAACTGCGTGAGCGACAGCGGGCTCGGGACGCCGGGCTCGGCCGCCGAGGGGCGCAGCGTGCGCAGGCGCCTCGACAGCCGCGCGATCGAGATGCGCAGTTCCTCGGCGAGGCCCGGAGCGGCGACCGCGCGCTCTCCGGCCGGTGGCGTTGTCATCGTCAGTGTTCTCCCATGCCCCATGGTTCCACGCCATTCCGCCGACACGCCGCCGACCGCGCGCCTTCCGCGCCCTGCCCACCCACCTTGACAGCTAAGCTAATATGATTAGCTCATCAGCTATCTACGTTCAAGGAGTCGGGGAATGCCGCGAGCGGGGCTGTCACCGGACGCGGTCGTGGACGCCGCCGTCGCCATCGTGGACGCCGAGGGCCCCGGCGCCCTCACGCTGGCCGCGGTGGCGGGGAAGGCCGGTGTCGCCACGCCCTCCCTCTACAAGCATGTCCGCAACCTGGCCGAGTTGCGACAACTGGTGACCGTCCGCGTGGTGGACGAGCTCACGGACCGGCTCGGCAGGGCCGCCCAGGGCCGCTCCAGGGACGACGCCGTGCGCGCCGTGATGCGCGCCTACCGGTCCTACGTCGTCGAGCACCCGGGCCGGTACGCCGCCATGGACCAGGCGGGGGAGCCGTCCGAACGCGTCCAGGCCGCGGCGCAGCGGCTCCTGGACGTCATCTTCGCCGTACTGCGCGGCTACGACCTGGAGGGGGCGCAGCTCGTCCACGCGGCGCGCGCGCTGCGTTCGACCGTGCACGGCTTCGCCGTCCTGGAGGCCGCGGGCGGCTTCGGTATGCCCGAGGACCTGGAGGTGAGCTACGAACTGCTCATCACCATGGTCACCGGGGGCCTGCCCCGCCCAAGGGTGTGATCCGGCTCTCCCCCGGCCGCCGCGTAACCTGATCCGCATGAGCCGTGCGCGCCTCCCGGACCCGCCGCCGATGCGGACCAACGATGTCCGCATCGCGGCCGCGGGCACCGTCGCGTGGACGGTCGCGCTCGTCGTGCTGCTGATCGTCGACCTGCCGTCCGACGATCGCTGGTGGCTGTGGGTGTGCGTCGCCGGGATCGTGATCGGCGTGTTCGGTATGTGGTACATCCCGCGCCTCCAGACCGCGCGTGCCCGTCTGGAGGCCGTGCGAGCCGCCGAGCACGAGGCCCTCCTGAGGGGCGAGCCGCCCGAGAAGCGGTGACCCCGTCATGGCTCCAGGTCGGATTCCGCCAGCAGGACGGGAAGCGCCCGCGGATCGCGTAGGACCGCCTCGGCCAGGAGACGGTCGGCCCAGTTCCCGGCCGTCCAGGCGAGTGCCCGTGCGAGCCCCGCGGGACTGCTCGCGTGCACCTCGCCGTCTCCGGTCCACCATGGGACGTCCTGGCCGTCCACGATGAGCCGTTCGTGCGCCAGGTAGGTGACCGGAGCGTCCCGCAGGACGTCGTGGACGGCCTCCGGAACGGGACGCTTCTCCCCTACCGACTCGACCTCCCCAGGGACCTCGTCGCTCGCCGATGGCAGGTCAAGCAGCTCGGCGAGCCGCGCGTCCCGTCCTTGGGCGGCGATGACGAGCGGCTGACCCGGCAGGAGAGGCAGGACGTCGGGACGGTCGAGGACCAGGGCGTCCGCGGCGTCCACCACCTCGACGTGACCGTCCACGACGGCGCGCACGCGGTCGGGTGGCTCGATGGCGAGGTCCGGGGTGTCGGCCAGGGCGGTCCACAGCGCGCCGAGCTGCGAGCGGGTGACGTGTCGGGCGGGGTCACCGAGCCGGTCGAGGAGCTCTTGGGCCCCGCCGGGCTCGTCCAGCAGGTCGTCGAGGGACGTACGGACGCCTAAGGCGAGCAGCAGCCGCTCGTCGAGTCCACCCGGGGCGACCTCATAGAGCCCTGTCAGCGGATCGTCCTCGTCACCGGGAAGCCTGAACTCGCCCGGCCTGCGACCGTCCAGGACGGGATGGCGGCTCAGCCACCACGCCGTGTACGAGGGGACGGCGACGCGGCGCCCGCCCTCCACGGTCACGTACAGGGGATCGACGATCGCCGAACGCCACGGCGGGGCCGCGAGCAGGCGCAGCGCACCGGACCAGCCGTCGACGAGTTCGAGGTCGCGGACGGCCTGGAACTCCGGCACGAGCGGCGGCAGGTCCTGCGGGCCGATCCGGGTCAGGACCTCGTCGGCCCAGCGCTCCTCGCCGTCGAGGTCGAGCGTCTCGGCCTCGTCCGCGATGCCGGCGAGGTTGACGTCCTCGCTCCGGGCGAGGGCGAAGCCGTCCAGGACGCCGACGGCGGCGAGCGTCTCGGCGCCCCACCGCTCCAGCACCTCGCCGTCCACCACGCCGAAGGGCGCGTCGTCCGCGATGAGGTCGCGCAGGGGGCTTGCGGGCAGCAGCAGCTCGCTCGCCGGGTACAGCTCACCGTCGGTCCCGGGCAGCGCCAGATCGGCCAGCCACGGCTCCTCGCCGGGTTCGAGGGGCGTCGCCGCCACCAGCCCGAGCACCGCCTCGGCCACGGCGTCGGGGTCGTCGGCGTCGAACGAGCCCTCGACGGCGGCGCGCACGCCCGGGTCGGCGAGGACGGCGCGCGGACCCGCCTCGACCGCGCCGAGCCGGAGCAGCAGCGGATGCGCGGCGTCGGGATGGACGAACCGCAGGCCCAGCGCGTCCAGACCGGCCGGGTCGACCCCGTCGGCGATCAGCAGCCCGCGCGGACCGCGCACCACGCGGCCCGCGTCGCCGGCCAGCGGCACCGGCAGGGCTCCCAGAGCGTCCGTGGCGGCCCCGGCGAGCGTCCCGTACATCGAGTGCCACCACGCCGGTTCGCGGGCCACAGAGGCCAGCTCATCGATCACGTCGGCCAGCTCCACCCGGCGGACGCCGAGCGCCGCGAGCGCCGGGCTCCGCGCGGGCCAGCCGGGCGGCAGCAGCCCTGCGAGCACGGCGCCGTCACCACCTGGACCTTCACCCGACGCGCCACTGCTTTCGGCGCGTCCGGTGCGTCCGGCGAGGAGGTCGACGAACGCGGGCGGAGCGTCCACGGCCACCGCGTCGCGTCCGCGCATGCGGCCGTCGCCGTCGCCGCCGGGCTCGTCCGGGGCGGGCAGCAGCGGCGCATCGGGGAGCCGTTCGAGGATGGCGCGCCGGAGCCTTGCGTCCACCTCACCCGCCGCGACAGGCCCCGGGACCAGGTCGAGCAGCTCCGGGGACGCCGGGCGCGCGCGCAGCAACCGCACATAGGTCTCAGCGGCGCGCTCCACCAAGAAGTCGGTGAGCGGACCGGCCGCCACGTGACGCCGATCCGGTGCCAGCGGAAACGACGCGATGAGCAAGGCGGGCAGGTCGAGGCGTTCGTCGCTCGGCGTGGGCGCGTGCACGACGGCCGGCGCGTGCGAGGGCAGACCTCCGTCCGGCAGAGCCCAGCGCACCTGCCAGTACGGGCGGGCACGCTCCTCAGCGGGACGGTCCCTGAGAAGCTCCGCCGGAGTCGTCCCATGCGCCTCGGCCGTATGCCAGACCGATCCGTCGATCGCGACCGTGTCCGGGGCGCGGTGCTCGGCGACCAGCGTCCGGACGTCGCCGTCGATGTCGACCTCGACGGCGTCCAGGGCGGGCAGGGCCAGCATCAGCGCGGGCCCCACTTGAGTGAGCTGCGCCCGGACGGTCTCCGCGGCGCCCTCACGCAACGGCAACCGCACCAACGTGTCGAACCCCGCAGGGACCTCAGGGAGGTCGCTTACGGGAAGCGCGAAGGGCAGCCGCAGCAGCGGAACGTGGCCCTCGCGCCGTTCGAGCTCGTCCGCGAGCCCGGGGACGTCCTGCACGAGCCGCCGAGCGCGTTCCAGCGACCACTCCACGCCCCCTGGGCCGGACACCATGGCGGGCTCGTCGCTGACGGCCACGACGGCGGCGAAGCCGACGCCGAACCGTCCGACCGCATCCGTCTCGTCCCGCTTGGCCGAGGCCCGGAGGGTGGACAGCGCCTCCACTCCAGCGGCGTCGAGCGGAGCCCCGGTGTTGGCAGCCTCAAGGACCGCCTGGGCCGATCCCGTCCGGAGCACCAGCCGCAACCGACCGGGGACGCCCGCGCGGGACGCGGCGTCCGCGGCGTTCTGCGCCAGCTCGATGACGACCCGGTCGCGGTAACCGCCGAGGGCGTGGTCCTCCTCGGCGTTGGCGTCCTCGCGGAAGCGCGCCGGGGACTCGCCCCACGCGCGCAGCACCCGCTCCCGCAGGCCCTGGGTGCCGAACGGATCCGGTGTGTCGGTCACCGGGCTCTCACTCCTCGCCGCATGGGCGCCACGTCGTCGCCGGACCTACCGGACTCACCTGCGAGCGGATGTCAGCTGTGCCCGAGGGCCTCTTCCTGCGCCTCCGCGTCGTCCTCCACGTCATCCCCCGCGGAATCCTCCGCGGAATCCTCCACGGAATCCTCCACGACCTCCACGGAGTCCTCCACGGCCTTCACGGGATCGCTGGGGACGATGTCGTAGTCCAGTTCGTCGATGACGGGCGGGTTGTGCTCCGACACCGCCGGAAGCGACACGGCCTCCGAGTGCGCGCCGCAGCCGTGGTCGGCCGAGACGACGCGGCCATCGTCCGGGGCGTACTCGTTCGCGCACACGCCGAAGATCTGCCGCAGCTCACCCCCCAGCAGGACGAAGAAGCCGCACGTGGAGCACTGCGCGGGCGCGGACGCCGCGATGGGGGCGCGGGGCCCCGCGACACCGTCGTACCAGCGCACCGCCGCCGCGTCCCGGCCCTCCCTGGACAGCACCCGGGGGCGGCCGAGGCCGGGCTCCCACAGCGCCTCGTGGTCGGCGCGGTCGTCGACGTCGGTGTAGCCGGGCGCGAGCCGGGGGTCGTCCGGAGCGGTCGGCAGCAGGTCGCCGGGACCGAGGTCGCCGGGGCGCAGCCGCTCCAGCCACGGCACCCACGGCGGCGCGAGCAGCGCGTCGTCGCCGGGCAGCAGGACGACCTCGCTGACCGTCACCGCCTTCGCGCGCGACGCCCGGGCCACGGTGACCGCCCAGCGCCAGCCGTGGTAGGCGGGGTCGAGGCACGCGAAGTAGTGCGTGACCACGCGGTCGCCCTCCGGGCGGACGCCGAGGTGCTCGCCGACCGGCACCGGCCGGGCCGTCTCCTCCGCGGCCGCGCGGGCCAGGTCCACGGCGTCGGCGCAGGCGGCGTCGACGGCGGGCGGACGGGCCCGGCGGGCGGGCCCGGACGTGGTGCGCGCGGTGGCGGAGCGCGCGGGGCTGGACTGACGCAGTGGGCTCACATGTCAATTCTCGCCCATGGAAGCACGTGGCCGGACACCCGCCGTCCCTTACCGCGGAACGCGCCGCGCCGAACGCCGCGAGTCAGGGCGGCGGCGATCCCCAAGATCGTCCTGGCGGGAGGGCCTGGGACGGGATCCGGGGGCGGGCCCGGACGGGCACCGACAGTGACCTGGAGCGGATCCGGAAACCGAAGGTGAGCCGGGCAGCAGGAAGGGAACGTAGTCTCAGTTGAGCCACCCCAAGGCCGCGCAATGCCGTGACCCAGGGCCGGTTACCCCAAGGAGAGATCGACGCGTATGGGAGACGGGGCACGCGCCCGCCCGATCAGGCGGTCCGTGCGCGCCTGCGCCGGCGGTACGGGCCGGGCGTTGCGCGGCACGCGCTCCGCCCTGCTGCGGACCGGCCGGCTGACCCGGCGCGTCACCCACGCCCACGGCGCCGGCCGCAGCGGTCTCGGCAGCCTGATCGAGGCGTCCGCGATCAACTCGGCGGGCGACGCGCTGGTGGCGGTCGCGCTCGCCGGCACCCTGTTCTTCGGCCTGGACGTCAACCAGGCCCGCGGGCAGGTCGCCCTCTACCTGCTGGTCACGATGGCGCCGTTCGCCCTCGTCGCGCCGCTGATCGGCCCGGTGCTCGACCGGACCCGGCACGCCCGCCGGTACGCGATCGCGAGCACGTTCGTGGTCCGCGGCCTGCTGTGCTGGGCGATGGCGGGCGCGGTGCTGCACGACGACCAGGTGACGTTCCTGCCGGCGGCGTTCGGCGTGCTCGTGCTGTCCAAGGCGTTCGGCGTGCTCCGGGCCGCCGTGACGCCGCGCATCCTGCCGGACCAGATCACGCTGGTGACGGCGAACGCACGCGCCTCCTTCGCGGGGCTCATCGCGGCGACGGTCGCCGCCCCGGTCGCCGCCGGCCTGACCGTCCTCATCGGCGCCGACTGGATCCTGCGGATCGCGACGGTCGTGTTCCTGCTGGGCGTCGTGTTCACCATGCGGCTTCCCAAGCACGTGGACGTCCCCGAAGTCGAGGACTCGCCGCTCACCACATCACCGGACGCGCCCGGCGAGGCCACGGACGCGGCCAAGCCGCGCAGGCACTGGCGCACGCTCCCCCGGGTCGGCCCCGTCGTGGCCGAGGCGATGCTGGCGAACGCGGTGCTGCGAGCGTTCTCCGGGTTCCTGATCCTCTACCTGGCGTTCCTGCTACGCCAGGAACGGTTCGACCCCGTCTCCCACAACGTCGCCCTGGGGCTGCTCGCGGCGTGCGCGGGCGCCGGCGGCCTGATCGGCACCGCGCTCGGCGCGTGGATGAAGGCGCGCGCGCCCCGACTGATCGTCTCGGCGACGCTCGCGTCCGTCACGGTCGTCGCCGCCGCCAGCGCCGCGTTCTTCGGCCTGTGGGCCGCCCTCGCGGTCGCGACCGCGGCCGGACTCGGCCAGGTCCTCGGCAAGCTGTCGATGGACGCGGTCGTCCAGCGGGAGATCGGCGAGGAGATGCGCTCCTCGACGTTCGCCGTGTCGGAGACCCTGCACCAGCTCGTGTGGGTCCTCGGCGGGCTGCTCGGCCTCGGCATGTCGATCGTCGCGGACGGGCGGCTCGCCATGGCGATCGTGGCGGCCGCGCTGGCGCTGGCCCTCGCGCTGCTGTTCTCGCGGCGCGTGGGCGCCCGCCGGGAGAGTCCCCGGCGGACCGCCACGATCAACGACGCCCACCCCGAGATGCGCACCTGACCCGCGCCCGGCTCCGCGGACCGGGCCGAACCGGGGCCGGGAGCGCGCTCGGGCGGGACGGCTCAGGCGTGCAGGTCGTCCGCGACCGCCCGCAGCACGGTGGCGATCTTCTTCGCCTCCGCCGGGGACGGGTGCTTGCCCCGCCGGTAGGTGTTGGAGATGCCGTCCAGCAGCTTGATGAGGTCCTCGGTGATGACGACCATCTCGTCGGGCTTCTTGCGCCGCTGCTTGGCGATGGTCTTCTCGACCGACGGCAGCGTTTCGAGGACCCGCACCGACAGCGCCTGCTGGCCGCGCCGGCCCTCGACCACGCCGAACTCGATCCGCTGCCCTGGCTTGAGCGTCGTCACCCCGCCCGGGAGCGCCGAGGAGTGCACGAACACCTCACCCCCGTCGTCGCGGGTGAGGAAGCCGAACCCCTTGTCGGAGTCGTACCACTTGACCTTGCCAGTCGGCACGGGAGACCTCGTCTAGTAATCGTCCTGAATTGGCCCCAAGATTAGTGCCTCGCCGCGAGCCGGTGAACACGCCCGGCGACTCCCGCGACGCCCGCGGGCCAACGGAACCCAAGCTATCCCGGGGGCCCGCCGCGGGCGACCGGATATCCGGCCGCTCCGGCGCCGCCGGAACGCTCGTCCCGGGACGCGGACCGCGCCCGGATCACGCGACCGAGAATCCGCCCAACCACTCCGGAAACGCCAGAAGGTCGGGCAGGACGACGTCCGCCCCGTAGGCGGCGAGCGCCGCCCCGTCGAACGAGCCGGTGGCCACCGCCACCGAGACCGCCGCGGCGGCCCGCGCCGCGTCGACGTCTCCGGTGTGGTCGCCGATGTAGGCGTGCGCGCCGTGCTCCCGCAGCGCCGCGCCCTTGTCCGAGCCGAACAGGCCGCCGACGACCGCGTCCACCTCCAGCCCGAGGAAGCGGACGGTCCGCTCGGTGTCGGCCTGGTTCTTGCCGGACACCACGACGATGCGGCCGCCCCTGGCCCGCACCGCCTCCAGCGCGGCGAGCGCGCCGGGCATGACCACGGTCGCGGGGACGGCGACGTCCGCGTACATCGCCCGGTAGCGGGCCGCCATGCGGGGCACCTCGCCCGCCGGGAACCAGTAGGCGAGCTCCTCCTCCAGCGGCGGCCCGATGCGCCTGACGACGAGGTCGGTGTCGATCGCGACGCCGGTCTCCGCGGCCAGCGCCGCGTACACGGCGCTGATGCCCGCGCGGGTGTCGGCGAGCGTCAGGTCGAGGTCGAAGCCGACGGACAGCCCGGCACCGGCGGGGAGCCCGGCACCGGCGGACGAGCGGGCGCGCACGGGAAGTCCGGCACCGTCGGGGGCGGGTATTTTCGGTGATTCGCGGTCCAGCACGTCAGACAGGGTAAGAGACCGGGTATGCGGATGAGCCACCCCAGAGCCGCCCCACGGCGTCGTCGCGCGCGAGAACCCGCGCTCCCCTGGTAGTGGCGATGCGACGGGATCCGAGTAGGAGAGCGCGGGACCTTCTTCGCGCGGGGACTGCCGATTTCACATCGACCGGAACTGGTTGCCCGGTCGACCGGAACAGCCTCCCGTGCTGCGGATATACCCGGGCCCCCGACCGCGAACCCGCCGACCAGGGAAAACAAAGGGCCTGAACAAGGCATCCGGAGCAAAAGAACCAGCGGGCGACAATGGCAGATCCAGCCGGACGGCCCACCGCCTCCGCCGCCCGTCCGCCCCGGTGAAGGAGCGCACCATGGCAGACCACCCCGACCAGGACCCCGCGGGCGGCACCCGTCCCGCGACCCGGACCGGCACCACCGGGACCCGCACCGGCGAGCCGGTGGGCGAGCACCGCGCCCCGCGGGCGCGGCCCGCCGTCACGGCCGCGGCCGTCCGCCGGCGCGCGGCCACCGTCATCGCGGCCGTGATCTCGGCGGTCACCACGGTCGTCGTCGTGATCCTCGCCGTGCACATCATCTTCGTGACGTTCGAGGCCAACACCAGCAACGACCTCGTCCGCTGGTTCGGCGACCGGGCCACCGACCTCGCCTGGCAGTTCAAGGACGTCTTCCAGCCGAAGAACCCCAAGGCCGAGGTGGCCGTCAACTACGGCCTCGCCGCCCTCGTGTACCTCGTCGTCGGCCGGATCCTCGTCACCGTCGTCCGCCGCCTCGGCGGCTAGCCGCGCCCGCCCCGCGAAGGCCCTCGGCCCCGGTCAGCGGGAGCCTTCCGCCTGGTCAGCGGAGGCCTTCGCGGCCGGGGAAGCGGACCGTCTCGAACGGCCACGCCGTCGTGGCCCACTCGCGGACGAACTCCTCCAGCTCCTTCTCCAGGGAGGAGTTCTCCTCGTCGGCGCGGACCCAGAACACCACCACGGCGTCGGCGTCCGGGGAGTCCGACGGCGCGACGTGGATGCGGCCGAGCTGCCGCTCCCCGTCCGGCGTGATCACGACGTAGCTGAACGAGCGCCGCAGCTGCCCCTCCTTCTGGAGCCAGGCGACGTCGATCAGGGCCTGCTCGAACGTGAACTCGGAGTCGGGCCAGCCCCACTCGGGCCCGAACCGCCCCGCGAGCCGGTCGAGGCTGCCGATCACCGCGCCGTAGTCCTTGACCACGTCGCTGACCGTGATCGGACGGATCTGGAAGCGGGGCCCGGCGACCAGCGTGGGGACCACGAACTCCTCGGGGAGGAAGACACCGCGGCCCGCCTTCCGCGGGGAAACGAACATCGTCGACCCTTCCGGCGTACGCCCCTTCCGGCGACGGGGCGCGAAGTCAGAACTCTAGTCGCCCCCGCGCCGGTGCGAGACAGATCACGAATTCGGGCGCGCCGGGCCCGACGCAGGGACTCGCAGGTCGAAGATGCCTTACTGTTCTTGCGGAGGAATTCATCATCATGACGACATCTACGCGCGAGCGGATCGTGGCCGAGTCGCTCCGGCTGTTCGCCGACCGGGGCTACGCCGCGACGTCGGTGGCGGAGATCGAGGCGGCCGCCGGGCTCTCGCCGGGCGCGGGCGGCCTGTACCGCCACTTCCGGTCCAAGGAGGAGGTCCTCGCCTCCGCCATCCGCGAGCACATCGAGCGGACCCGGCAGCAGATCAGCGACGTGCTGAAGCAGGCCACGGCCTTCGCCGACCGCCCGCTGGAGACCCGCCTGCGGATGACCTGCCAGGCGGGCCTGGCCAAGATGCGCGAAGAGCAGGACCTCATCCGGGTCCTGTTCCGCGACCTCGACCAGTTCCCGAACCTCGTGGCGGAGATGCGCGAAGGCATCGTCAACCCGCTCTACGACGGAATCGCCACCTGGCTGTCGGCGCAACCCGAGTTCGAGGGCTCCGACGAGGACTGGCCCGCCGTCGCGTCCATTCTCGGAGGCGCGGTGGTGAACTACTGGCTCGCCAACGAGTCGATGTACGAGCCGCCCACCCGCATCGACGAGAAGCGGTTCGTGCAGAGCTGGGCCCGCCTCGGCCTCGGCCTGGTGCACCTGGAGCGCACGCCCGCCTCCTCCTGACGCGCCCCGTACCGCCCGACGGGGGGACGCACCGCACCCAGTCCGGCCAGGTCACCCGCCGCGGGCTCCTACGCTGAGGGTCCTGGCGGTGCCGGAGTGCGCGCCACCATACAGTTGGGTAACGGCATGGAGACGTACGCGGACTGGCTGCGCGCGCGAAGCGACGAGGAGCTTCGCGCGCTCCTGTCCGCGCGCCCCGAACTCCTCGCCCCCGTCCCGGCCGACCTGACCGCGCTCGCCGCCCGCGCCGCGACGCCCGCCGCGATCTCCCGGGCCCTCGACCGCCTCGACCGGTTCACGCTCGCGCTGCTGGAGGCCCTGCTCGTCCTGCCGTCAACGGAGCCCGGCGCCCTCGCCGACGCCCTCGGCGCCACGCCCGAGGAGATCGCCGACGCCGCCCGGACGCTGCGGCGCCACGGTCTCGCCTGGGGCGACGGGACGCTGATGGCGGCCCCCGGCGTCCGGCAGGGCCTGCCGCATCCCGCCGGGCTCGGCCCGCCCGTCCACGAGGTCTTCGCCGGCTACTCCACCGACCGGCTCACCCTGCTGATCACCGACCTGGAAGGGCACGCGCCCCGCGGCTTCGCCGACTCCGGCCGGCTCCTCGGCCGCCTCGCCGAACTGCTCGCCGCCCCCGGCAACCTCATCGAGGACGCCGGCCCCGAGGCGCGGGCCGCCCTCGACCAGCTCGCCTGGGGCCCGCCCGTCGGCCGCGTCGCCGACGCCCGCCGCCCCGTGCGGATCGACACGGCCACCACCCCGATCGAGCGGCTCCTCGCCCGCGGCCTGCTCGCCGCGGAGGACGACCGCACCGTCACCCTCCCCCGCGAGGTCGCGCTGCACCTGCGCGGCGGACGCCTCTTCCGGGACCTGCCCACCCGCCCCCCGGCGCTGACTCCGGCGTCCGCCGAGACCGCGGCCGCCAAGGACCCGGACGCGGCGCGGCGGCGCGAGGAGCAGGTCGTCCGCGCCGCCGCGGGCGAGGCGTTCAACGCCGTCCGGCTCATCGAGGAGCTCCTGGAGCGCTGGGGCCTGGAACCGCCGCCGGTGCTGCGCAGCGGCGGCCTCGCGGTCCGCGACCTGCGCGCCGCCGCCACGCTCCTCGACGTCCCCGAGTGGAAGGCCGCCCTGCTCGTCGAGACCGCCTACGCCGCGGGCCTGCTCACCCGCAGCGGCGACCTCGACGGCGAATGGCTCCCCACCCCCGCCTACGACCTGTGGCTCATGCGCGACACCGCCGGCCGCTGGACGGAGCTGGCGCGCGGCTGGCTCAGGTCCGACCGCGCCGCCGGGCTCGCCGGCGAGCGCGACGACCGCGACCGGCTGATCAACGCGCTCAGCGAGGCGATGGTCCGCGTGAGCGCGCCGGCCGTGCGCCGCGCCGTCCTGGAGATCCTCGCGGACGCCGACCGCGGCACCGCCGTCGACGCCGACGCCCTCCGCGCCCGGCTCGCATGGCTCCGCCCCCGCCGAGGCGGCCCCACCCGCGACCGCCTCATCGGCTGGACGCTGCGCGAGGCCGCCGTGATCGGGATGACCGGATTCGGGGAGCTCGCCCCGTTCGCCCGCGACCTGCTCACCGGCGCCGACCCCGAACCCGCCCTGGCCAAGCACCTGCCGCAACCCGTCGACCAGATCCTCATCCAGGCCGACCTCACCGCCGTCGCGCCCGGCCCCCTCATGACCGAGCTGTCCAGGGAACTGGCCCTCGCCGCCGACGTCGAGTCCACCGGCGGCGCCACCGTCTACCGCTTCACCCCCGAGTCCGTCCGCCGCGCCCTCGACGCGGGCCGCAGCGCCGACGACGTCACCGGCCTCCTCGCCCGCCACTCGGCCACCCCGCTCCCGCAGCCGCTCACCTACCTCATCGACGACGTCGCCCGCCGCCACGGCCAGCTGCGCGTCGGCGCCCTCTCCTCCTACGTCCGGACGGACTCGCCCGCCACCCTCGACGAGATCCTCGCCGACCGCCGCGCCGACCCGCTCCGCCTCCACCGCCTCGCCCCCACCGTCCTCGCGTCCGGGCTCCACCGCTCCGAACTGCTCGACGGGCTCCGCGCCATGGGCCTCGCCCCCGTCGCCGAGTCGCCCGGCGGCGGCGTCATCATCACCCGCCCGGACGCCCAGCGCGCCGACCAGCAGGTACGGCGTGCCGTTCCGCGTGATCCGCTGGAAGACCGTCCCGCGCAGCGCCCGCCGGGCGAACTCCTCGCTCACGGGCACGTCGAGCTTGGCCGGGTCGGGCAGCACGACGCCGCCGTCGAGCCGCACGCGCACGGCGGCGGCCTTGCGCCCCGGCGGCGCGGAGAGCACCTCCTCCAGCTCGGCGCCGAGCGTGTCGCCGACGTCGGGCGGGAGCTCCGGCGGGACCTGCCGGGCGAGCGTCTCCCGCACGTCGGTCAGCACCGCGTCCTGGGCGCGTTGCAGCATCGCGCGCCGCAGCAGCACGTAGGAGATGCCGGACGCGCCCACTGACGCCAGCAGGGCGACCGCGGTGAACGCGGCGGCCAGCCGGACGCGCAGCCCGGTGAACCAGCGGCGCCGGACGTCCTCGCGGCGGCGCGCCCGATCCGCCGCGCCGCCGGCCCGGGCCCGCCTCACGGCGCCGTGAAGCGGTAGCCGAAGCCGCGGACGGTCTCGATCAGCCGGGGCTCGGCCGGCTCGTCCTCGATCTTGGCGCGGACGCGCTGCACGCAGGCGTCCACGAGCCGCGAGTCGCCCGGGTAGGTGTGCTCCCACACCGCGGACAGCAGGTGCTGGCGGGTCAGCGCATGCCCCGCCCGCCGCGTCAGCTCCAGCAGCAGCCGGAGCTCGGTCGGGGTGAGCCGGAGGTCGGCGCCCGCCTTGGTGACCTTGAGGGACGTGCGGTCGATGACGAGGTCGCCGTAGACGGACCGGTCCAGCGGCGTCTGGTCGGCGCGGCGCAGCACCGCGCGGATCCGGGCGTCCAGGACGCGCGGCTCGACGGGCTTGACGACGTAGTCGTCCGCGCCCGCCTCCAGCCCGAGGACGACGTCCAGGTCGTCGCCGCGGGCGGTCAGCAGGATCACCGGCAGCGCGTCCTCGCGGCGGATCCGGCGGCACACCTCGATCCCGTCGATGCCCGGCAGCATCACGTCCAGGATCGCGATCTCGGGCCGCCGGGCGCGCAGCGCCTCCAGGCCGTCCTCGCCGGTCGCCCGCGAGGTCACGCGGTGCCCCAGCCGGGTCAGCGCCAGCTCCAGCGCCGTCCGGGCCGAGGGATCGTCCTCGACAAGGAGAATGCTCACCACCCGGACATTATTGGACGGCGATCGGCGTCCCCCCGTCTGTGTCACGAGATCCGGACATTTCCCGCACACGATCATGACAGCCCGCCGGGACGGTGGGGCGCATGACGCTCGTGCTCGCACCGTTCCGGCGCTCCGTCCCGCCCGCCCGCTCCGCGCCCGTCCCGCGGCGGTCCGCCGCCCTGCCGTGGCTGCTGGTGGCGGGCACGGTCGCGCAGGTCTGCGTCCGGCTGTGGTTCGCCCGCGCGCGGACCGGGCCCGTGGCGAACCCGGACGAGACCGGCTACCTCGTCGCGGCCCGGTGGCTGGCCGGCGGCCCGGGCGGCGACCTCTCCGGTAACACCTTCTACCAGGGCGGTTACCCGCTGCTGCTCAGCCCGGCGTACTGGTTCGCGCACGACCCGGCGGCCGTCTACACGACCGTCATGGTGATCAACGCGGTGCTCGGCGCCGCGCTGTTCCCGCTCGGGTACGCGGCGGCGCGGCGGCTCGGCCTCGCCCGGCGGTCCGCGCTGCCGCTGGCGTGGGGCTCGGCGCTGCTCCCGGCCACCACGTTCTTCGGCGCGTTCGCGCTGGCGGACGCGGTGCTGCCCACGCTCGTCCTCGGCTGGCTGCTGGCGCTGGACCGGTTCGCGCGGCACGGCCGGGCGGCGGACGCGGCCCTCGCGAGCCTCGCCGCCGCCTTCGCGGCGACCGTCCACTCGCGCGGCACCGTCCTGCTGGCCGTCCACACCGCCGCGCTCGCCGCCGTCCCGCTGGTCACCGCCCTGTCCGCTCTGACCGGCCGTCTCTCGCCGAAGGCCCGGAAGGCGGCGGACGAGCACGCCCCGCCGGGCGGACGGACACGGTGCCTCGCGGAACACCCACCCCTCGCCGCAGGGCGGGTGGCGCGGCTCACACGACGGCTCGCGGAACGGCTCGCGAGTCTCCGTGCGGCGCTGCCCGGGTGGCGCGCCGCGCTGGTGGGGCTCGCCGTCGCCGCCGCGGGCCGTGCCGCCGGGACGGTCCTCAACGCGCGGCTGCGGGCGGAGCTGTATCCCGGCGGCACCCGTGACCTCGCGGCGAACCTCACATCGCGGCTCACCACGTCCAGCGGGCAGCAGTGGGCGCTGTCGGGCGCGGCGGGGCAGGTCTGGTACCTGATCGTCTCGACGTGGGGCCTGGCCGGGGTCGGGCTCGCCGTGACCGTGGCGGCCCTGGTCCGCCGCCGGACGCCCGTTCCCGCGCGGGCCATGGCCGCCGTGCTCCTAGCGGCGACCCTCGGCGTCGCCTACGCCTCGTCGGCCGCGCTCCCCGACGAGCACCGCGTCGGGAACTTCGCCTACGGCCGCTACCTGTCGTGCGTCGCGCTCGCCTACGCGCTCGCCGGCGCCGCCGCACTGATCCGGCCCGGCGCCCGCGCGGCCGTGCGGCGCGCCTTGGCCTCCGTCGCCGTCCTGGCGGGCACCGGCGCGTGGGTCACCGCCTATGCGGGCGACCGGCTGCGGACGCACGCGTTCATCGCGTTCGACTTCCCCGAGACCACGTTCCTGACGGGCGACCGCACCGGCCTGCACCTGCCCGAGACGTCGATCGCCGCGATCGGCCTGCTCGCCGTGCTCACCGCGCTCGGCAGGCTGCCGCGTCCGCCGCGGGCCGCCGCCGCACTCGCCCTCGCGCTGGCCGCGGTCAACCTGGCGGCGCTGACGTTCGCCATGGGACCGTCGCCGAAGCGCGTGAAGCCCGCCCCGCCGCTACCCGGCCCGGCGGTGGGCGGCGTGGTGATGGACCGGGCGCTCGACTGGCGGGTCAGGACCATGCTGCTCTACCCCACCTGGTGGACGCGCATCGACGTGGCGGACACCCGCCGCCTCCACGCGCCCGCATCCGGTGTCTGCATGGTCGTGGTGCCCCTGCCCGCCGGGACGTCCACGGAGGCGTCCTGGCCCTCCCACCCGGCCGGATGGCGGCCCCGCCCGGGCGAGGCGTGGTCGCTCCGCTGGGTCGCCTGGCGCGACCCAGCGTGCGACAGCCGGCGTTAGAAGCGGGTGACGAGGGCGATGCGGTCGTGGTCGACGAGGAAGCCGTCGGAGACGAACGTCACCTCGCCGCCGTACTCCAGCGCCGTCTCGATGACGTCGTCCACGGCGTCGTCGATGACGTCCGCGCCCTTGAGCAGGCCCGGCCTGCCCTCGACGAGCATCAGCTCGCCGTCGGTCGGCACCGCGGGCGCGTAGTAGCCGCGCTCCACGACCAGGTGCTCGCCGCGGCCCTCCTCCACCAGCCGCTTCACCTCGCAGAGCCCCCCGGCGTAGCGCTGGATGCTGCGCGCCGCCTCCAGCTCGGCGAGGACCCCGACCTCCCGCAGGTCCTCGTAGGCCGCCAGCGCGGGACGGACCGCCTCGATCAGCGCGCTCGGCGCCGCGCCCTCGTGGCTGCCGTCCACCCGCCCGGCGACGGTCGTGTGCGGGCCCGCCATCTCGTCGAAGAACACCTGGTGGCGGGTCACGCCCGCGACGATCAGCGGGCGGCGGTCCCGGGCCATCACCCGCTCCACCGCGGCCACGACCTCGCGCATGACCTGGCGGTGGCGCTCGCCGTCCGCCGGCGCCCCGCGCGGCGACTGCCGTCCCGAGCCCGCCTCGTCGATCGGGTCGGGCGCGGCGGGAAAGCCGTCGCCGGTGTGCTCGGTGAGGTCCTCGCCCTGCCCGTCCCACAGGCGCGCCCGCTGGTCGGACAGCGTGAGCAGCCAGTACCGCGGCGCGCGCGTGTAGGCGGCGACGAGGTCGCGGGTGGCGAAGCCGCTGTCGACGACGACCCGCTCGTCCACCGGCTGGCCGATCGTGAAGGCGTGGCGCTCGCCGCCGGGCGCGGCGAACAGCACCAGCCCGTCCGCGGCGTGCCGCAGATCGACCTCGGCGGCGGCCCGCTCCAGCCCGCGGACGACCTGGTCGGCGGCGTCCGGCGCGACGCGCGGGTCGCCCTGGAGCCGGCGCCGCACCTCCGCCAGGAGGTTGCGGAGCCGGATCGGGTCCTGGCGGTTCCCCGGCGCGGCGCGGTGCGTCGGCATCAGCACCGACACGGCCGGGTAGGCGCGGGGCTTGCGTAGCTCGGCCAGCGTGACAGCGTCCATGATCCCCCGATCGGCGTTCCTTCTTGGCTCGTGTCTTCTTTCTAACGAGCCGCAGGTAAACGACGTGTAAGCGGGGTCCGATGATCGCTCAGGAAGGCTCCGGGACGGGCGCCGGGACGGGGGCGCGCAGGCCGTCCAGGACGACCTTCGTGAGGGCGTCGTCCGTGCGCGCACCGGGGCGGCAGACGACCGTGCTGAGGAGATCGACGACCTCCCTGGGCTCGATGTCGCGGCGGACCGCCCCCTCCCGCTGGGCCTGCTCGGCGATCTGCATCAGGAGATCGTCGACCTCGTCCTGGAGCGCGAGGCGCCCGGCCGGCGCGGCGTTCGCCTCGGCCAGCGACTTGATCAGGGCGAACGGCTGCCCGACGCAGAAGGCGACCGTCCGCGACAGGACGTCCCAGCACGGTCCGCCCCCGGCGCGGAGGTCGCGCAGCTCGTCGCGGAGGTCCTGGAGGGAGCGGGCGGCGATCTCCTCGACGAGGGCCCGCCGGTCGGGGAAGTGCCGGTAGAGGGTACCGACGCCGAGGCCCGCCTCCCGGGCGACGTCCTCCATGGCCGCGGACGGCCCCCGCGCGGCGAACACGGCCAGCGCGGCGTCCAGGATGCGCTCGCGGTTGCGTCGCGCGTCGGCTCGCACCGCTCTTCTCCCCTCGCAGCAACCGGAACCCGTGGTTCAGGTTACCCTGGCTCCGTAACGGAACCGGAATATCCGATTCATGTTAGGAGCCCCCATGCGCATCGGACTGTTCTCCCTCGCCGGCGGCGTCCCCCTGGACGAGCTCGCCCAGCAGGCCCGCGCCGCGGCCGACGCGGGCCTGAGCAGCTTCTTCCTCGGCCAGTTGAACGGCTGGGACGCGGTCATGGCCGCGGCGGTCGCCGGACGCGAGACCCCCGGGATCGAGGTCGGCACCGCCGTCGTCCCGACCTACCCGCGCCACCCCCTGGCCCTCGCCGGCCAGGCGCTGACCGCGCAGGCGATCACCGGCGGGCGCTTCACGCTCGGCATCGGCCCGAGCCATCGGCAGGTCATCGAGGAGGCGCACGGGATCCCCTACGCGCGACCCGCGCGGCACGTCCGCGAGTACCTGACCGTCCTGCGGCCGCTGCTGGCCGGCGAGGAAGTCGCCTACCAGGGCGAGACCCTCGCCGCCCACGGCACGGTGGAGGCGCCCGGCGCCACCCCGCCGCCCGTGATCATCTCGGCGCTCGGTCCCGCCATGCTGAAGGTCGCCGGGGAGCTCGCGGACGGCGTCGTGACGACCTGGACCGGCGCGGACGCGATCGCCGACCACATCGGCCCGTCCGTCACGAAGGCGGCGGACGCGGCCGGACGCCCCGCGCCGCGCGTCCTCGCGGGCGTCGTCGCGGCCCTCACCGGAGACCCGGACGGCGTCCGCCGCGAGCTCGCCGAGCAGCTCGGGTTCGCGTCGTCCTTCCCCGGCTACCGGGCGCACCTCGACCGGCAGGGGCTGTCCGGCGTCCACGAGACGGTCGTCGCGGGCGGCGAGCGGGAGGTCGCGGACGCCCTGCGCCGCTTCGCCGACGCGGGCGCGACCGATCTGCTCATCAGCCCGCGGGGCGAGGGCGCGGCCCGCGCCGACCTCCTCGCCCTCGCCGCCAACCTCGCCACGCCCTGACCGGGCGCGCCCGCGGTCAGCCCGGGGTCAGCCGGGAGTGATGAAGCCGGTCTCGTAGGCGAGGATGACCGCCTGCGTGCGGTCGCGGGCCTGGAGCTTGCCGAGGACGTTGCCGACGTGGGTCTTCACCGTCTGCGGGCTGACGAACAGCTCCGCGGCGATCTCGGCGTTGGAGCGGCCCTTCGCCATCAGCCGCAGCACGTCCGCCTCCCGCTCGGTCAGCCGGCCGTGCCAGCGGGCGGCGGCCCCGTCCGGGGCCGGCCCGTGCCGGGCGGCCAGCGCGCGGATCGCCGCGGGGAACAGCAGGGTGTCGCCGTGCGCCACCATCCGGATCGCCTGGAGGATCTCCTCGGGCCGCGCCCGCTTCAGCAGGAAGCCGTTCGCGCCCGCCTTCAGCGCGTCGTAGACGTACTCGTCGTTCTCGAACGTGGTGACGACGATGATCCGGGGCGGGTCCGGCACGGTGCCGAGGATGCGCCGGGTGGCCTGGATGCCGTCGAGCCACGGCATCCGCACGTCCATCAGGACGACGTCGGGCCGCAGCCGGGACACCTCCCCCGGCACCTCGGTGCCGTCCGACGCCTCGCCGACCACGGTCAGGTCGTCCTCGGCGCCGATGAGGGCCGCGAGCCCGGCCCTGATCAGCCGCTCGTCGTCGACCAGCAGCACCTTGATCGTCATGTTCCGGACCTTAGCGGCAGCGACACCCGGATCCGCCAGGACGTCCCGTCCGGGCCCGCGGTCATCGCACCGCGCAGGACGGTGACGCGCTCGCGGATCCCGTCCAGCCCCCGTCCGCCGCCGTGCCCGCCGCCCTGCCCGCCACTCTGCCCTCCGCCGTGCCCGCCCTCGTGCCCGCCGTCCGCCGGGGACGCGCCCAGCGGGTTGCTGATCTCCATCTCCAGCCGCTCCGCCTCGACGCCGAGCCGCAGCCGCACCGGCACCTTCCCGGCGTGCCGCAGCGCGTTCGTGAGCCCCTCCTGGACGATCCGGTACGCCTCCCGGGACACCGCCGCGGGCACGTGCGCCACCGCGGGCTCCACCGTGGAGTCGAGCCGCACACCGGCGATCCTCGTCTGCTCCAGCAGCCGTCCGAGGTCGTCGAGGGTGGGCTGCGGCGCGGTGCGGGACCGGTCGTCCCGCAGCAGCCCGAGGACGTGGTCGAGGTCCTCCAGCGCGGCCCGCGCCGACTCCTCGATCGCGCCGAGGGCCTCGCGGGCGAACCTGGGGTCGGTGTCGAGGACCCGGCCCGCGGCGCCCGCCTGGAGCGTCACCACGCTCAGCGCGTGCCCGACCGAGTCGTGCAGCTCCCGCGCCAGCCGGTTGCGCTCGGCGAGCCGGACGGCCCGCGCCTCCAGCTCGGCGAGCCGCTCGGCGGCGGACGGGCCGAGCGCCCACGGCGCCAGCCGCGCGAGGACGCCGCCCGCCACGACGATCGCGGCCAGCAGCGCGGCGAGTCCGGCCAGCCCGGCGACCGGCGCGAGCCACTGCGGCCAGGAGTCCTGCCAGCCCCAGGAGTCGAGGAGCCGGTCGTCCCAGTCCACCGCGGGCGCCGCGATCAGGACCAGCGCGAACGGCGGCACCGCGAGGCTGAGCCCGCTGATCACCACGCCGACGTGCAGGTGCAGGGAGAACCACGCGGAGGCGCGGAGCCGGCTCTCCCAGGAGCGGGCGGAGGCGGGCGCGAGCCCCGCGGCGGGACCGGCGAGCAGCTCCTTCGCGAGGGAGCCCTCCAGCAGCCGCACCGTCGGGACGAGCCCGGTGACGAGCGTGGCCGCCACCGGGAAGACCAGGAGGGCCGCCGTGCCCTCCACGACGCCGCTGCCGAGGGGCAGCGTGGGGATGAGGCCGATGCCGAGGAACCAGTACGGCATGAGCAGCGCGCCGCCCACGACGAGATGGGACCAGCGCCGCCAGGTCGTCCGGGTGATCAGCGGCCGGAGGAGGCGGGACACCCCACGATCGTCGCAGATCCGGGCGATCCGCCACTCCCCCGCGCGGGGGAGGACGAATCCGCCCCCGGAACGGTCTCCGGCTGGCGCCCGCGCCGGAACGGCGTCCGCGTCAGGCCGGTGCCCGCCTCGGGACGGTGCCCGCGTCAGGCCGGCGTCCGCGTTGAGCCGGCGTCTACGTCAGGCTGGTGTCGGTCTCACGACGGGGTCGTGTCGGCCTTGCCGACGTCAGCGACCTTGCCCGCGTCGGCGGCCTTCTCGGCGCCTGCGGTCTCGTCCGCCTTCTCTGCCTTCTCCGGCTTGGCCGCCTTGCCGGGCTTCGCGGCCTTGGCGGCCTTGGCGGCGCGGTCCCGTTCGGCGAGCTTCGCGAGGCGCGCGTTGTAGGCGGCCAGCTCGTCCTGCGCCGGGTCGCCCCCGGCCTCGGCGGCGCGGTCGGCCTTGCGGTCCATCCGGCGGGCCTGGCGGGTGTCGTCGAAGTACCACTGGAACGCGAGGGCGATCAGCACGATGAAGGTCGGGATCTCCCCGAAGCCCCACGCGATCGCGCCGCCGGTGTGCTGGTCGTGCAGCACCGTGGTGCCCCACGGCGGGTGGACGGCGTTGTACCAGCCGCGCGCGAGCGGCTGGCTCAGGTTCATGAGGGCGATGCCGAAGAACGCGTGGAACGGCATCGTGACGAACAGGAGCAGGAGCCGTCCCGGGTAGGGCAGCTTCCGCGGCGCCGGGTCGACCCCGAGCAGCACCCAGAAGAACAGCGAGCCCGCGAGGAGGAAGTGCGCCGTCATCGCGATGTGCCCGAGGTGGTTGCGCATCGCGGACTCGAACAGCGACGTGAAGTACAGGACGAACGTCCCGGCCACGAAAATGATCGTGGCCACCGCGGGATGCGCGATGAAGCCCGTGAGGCGGCTGTGCAGGGCCACGGTCAGCCACTCGCGGGGGCCGCGGTCGCCGCGCACCCGCGCGGGCTTGAGCGCCCGCAGCGCGAGCGTCACCGGCGCGCCCAGCACGAGGAAGATCGGCGTCAGCATGTTCAGCACCATGTGCTGGGCCATGTGGACGCTGAACAGGAACGGGGCGTACTTCCCGATCCCGCTCTCGGTGACGATCACGATGGACAGTAGGCCGATGAACCAGGAGGCGGTGCGCGCGGCCGGCCAGGAGTCGCCGCGCCGCCGCAGCCGCACCACCGCGGCGACGTAGAGCCCGGCGAGGGCGGCGGCCAGGGCGGCGAAGAAGAGGTCGAACTGCCACAGGGTCAGCAGCCGGACGGGGTTGATCTCGGGGGGCGTGTCGTAGCCGACGAGCGCCTTGACCGGGGACTCCTCCTCGGCGGGCGCGGGCGGCGCGGTGCGGGCCAGCGCGACGGCGAGGCCCATGGTCGCGGCCATGACGGCCGCCTCGACCCCGGCGAGCCGCGCGAACGACCAGGGCTCGCGGCGGGCGAGGGCGGGCAGCGTGCGGGTCCGGTGCCACCAGCCGAACCAGCCGAGCACGGCGAACGCGACGATCTTGCCGAGGGCGAGCCGCCCGTAGTCGGTGGTGAGGAGCTCGGTCGGGTCGGGCAGCCGGGCGATCACGTTGACGAGGCCGCTGGCGCCGACGACGACGTAGCACCACAGCGCCATCCGGCTGAACCGCTCGGCCATGACGGGCAGCCGGTCGCGGCCGAGCAGGGCGTGCGCGCCGACGACGGCGAGGCCGCCGACCCAGGGGGCGATCGCGGCCACGTGCAGGGCCACGCCGGTCACCGCGACGGAGTGGTTGGCCGCGGACGCGGAGTGCCCGGTCAGCGGCGGCGGCAGCAGCGCGACGCCCGCCATGGCGAGCAGCCCGAACGCGGCGGCGGGCGTGGTGGTGGTGCGGGCCAGCAGCGCGACGACCACGGCGAGCAGCACGACGAGCATCAGCGCGGTGCCCTGCGGCAGCGATCCGACGTAGCTGCTCAGCTCGCTGCCGGTGAGGACGTCGCCGACCGGCTGGCCGAGCACGTCCGCGACGGTGAACACCAGGGTGGCCGCCGCGGCGGCGGCCCAGCCGGTGGCGAGCCAGGACGCGGCGCGCAGGTAGCCGACCGCGTCGGCCGACAGCCGGCCGGGGCCGCGCCCGCTCTCCAGCGGCAGCAGCGCGGACCCGGCGAGCAGGGCGCCGACGGTCAGCGCGGCCGCGAGGTCCATGGCCGTGCGGGACACGGGCAGGCCCCAGCGGGTGACGACCCCCGCGTCGCCGAGGCCCGGGATGACCTTCTCGGTGACCGAGCCGCCGAGGACGAGCCCGGCCACCAGCACCGCGACGGCCGCGGCCGCCGCGATGGCGGCGGCCCGGACGAGGCGCGCGGTGCCGCTATTCACCGGCGCCGGCCACCCCGTGCCTCCGCTTGGCGCGGTACACGATCGCGACGCCGATGCCGATGCCGGCGAGCGCGCCGGCGCCGACCAGCACCCAGAGCACGGTGCCCGAGCCGCCGTCGTCCTCGGCGGCCTCGGCGTCCTCCTGGTCCTCCTTGAGCGGCTGCTCGTTGGCGGTGGCGGCCGCTCCGGTCTGCTCCCGCGCGACGGGGGCGCCGCCCGGGGTCGCCGCGGTGGTCGCGGGGGCGTCGCCGCCCGCGCCGCCGGCGGCGGTGGCGGTGAACTTCAGGTCGGCGCCCTCGACGGGGTGCCCGTCCTCGCCGACCACCCGGTAGGCCACGGTGTAGGACCCGGCGGGCAGCGCGCCCGTCAGCTTCTGGGTCACGGTCGTGCCGTCCGTCTGGGCCTTGCCCGCCTGGAACGTCTTCTTCGCGCCGTCCCGGACGACCACCTGGGCGAGGCTGATCTTGTCGCTGAAGACGAGCTTGACCTCCGTCACGGGGCCGGCGGTGGCGTCCTTGCCCGGCGTGCTGCTGACCAGGCGGGTGTGCGCCAGCGCGGGCGCGGCGGTGAACGCGCCGAAGGCGACGGTGAGGGCGGCGACGGCGCCGAGGCGGCGCAGCGGCACGCGGGGTGTGAGGATCTTCATGGGTGGCCGGGATCTCCATCGTCTCAAGGGGCACCCCTAGCCTACTGAGACACGGGCACCGGCACGTCCGGGGTCGCCGAACGTGCGCGATCCGGCCATTTCGCCCCGCGCGCCCGCGCCGGGCGGCCCGGCCGGGCGTTCAGAGGGCGGTGAGCGTGTGGCCGCGGCCGTGCGCGGCGAACTCGGCGCGCAGGGCCCGGACGTGCGCGGGCGCCAGCGGCTCGTAGGCGAGGTCGCGGCCCGGCCGCCACCAGACGCCCTCGGACGCCGTCCAGTGGACGCGGCGCAGCGGGCGCTTGTCGACCTTGCCGGTGGCGGTGAGCGGCATCGCCCGGACGATCCGGACGAACCGCGGCGCCCACTTCGTCCCGAGGTCGGGCTGGGCGGCGAGGAAGGCCGCGAAGGCCGCCGGGTCGAAGGCCGCGCCGTCGTGCAGTTCGAGGGCGGCCATCACCTGGTCCCCGGTCCGGGGGTCGGGGACGGGGAAGACCGCGCACATGACGGCGGCGGGCCAGCGCGACAGGATCCGCTCGACGGGCGCGGCGGCGAAGTTCTCGCTGTCGACGCGCAGCCGGTCGGCGCCCCGGCCGGCGAAGTAGAAGTAGCCGTCGGCGTCGCGGTAGCCGAGGTCGCCGCTCCAGTACTTGCCGTCGCGGACGCGCTCGGCGTCGGCCTCGGGGTCGTTGTAGTAGCCCTCGAACGCCCCGGCCGCGTCCAGGCCGACGATCTCGCCGATGGCCTCGCCGGGGTTGGCGAGCGCCCCGGAGGCGTCGAAGCGGGCGCGGGGGCACTCGGCGCCCGTCCCCGGGTCGAGGATGGCGATCTTCATGCCGGGCGGCGGGACGCCGAGCGCGTCCGCCGGGGTGTCCGGGGTCTTGCGGAGCGAGATGGCGCCCTCGCTGGACCCGTAGCCCTCGATGATCCGGCAGCCGAAGCGGGCGGCGAACCCGGCCATGTCCTGGGCGGACGCCTCGGTGCCGAAGGCGGCCTGGAGGGTGTTGTCGGCGTCGTCCGGGCGCTCCGGCGTGGCGAGGACGTAGGCGAGGGCCCGCCCGACGTAGTTGAAGTAGGTGACCCCGTACCGGCGGACGTCGGGGAGGAAGCCGGACGCGGAGAAGCGGCGCCGCAGCGCCACGGTCGCCCCGGCGTGAACGGCCATCGCGAGGTTCGCCATGACGGAGTTGCCGTGGAAGAGGGGCATCGCCGCGTAGGTGACCGAGTCCCGGCCGATGCCCATCTGGCCCGCGTGCGCGGCGATGTCGGCGAGCCGCCCCTGGCTGCACGCGACCGCCTTCGGCGCGCCGGTCGAGCCGGAGGTGAACAGGAGCAGCAGCCGGTCCCCCGGCTCGGCGCGGACGGGCTCCGCCCCGTCCGGCGCGGCGGCGAGCGCGGCGGCGTACCGGTCGGAGTCGGTGATCCAGATCCGCTCGGGCGGGAGGTCCGCGCGGACCGCGTCCAGCAGCGGGAGGTGCGCGGTGTCGGTGACGACCAGGTCGCAGTCGGTGTGCGCGATGTCGGCGGCCAGCTCGGCGCCGCGCCGGGTCGGGTTGACGCCGACGGCCGTCGCGCCGCCGAGGGCCGCCGCGCAGATCCAGAAGACGTGCTCGGGGACGTTCTCCAGCAGCACGCCGACGTGCCGGGGGCGCCCCTGGGGGGCCGGGCACGCGGCGGGCAGCAGCGCCGCCCGGCGCCGGGCGGCCGCCACGACCTCCGCCCAGGTATGGCGCTCGTCCTCGAACAGCAGCCCGAGGTGTTCGTCGTCGGCCCGGTCCAGCAGCAGTCCCGCGAACGTCGCGCTCACCACGTCCGCGAGACTGTCACCCAAACGGTCGCTTGGTCAAGGCCGGGCGGCCGGGCCCGGGGCGGTCAGCAGTCGCAGCCGCAGTCGCAGCAGTCACAGCCGTCGCAGCAGTTGCAGCAGTCACAGCAGCTGCCGTCGCACCCGCCGCAGTCGCAGCTCCCGTCGCAGTGGCGGGTGCACCAGCAGCGCTCCCCGCAGCTCTCGCCGTGGTAGTCGCTCCACTCCGGCTGGAAGACCCCGCACGTGACGCAGACCGCCGTCCCGGTGAGGCACGGGATCGGCCAGCCCGGCCGCCGGCCCGGCGGGCGGTGCCCGTAATCGCCGCCCCCGCCGCCCCAGCCACCGCCGCCGCCGCCGTGCGGAGGCTCCCAGCCCCCGCCGCCGTGCCCGCCCTGCGGCGGGTACTGGTGCGGAGGCGGGTACTGGCCAGGCCGGTACGAGGGGCTCCCGGGCGGCGGGTACGGGCTCTGCGCGCCCGGGTAGGCGGCGAACACGCGGTCGACCGAGCGGCGCACCTCCCGTCCGAGGAGGGCGCGGACGAGGCGCGGGTTCTCCATCTCGACGTCGGCCAGCGCGAGGCGCAGCCCGTGCAGCGCGTCCTCGGCGTGCCGGCGCGCCTCCGCCGGAGCGGTGCCGGTGGCGAGCAGCGGGTTGTAGGCGCCGGCCGCCCGGTCCTCGGCCACGTCCTCGACGGCGTCGATCAGGTGCGCGAGCCGCCCGAAGAAGCGGCCCGCCTCGGCGAGCGGCTCGGCGTTGCCCTCCCGGCCCGCGAGCACGGCGGTGTGCGCGAACACCGCGGCGACGGCGGTCTCGGTCGGCTCCGTCAGGTCCAGCAGCCCGAGGCCGCCGTCCGCGGTCGCGTTGACGTGACCGACTGTGCCGGGGAGCGCTTCGGGGCGGCTGAGGGTCCGCTGACGGCCGCTGATCAGCGCTGTGTA
>NZ_CAACUY010000105.1 GCF_900659615.1 Actinomadura fibrosa | reverse complement strand
TCCTGGGGCTCCGGCGCCGGCAAGCGCGGGAATCCGCAGCCCCTGGGCTGATCCGGCCCGTCCCGCCCGCGCGGGCGGCGCCGTCGCGCCCGGCTGGCCCGCGATCAAGAGCGACAACGCGGGCACGTCCTACCACGCGCAGGTCGGCCTGCTCGGGGACGCCGTGCACGCGGCGGGCGGCTGCACCTTCGCCGTCGGCCCCGGCGCGGTGTTCGGGCTCGGCGACGGCGGCGGCCGCGTGGACCGCTACGTCGCCTCCCCGGACAAGGCGACCGCCGCCGACTGGGCGAGCTGCCCACTCGCCGCCGTCGACGTGGACGACATGTTCCGCGCCTACCTGACCGCCGGGGTCGACCCGCACGGCGACCAGGTCCCGGTCGAGGACCGCAAGCGCGCCGCCGCCGCGGCCGCAGTGGACCGGCGGGTCGCGCAGGTCCTCGCCGGCGTCCCGGCCGGGACGACCGTCCTCGTCGCCGGGCTCTCCGACACCAGCGTCCGGCCGCACCTGCGGGTCGCCGTCGCCCGCGGCACCGGGGCGGGCGATCTCGGCTACGGGCCCGGCTACCTGACGTCGAGCGCGACGCGGCAGGACGGCCTGGTGACCCTCACCGACCTCACCGCGACGACCTTGAAGCTCCTCGGCTTGAAGCAGCCCAAGGAGGCCGTCGGCTCGGCCTGGCGGTCGCAGCGGTCGAAGGCGTCCACCGAGGACCGGGTTGCGGCGCTGGTGGACGAGGACGTGGCGGCCCAGGCGATCCGCAACGTCCAGACCTCGTTCTACTGGGTGCTGTTCGCCACGCAGCTCGTCCTGTACGGAGTGGCGGCGCTGGCGCTGCGGCGGGTGCGCGGCGACCCCCGCTCGCGGGCGCGGGTCCTCGGCGGCACCCGCGTGATCGCGCTGCTCGGCGGCGCGGCGCCCTGCGCGTCGTTCCTCGCCGGGCTGCTGCCGTGGTGGCGGGCGTCCCATCCGACGCCGGTGCTGATCTGCACCGTGCTGGGCTTCAGCGGCCTGCTGACGGGCCTCGCGCTCGCCGGGCCGTGGCGCCGGTCCGCGTTCGGCCCCGGGCTGGTGATCACTGGGGCGACCGCGCTCGTCCTCGCCGTGGACGTGATGACCGGGTCGACGTTGCAGCTCAACACGCTGATGGGCTACACGGCGCTCGTCGCCGGACGGTTCTACGGGTTCGGCAACCAGGCGTTCTCGCTGTTCGCGGTGGCCGCGATCCTGACGGCCGCCTGGCTGGCCGAGTTCCCGCTCCGGGCCGAGCGGAACCGGGCGTCCGAGGAGAGGTCCGAGGCGGGCGGGCGGCCCGCGTGGTGGGCGGCCCTGCTGAGCGGGAAGGCTGCGGCGGTCGCCGTCGTCGCCGTCGTGGGCGTCCTCGCGGTCGCCGTGGACGGCCTGCCCGCGTGGGGCAGCGACTTCGGCGGCGTCCTCGCGATCGTCCCCGCGTTCGCGATGCTCGGCATGATGGTCGCGGGGAAGCGGGTGTCGCTGCCCAGGCTCGCCCTGTTCTGCCTGGCCGGGGTCGTGCTGGTGCTGTTCATCTCCTACCTGAACTCGCGCAGCGCGAACCCGACGCACCTCGGCCGGTTCTGGCAGGACCTCATGGACGGCGACGCCTGGGACGTCATCACCCGGAAGTTCAACGCCATGGTGAACAGCCTCGGCTACTGGCCGTTCACGCTGCCGCTCGCCGCGGCCCTCGGGTTCCTGTTCTTCGTGCTGGCGCGGCCCACCCGGTGGCGCGTGTCGCTGCTGCACCGCGCCTACGAGCACAGCCCGACGATGCGCCCGGCGCTGATCTGCGCGCTGGCCGTCGGGGTCATCGGCATGCTGGTGAACGACTCGGGCGTGGTGATCCTGTCGGTCGCGTTCAGCCTCTCGACCCCGCTGATGCTCGCGGCGGGGGTGCGATCGCTGGAGCTCGACCTGATGGGCGCAGGCTCACCGCGGCCAGCGCCGCGAGGACCGCGAGCAGCGTCCATGGAATCACCGTCGGCCGAACGACCGTGAACAGCCAGGACAGGTCGTCCGGCATCCCGATGCGCTTCGGCGCGCGGGCGGGGAGGTAGGCCAGGCTGAGCGCGGTGGTGTGGGCGAGCAGGATCCAGTCGACCCGGGTCCAGGCGAGCAGCGCCAGCAGCGCCCAACCGAACCCGTCGTACCAGGGCAGCTCGTAGGGCGCGGCGAGGAGCCAAGCGAGCACCAGAGCAACCGTGACGCGGCGGTGTTCAGCTTCCTCGTCCTTGGGGAGCGCACGCAGCAGCAGGACGAACAGCAGCGTGCCGAGCGCGACCGAGCCGAACTTGATGACGTCACGGTGCGCTCCGCGGCCCAGCACCTCGTCCAGCAGGTGCCAGGGGGTGGCGAACGAGACCATGTTGCTCGCCTCGCTGACCTGGTCGAGCGCGTGCGGGCCCGCCAGCGCGTACGCCGCCGCCACCACGGCCGCGGCCCCACTGAGCAGGGCGACGAGGCCGACGAGGGCCCGGAGGCGGCTCCGTCCCGTCCAGGCGTCCCGCAGCAGCACCCAGGCGGGACCACCGCCGACCAGCGCGGCGGGCAGCTTGATCGCCGTCCCGGCACCGGTCAGGGCGCCCGCGGCGAACGCCCTGACCGCGCTCCGGTCCCCCGCACGGGACGCGAACACGGTCACCGCGGCCACCATCGGCGCGATCGCCAGGACGTCGTTGTGCGCGCCCGCGACCAGGTGGAACAGCAGCAGCGGGTTGCACGTCCACAGCAGCGCCGCCCGCAGGCGCCGCCCCTCGCTCCGGGACGTCCGGTGGAGCAGCAGCGCGGTGAGCGCGAACGCGAGCGCGTTCAGCGCCGACAGGACGAACACCGTCAGCCGCACCGACTCGCCGCCGATCCGCGAGGCGAGCGCCTGGGCGCCCGTCGCGATCGGCCCGTACACCGACGGCGTCGAGCGCCACTCCTCCGGCGCGCCCGCCACCGGGTCGCGGGCGAGGTCCACCGCGCGGGTCGTGTACGGGTCGTGGCCCGTCGCCGCCATCCGCCCGTACGAGGCGTAGTTCAGATGGTCGGACGACCCGACCGGCGGCATGAGCATGAACGCCATCGCGGCCGCCAACCCGGCGACCACCAGCGGCAAGGGTCTGGTCCGCCAGCCGCGCGCCGCGGCGGCGAGGCACAACCCGAGCCCGGCGGCGCTCAGCACCACACCCACCGCGACGAGGCCGATCACCAGGTGCGCGGACGGGCGGACGTGCAGCGCGTACGGCGGCACACCGCCCGCGCCGCCCAGCGCGGGCTGGAAGACCGACGGGCCGAGCAGGGCCGTGCCGAGGAAGCAGGCGAGCCCGGCGGCGACGCATCCCAAACCGGCGGCGCCCAGCCGCCCGCCTCTCGCGTGCACGGGACCCGCCTGGTCGGCGGAGTTCTCGTTCGGGGGGTTCGCGGGCCCCGGACCGGACGCGCCGGGGCCGGGACGGGTCATGGGCGGCGGCCGCGCAGGCGGGCGAGCCGATCGGCCACGGCGGGCTCGCGCGGCGCGAGGGCCCGCGCCACGTCGCGGAACTGCCGGGCGCGGTGGAGCTGCGCGCGCCAGTCGGTGCCGGTGGCGCGGTGCGCCAGCGGCACCTCGACCTCGGCGACCCGGAAGCCCTGCCGCACCAGGTCGATGGTGAGCGCGGTCTCCACGCCGAACCCGGCGGCCAGCGGCAGCGCGGCGTCGAACGCGGCGCGCGTCAGGCAGCGCTGCCCGTTGAGGGGCTGCGTCGCCTCCCAGCCGCTCGCGCGCCGGATCCCGTCCCGGGACAGCCGCACGACGAACCCGTGCCCGCCGAGCTTCACGGTCGTGGCGAACACCGCGATGGTCATGTCCGCGTCCCCGGCCCGGACGGGCTCGACCAGCGGCGCCGCCTCCCGGGCGGTCTCGGCGAGGTCGGCGTCCAGGAACAGCAGGTGGCGCGGCTCGTCCCGGCCGTCGTCCAGCAGCCGGACGGCCTCGGCGCCGCTCTCCATCGCCGCGCCCTTGCCCCGGTTGCGGCTGTGCCGCACGACCCGCGCCCCGGCCTGCCGGGCGACGCGCCCGGTGCCGTCGGACGACCCGTCGTCCACGACGACCACGAGGCCGGCGCCGGGCAGCTCCTGCGCGGCCTTGACCGTGGCCGCGATGCGGTCGGCTTCGTCCTTGGCCGGGATGATCACCGCTACGTCCTGCATACGCGCGATCGTAGTGGGCGCCGGGAACCGGCGCGGGAAGGATGCGCCCCCGTCGCCGGACGGTCGCCCTCCGTTCGCCCGAACCCATCGGACATGTCACAGCGACAAACAATGCAGACAAGCCGGACGCGCCAGGGGGATTGGGGCGGCCCGGAAAGCCCAGGGACCGGAACGATCGGCACGCCCAAGAGGACGAGAACGGTCGGTACCGCCCACAGGGACGGGACGGTCGGCAGCGCCGGAGCGGCTCTGGCGGCGGCCGCGGTGCGGGCGGCCGGCCGCAGGCCGAGGACGCGCCACGAGTCGGAAATGCCTGAGCGCACCGGGTGCACTGGGCGGGCCGGGTGCACCCTGGGCGGCGGGCGGTTGCCGGCTGCGGGCATGCCGAGCGGCCCGTCCGGGGTGTCCCCGGCGGGCCGCCGTCGGCTACGGACGGGTCAGCCGGCGTCCAGGGCGGGCGCGGCGTCGCACACGGTGAAGACGGTGTCGAGCCCGGTGACCTGAAGGATCCGTTTCACGGCCGGGCGCGGTGCGGCGAGCTCCAGCGAGCCCCCCTGCTCCTTGAGCCGCTTCATGGCGGCGAGCAGCACGTTCATGCCGGTCGAGTCGCAGAACTCGACGCCGCTGAGGTCGACCACGATGTGGTCGACCTGGTCGCGCAGCAGCCCCGCGAGGGCCGCCTGCAACCGCGGCGCGGTGTACAGGTCGAGCTCGCCCGTCGCCGTGACGACGGCGTGACCGCCCTGAGACGCGGTCGAGACGTTCAACTCCACGTCCGGCACACTATCTCGCCTTCGGCCCGCGAGCCAGGCAGTTGCCCAAGTCCCGTGTGGCGCGGGCACTACGGGGGCAGACCGTTACCGGACCTTGCCCGTACGCTTTGCAAACTACGGACCGCAATGTCATGGTTACCGCGACCCGAACGACCATCTCCTGGACGGTGATCTGTCGTGTTCCCTCTCGCCGGGCCGCCGAGTACGTCAGGCTGATGATGTGCGACAGCGGCAGGGTCAGGTGGGGTGCGGCGGCGACGCCGGCCCCGCGCGAGCGCGAACCGGGCCGGGCCCGTCCGCCCGGCGCGTCATCGGCGACGCGCCCGCCGCCGTCACGCCTGGGGGGTGTGCCGCACGTGGAGACTGACCGGACGACCGACCCGAGGGAGGCGCGGCTGCGGGAGCGCCTGGAGGCGATCCGCGTCCGCTCCGAGAAGTCGACCTCCTGGCGGACGTCCACCCGCTACCTGTCCCGCCTCGTCAACCGGAACGGCTTCGTCCCGATCCGTACCCGGCTCTCCCGCGAGGACCTGTCCTTCCTCGCCGGGGCCCGGGACGAGGTGATCGCGTTCGCCGAGCTGGGCGCTCGGCTTCTCGACCTGCACCGGCCCCAGGAGGCCGGGGGCATCACCAGCGACCCCGACAGCCCCATCCGGCGCTGCCGGGCCTGCATGTGGCGCTGGCCCTGCCCGACATTCCGCGCCATCGACGACGCCACCCACCGCTGACCGGGCTCGGCGGCGCCGAGCCGACGGGGGCGACGCGAGGTGGAGTGTCTCGGCCACCCGAGGCGTTGCGATCGCGTGCGAAGCCAAGTTCGAGCGAAGCGAGAACTTGATCGCGCAGCGAGCCCCTGGGCGAGCCGGAGCGATGCTAGCGATCGCCGCAGTGCCCGTTGAAGGAAGGCCCGCTAGGGCCTGACGCCGAGGGCACTGCAATAGAGCGGTAGGCGGACCTCGAAGCGGCAGCCCGGACCCGCGTTCGCCACGCCGATCCTGCCCGCGTGGGCCTCGACGATGCCGCGGGCGATCGCGAGGCCGAGGCCCGCGCCGCCGCCGGGCGACCGGGCCGCCTCGCCGCGGAACGCCACGTCGAACACGCGCGGCAGGTCGCTCTCCGGGATCCCGCCGCACGCGTCCGCCACCGTCACGCGGGCCTCGCCGTCGCGCACCTCGCCGATGATGTGCACCGCGCCGTCGCCCGGCGTGTGGCGGATGGCGTTCACGACGAGGTTGCGCAGCGCCCGCCCGAGCTCCCCCGCGTCCACCTGGACGGGCAGCCCCTCGCGGACGTCGCCGTGGATCTTCACGCCCTTGGCCCGCGCGAGCGCCTCCGTGCCCGCGACGGCCTCGGCGACCAGGTCGGCCAGGCCGACGCGCCGCAGCGACAGCCGCAGCGCCCCAGCGTGGATGCGGGAGAGCTCGAACAGGTCGTCGACCATCTCGGTGAGCCGCTCGACCTCCACGCGGATCCGGCCGTGGTAGCGGTGGACGGTGCCCTCGTCGGCGACGACCTCGTCCTCCAGCGCCTCGGCCATCGCGCGGAGCCCGGCGAGCGGCGTCCGCAGGTCGTGGCTGACCCAGGCGACCAGCTCGCGGCGGCTCGCCTCCAGCGCCTGCTCGCGCTCGTGCGCGGCGGCCAGCCGGTCGTAGGCCGCCTCCAGCTCGCGGGACAGCTCGGCCAGCTCGGCGGGCAGCCGCGCGTCCGGCGGCTGGAACCGGTCGGCGCGGACGGCCTCGACCAGCACGCGGTTCGCGGCGACGAGCCGCCGTCCGAGCAGCACCGACACGGCCATCGCGACCACGCCGGCGGACGCCAGCACGGCGAGGACGACGGAGCGGTCGTGGTCGCTCAGCAGCATCAGGTACGAGATCATGAGGATGCCCGAGACGGTCGCGAGGACCGTCGCCGCGCTCACCACGGCGAGCTGGACGGCCACCGACCGCCCGCGGAGCAGGTGCAGCGCCGCGAGCGCGAGGGCCGCGACGGCGAACGCCGCGAGCGTCGCGTAGAAGGCGACCAGCAGCAGGTCCTTGAAGGGGATCATGCAGCGTCCTCGCCGGGCTCGTACCGGTAGCCGACGCCCCACACCGTGACGATGCGGCGCGGCGCGGTCGGGTCGTCCTCGATCTTCTCCCGGAGCCGCCGGACGTGGACGGTCACCGTGGACGAGTCGCCGAACGACCAGCCCCACACGCGGTCGAGCAGCTCGTCGCGGGTGAACGCCTGCCGCGGGTTGCGGAGCAGGAACGCCAGCAGGTCGAACTCGCGGGAGGTGAGGGCCAGCTCCGCGCCGCGCAGCGTCGCCTCGTGCGCGCCGACGTCGACGGTCAGGTCGCCGTCGCGGAGCGGGCCGCCCGCCCCGGTCGGGACGAGCGCGCCGCGCGCCCGCCGCAGCACGGACCGGACGCGCAGCGCCAGCTCGCGGGGGCTGAACGGCTTGGTCACGTAGTCGTCGGCGCCGGTCTCCAGGCCGACGAGCCGGTCCGTCTCGGCGCCGAGCGCGGTCAGCATCACGATCGGGACGGCGGAGGTCTCGCGGAGCCGCCGGCACACCTCCAGGCCGTCCATACCGGGCAGCATCAGGTCGAGGACGACGAGGTCGGGCGGGTGGTCCGAGGCTTTGCGCAGCGCCGTCCGGCCGTCGGCGACGCACTCCACCTCGTGGCCGTCGCGGGTCAGGTAGCGGGCGACGACCTCGGCCACCGTGGGATCGTCGTCCACGACGAGGACCCGGCCGGCGGGCGTCACCATGGGGAGGCCGTCGTACCGGGCCTGAGCACGTGCGATGAGGTCACTCCCACACGCTACGGGCATCATCGGGATGTCATCGCACGCGTCATCACTCCGTAAGAAGTCGGACTCGGGGGTCGCGCCGCGGGTGCCAGCCCCACCGCCCGTCCCCGATGGGGGTCAGGGTGCGCCCCTCAGGGACCTCAGGGTGGATCTCCGCCGGACGGCGGGGCAGGGGGCTCCGAGGGTCGTTCCGGAGGGTGATGACGGTGCCTGGGCCTGCGCATACGGTGGGAGCCATGGGAAAGACGATCCTGACCATCATCGGCGTCGTGCTCGCGGTCTGGCTGGCGATCAGCGTGATCGGCGCCATCCTGTCCATGCTGAAGTTCTTCTTCTTCATCGGCTTCGTCGCGGTGCTGGTCGTCCTCGCCGTGACCCTCGTGTCCAAGATGTCGCGGAAGCGGTAGAACAACCGCCCCGCATCCCTTGCCCGGGATTCGCCGGTGACCGCATGATGCCTGGACAACCAGGCGGTCATCGGCGAAAGGACCTATCGTGCCGGGCCTGACTGAGGTGCTGCGCGAGCGCGCGGAACTGCACCCCGACCGCGTCGCGTACATCGCGGGCGACACCGAGATCACCTACCGGGACCTCGACCGGCGCGTCGACCGGGCCGCGGCGGCACTGGCCGCCTCCGGCGTCGGGCACGGCGACCGCGTCGCGATCCTCGACAAGAATTCGCTGGAGTACGTCGAGCAGCTCTTCGGAGCGGCCCGGATCGGGGCCGTCCAGGTCCCCGTCAACTACCGGCTGGCGCCCGACGAGGTCGCCTACATCGTCAACAACGCGCAGGCGAAGGTCTTCCTCGTCGGGCCGGAGTTCGTCCCGGTCCTCGACGCGATCACCGGCAAGCTGGAGCACACCACCCATCTCGTGGTCATCGGCGGCGAAGGCCACGCCCACCTCGACTACGAGCAGTGGCTCGGCGACGCCGGCGACCCGCCCGCGGGGGCGGACCGCGAGATCGACACCGCGGACGTCTTCGTCCAGCTCTACTCGTCGGGCACCACGGGCCTGCCCAAGGGCGTGATGCTGACCCACGACAACTTCAACTCGGTGCTGCCCCTGACCAACGACCTGTGGGGCATCGACGATGCGACGGTCCTCATGGTCGCGATGCCGATGTACCACGTGGCGGGCTGCGCGCTCGCCGTCTGCGTCGTCTTCGACGGCATCACCGGCGTCATCACGCGCGAGCCGGACCCGACCGCCATCGCGCGGGCGATCGAACGGCACCGCGTCACGCACGTCTTCCTCGTCCCGGTCCTGCTCCAGTTCATGCAGCTCATTCCAGAGGTCGCGGAGTGCGACCTGTCCAGCCTGCGGCTGCTGCTGTACGGCGCGTCCCCGATCAGCGACGAGGTGCTGCGCGGCGCCATGCGGATGTTGCCGACGACCGGGTTCATGCAGGTCTACGGGCTGACGGAGACCACGGGCGCGATCACGATGCTGCCCGTGCAGGACCACGACCCGGATGGCCCGAACGCGCACCGGCTGCGCAGCGCGGGCATCCCCAACCCGTCCTGCACGCTGCGGATCGCCGACCCGGCGACGCTGGACGAGCTGCCGCCCGGCCAGGTCGGCGAGATCCTCTGCCGGACGCCGCAGAACATGAAGGGCTACTGGGGGATGCCGGAGGCGACGGCGTCCGCGCTGCTGCCGGGCGGCTGGTTCCGGACCGGCGACGCGGGCTACGTCGACGAGGACGGCTACCTCTACATCCACGACCGCGTCAAGGACATGATCATCTCGGGCGGGGAGAACATCTACCCGGCGGAGGTCGAGAACGTCCTGATGGACCACCCGGCGGTGAGCGACTGCGCGGTCATCGGCGTTCCGGACGCCAAGTGGGGCGAGACGCCGAAGGCGGTCGTCGTGCTGTCCGAGGACGTGTCCGAGGCCGACCTGATCGCCCACTGCCGCGAGCGCCTCGCCCACTTCAAGTGCCCGACGTCGGTGGAGCGCCGCGACGCGATCCCCCGCAACCCCACGGGCAAGATCCTCAAGCGGGAGCTGCGGGCGCCCTACTGGCAGGGCCAGGACCGCGCGGTCCACTAGGACCACCGTCACCGAGGCCGTCCGCCGCGGGCCCTCACCCCCGGCGGACGTCCCGGCCGCGGTCAGGCGAAGCGGATCACCGCGGACAGGGGGCGGTGGTCCGACGCGCGGACGGGCGCCGCCGGGACGCCGCAGGACACGCTGACCGCGGTGGAGGTGAACAGGTAGTCGGCCTTCTCGACGGTGTCGCCGCGCCCGTTCTGGAGCGTCCCGGCGCCGGTGCGCGACGGGACCGTGCCCTGGTCGCACTCGGAGAAGCCCTGGTAGAGCGGGTTGAGGACCGTGCTCGCGGGGCCGTCGACGAGGTCGCCGCCGATCACGGCGCGGGATCCGGCTCCGGCGGCGCCCGCGAGCGCGCGGGCCTGCTTGCGGCGCCACTCGCCGCGCGGGTCCTCGCTCGCCGGGCTGAGCTGCGCGGCGCAGACCCGGGTGCTCCAGGACGCGACGTCGCCGCACAGGGCCACCCGCCCGCGGCCCGCGGGCGAGGCGAGACGGGTCTGGCGGACGCCGGTGAGTCGCGCCCTGGTGCCGACGGCGACGCCCGGCCGCCCCTGCCCGTCCGCGCAGGCCGGTCCGCTCGCGGAGGGCGCGAACGCCCACGTCCACCCGCGGAACTGGGCGGCCTTCCGCAGCGCCTGGACCTGCCCGTCGCAGACCTCCTGGAGGAACACCGCGTTCGGCTTGACCCTGCGGCCGCCGACCTCGGTCCCGGCGAGCTGCTGGACGATCCGCCCGGCCAGCTCGGCGGGCCGCGCGCCGAGGGGGCAGCCCGCCTCGGGCGCGCCGCACACGTTCCACGTCGTCGCCGTGACCGTCGCCTCGGGGGTCTCGCGCGCCGCTCCGTCCGCGTGGGCGGGCCCGCTCCCGGAGAGGCCGTCGATGGCGGCGCCGGTGCCCGCCGCGGTGACGATCGCCGCGGCGGCGCAGACCGAGAGCAGGGGAATCAGGGCGCGGGGAGATCGCACACGTTCTCCAGGGAAGGGGGAGTTGCCGTCCGGGGGGATGCCCCGATACCGGAATCGGCGGGGGCGACGTCCGAATCCCACCACATCAAGATCGGACGCGCCACTCGTTCCCGACCGCTCGGTCACGCGGCGGATGACAGAATCCCGCCGCGACCGCCGCCGCACCACCGCGGACCTCGTCCCGCGGTGACGAGAACGGGTCCGGCGGGTGCGCGCACCCGCCGGACCCGTCGTCCCGGACGCCCTAGTCGAGCAGTCCGGTGACCGTGCCCGCGCCGACCGTCCGGCCGCCCTCGCGGACCGCGAAGCCGAGGCCCTCGGTCATCGCGACGGGCTTGCCGAGCTCGACGGCCATCTCGACCGACTCGCCGGGCAGCGCCATGCGGCCCTCGCCGCCGAGGTCCACGCCGCCGACCACGTCCGTGGTGCGGAAGTGGAACTGCGGCCGGTAGCCGTGGAAGAACGGCCTGCTCCGGCCGCCCTCCTCCGCGGACAGCACGCGGACCCGCGCGCGGAACCGGGTGTGCGGCCGGATCGCGCCCGGCACGCTGACCACCTGGCCGCGGCGGACCTGGTCGCGCCGGACGCCGCGGAGCAGCATGGCGGTGTTGTCGCCCGCCTCGGCGCGGTCCATCGACCGGCCGAACGTCTCCAGCCCGGTCGCGACCGAGCCGAACGTCTCGCCGAGCCCGACCACCTCGACGGCGTCGCCGAGGCCGACCGCGCCCTGCGCGACCACGCCCGTCACGACGGTGCCGCGCCCGGTGATCGTGAGCACGTTCTCGACCGGCATCAGGAACGGCCGGTCGAGCACCCGCTCCGGGACGGGCACGTACGCGTCGATCGCGTGGAGCAGGTCGCCGATCCGGGCCGTCCAGTACGGGTCGCCCTCCAGCGCCCGCAGGCCGGACACCCGCACCACGGGCACCTCCTCGCCGGGGAAGCCGTACTCCGACAGCAGCTCGCGGACCTCCAGCTCGACGAGGTCGAGGAGCTCGGTGTCCTCGACCATGTCGGCCTTGTTCAGCGCCACCACGATGTGGCGGACGCCGACCTGGTGGGCCAGGACGACGTGCTCGCGGGTCTGCGGCATCGCCCCGTCCTGCGCCGAGACGACCAGCACCGCCCCGTCCACCTGCGCCGCCCCCGTGATCATGTTCTTCACGAAGTCGGCGTGGCCTGGCATGTCGATATGGGCGTAGTGCCGGGTCTCGGTCGCGTACTCGACGTGCGCGACGTTGATGGTGATACCGCGGTCGCGCTCCTCGGGGGCGCGGTCGATCCCCTCGAACGGCACGGCGGACGCCAGCCCGCGCCCGGCGAGCACGCTGGTGATCGCCGCGGTCAGGGTGGTCTTGCCGTGGTCGACGTGCCCCATCGTGCCGATGTTCAGGTGCGGCTTGTCGCGCTCGTAGGCCTGCTTGGCCATGACTCCGTCCTCACTTCGATCCCTTGGACGCCGTGAGAACCCGCGCGGACGCCCCGGCCCGGCATGGCCGGCCGGATCCCGTCCGCGGTTCTTGACCACCCCCCTCCGCTGGTTCTCCGGAGGCAGGACGGAGAGGGGTCAGCTTCGCGCGCCGTCGGCTGCGAGTGCCGCCGCTGCGGCCGCGAAGGCAGCCGGCACCGCGCTCAGCAGGCCGAGGCCTGCGAGCGTCCGGGTGCCGGCTGCGAGGAACATGCTCCGCAGGTTACGGCGCGCTCCCCGCGCCGGTCGATCGGTTTTCCCGGACGCGGCGCGGCACCCGCAGCAGGACCAGCCCGGCCGCCGCGCCCGCGAACTGGAAGGCGGCGATCGCGAGGACGAGCCCGACGGGACCGACCGCGTCGGCGAACGCGGCGGTCAGTGCGGCGCCGAGCGCCGACGCGCTGATCTTGAGGCTGCCGCCCGTCGTGTTGACCTGGCCGAGCCGGTCCGCCGGGGACTCGCGCTGCCGCAGCATCAGCGTCGCCGCGAACACCGGCCCCTCCGCGGCGCCCGCGGCGGCGAACGCCGCCATCGCCCACGGCACCGACGGCGCGGCGGCGACCGCGGCCAGCGCCGCGCCGAACGCGACCAGGCCGCCGATCATGACGGGTTCGGCGCGCCCGGGCGTCAGCCAGCGGCTCGACGCGAGCGCGCCGAGCAGCGAGCCGACCGCCATCGCCATGAGCAGCCGCCCGCCCGCGCTGGGCGGGGCGCCGATGTGCTCGGCCAGCAGCACCGCGGTCACCGCCGTCCCGCCGAACCCCAGCCAGGCCAGCGTCGTCGCCACCGTCAGCGCCCGCAGCACCCGCCCGTGGGCGAGGACGGTCAGCCCGCCCGTCAGCACCTCCGCCCATCCCGGCGCCCCGCGCTTCTCCGGGACGGTCTCCTCTGCCACAAGCTCACCCGCGGCAGAGTCGTCCGGCACGAACTCGCCCGGCGCAGAGTCGCCCGAAGCGGACTCGGCCGACGTGGGGCCGACTGGTGCTGAGTCGCTCCGTACAAAGCCATCCGACGCGGAGTCGGCCGGAGCAGGAGTGTTCGGGCCGGGGGTGCTCTCGCTGGTCAGCGGGTCGGGGTGTGGTTCGGGGGTCGTGCCGGGGGCGGGGAAGGGGAGGAGGGGGAGCGCCAGCACGCCGACCAGCGCGCTGGCGACGATCGCGGCGCCCGCGTACTGGCCGCCCGCCGTCGCGGCGAGGGCGGCGGCGAGGCCGGGGCCCGCGATCGCCGCGACGTTGTAGCTGGCGGCCTCCAGCCCGTAGGCGCGCGACAGCCGGACGGGCGCGACGAACCGCGGCAGCAGGCTGGTCAGCGCCACGACGACCGGTTCGCCGCAGCCGACCAGCGCGGCGACGCACAGTGCGGCGGCCATGGGCGAGCGGCCCGCGATGAGCAGCAGCAGGGTCCCCGCGGCGGCGTAGCCGGCGGCGAGCGCGACCGCGAGCCGACGCGGCCGGGCCGCCCGGTCGATCGCGCTGCCGATCACCGGGCCGCTCAGCACGTACGGGAGGGTCATTGCGGTCTGCAGGTATCCGGCGGTGGCCGCGTGCCCCGTCCGCGCCTGGACGGTCAGCACCAGCGCCGTCGCCATGCCCTCGGCGGAGACCCGCAGCAGAGTCGCGGCCGTGAGGTGGAGGGGGAGCCCGGCGGTCCTGCCGATCACCCCCGCATCCTGCCATAACGCCGGACCGGCAGCGCCGGCCGATCAGCCGCGGCCTAGACTTTCGGGTGTGACGCAAACAACGGGCACGGAAGCGGCGGGGACGGGAGCGCCCGGGCCGGGAGCGGCGGGCGCCGAGCACCGGGTCACCAGCGAGGTCGGACGGCTGCGGACCGTCCTGCTGCACCGCCCGGGCGCGGAGCTGAAGCGGCTCACGCCGCGCAACAGCGACAAGCTGCTGTTCGACGCGATCCCGTGGGTCGGGCGGGCGCAGGAGGAGCACGACGCGTTCGCCGAGGCGCTGCGGTCGCGCGGCGTCGAGGTCCTGTACGTCACCGAGCTCCTCCAGGACGCGCTGGAGTACGAGGAGGCGCGGGAGCAGGCCGTCGCCGACGCGATCGTCGACCTGCGGCTCGGCGACCAGCTCCGCCGCGTCGTCGCGGGCTACCTGCGCGACCTCGACACCGAGGACCTCGCCCACACGCTGATCGCCGGGCTGGCGCACGAGGAGCTGAAGTCGGGGCACGGCCTCGTCTACCGCCTGATGGACCGGCTCGACTTCATCGTGGACCCGCTGCCCGGGCTGCTGTTCACCCGCGACAACAGCGCCTGGATCGGCGACCGGGTGGCGGTGACGAGCCTCGCGATGCCCGCGCGGCGCCGCGAGTCGGCGCTGACGGGCCTGATCTACGCGCACCACCCGCGGTTCGCCGGGACGGAGCCGGTGTACTCGCCGTCCCTGGAGCACGTGGAGGGCGGCGACATCCTGCTGCTGTCGCCGGGCGTGGTCGCCGTCGGGACGGGCGAGCGGACGACCCCGGCCGGGGTTGAGCGGCTGGCGCGGCAGGTCATCGCGGCGGGTCTCGCGCACACCGTCCTCGCCGTCCCGATCGCGCAGGAGCGGGCCACCATGCACCTGGACACGGTGTGCACGATGGTGGACGTCGACACGGTCGTCATGTACCCGCCGGTGGCGCACTCGCTGACCGCGTACACCGTCACGCTGGCCAACGGCGACCTGCGGGTCACCGAGCCGCGCCCGTTCCTGGAGGCCGCGGCGGAGGCCATGGGCCTGGACCGCCTCAAGGTCATCGACACGGGCCTCGACCCGGTCACCGCCGAGCGCGAGCAGTGGGACGACGGCAACAACACCCTGGCGGTCGCGCCGCGCCTCGCCGTCGCCTACGAGCGCAACATCGAGACGAACGCGCAGCTGGAGGCCGCGGGCATCGAGGTCATCCGGATCAGCGGGAGCGAGCTCGGCACCGGCCGCGGCGGGCCGCGCTGCATGTCCTGCCCGCTGCTGCGCGACGCCCCCTAGCGTCAGGTGGAGATGCGAGAACCCCCAGATCCCTTGGGATTCCGGGGGTTCTGCCACGTGGACGCTCGGGCGGTGTCGACGGGGGCACGACAGCGCCCGAGCTTGTGGAGGACCCTACAAGGTCGGGCGACACCCCCCTCGGCCGGGGTGGCCGTCGCCGGGTCTAGGCGGGGTATGCCCTGCTCGACGCCGCGCCGTAGCGCGTCCCGTCGAGCAGATCTCCGCCCGGGTCGTCGGCGATGTCCGGGAAGTCGGCCGGCTCCGGCGCGACGGCATGGGCGCCCGCGGACGCCATCATCCCGTGCGCGCCTGACGACCTGGGCGCCCGGAGCACGGCCCACACCGTGGTGGTGCCGTCCTCGTGGCGGACTCCCCATCCCTCGGACAGGGCCTCGACGATGCCGAGCCCGCGCCCTCCGAGCGAGGACAGCGTGCCCGGGCCGCGCCGCGGCTCGGTCATGGCCCCGCCGTCGCTGACCTCCAGTTCGAGCAGGTCGCCGCGGCGCAGCCAGCAGACCCTGACCTGCCCGGACGGGAGCGGCCTAGCGTGCCGGAGGGCGTTGCTGATGAGCTCGCTCACGATCACGCTGGCATCGTCCACGATCGACTCGTAGACACCCGAGGCGGCCAGTTCCGAGCTGAGGCGCTTGCGGGCGACCGCGACGCTGGACGGCGCGTGTGGCAGCAGTACGACGCTCGACGCCCTCACCTCCCCGTGGTCTCGCTTGCTCGGACGAGTCCCGTCGCCGCTCTTCCGGTACGACCGAAATGCCCTGGTGAGAACGCCCGGAAACCTGAACGTCCCAGTTTGCCACCTGCACAACGAGTCACCGGCCGACCGGTCACGGCGATCACCCCCGGGATGCGGTGTCGGAGCCCGCTGGAACGGAAACCCGTCACCAACGGCGACCAACAAGGGATCTATCCAGCCAACGGCTGATTACTCCTCACGCGCACGTTTCGTCCGTCACACCCTGTCGCCACCGTACTTTCCCGTCCGAGTGCGCCTTTCCACCTGTCCGCATCAGGGAAAAGCCGGGTCATGTGAGTCTCACCTGTCCACATCCGGTCGCCGACAACTACAGAGAGTAACCGTAGCGGGGGGCGTGCGGAAGCATGTTCACCCAGCTCCGCGCAGAGAAAGGCGCATCCGCGTCCCGGTGCCGGGACCCGCCTCGGCCGGGCGACTCCCGTTGACGTGAGATGCCTCACGATTCGCCCGCGCGGGATGAGCGGAGATCGTTCCGCCCTGCGCCTCGGTCAGCCGTTTGACGATGTAGAGGCCCAGCCCTATCCCGCCGAAGCGGCGCCGGTCCCCGGCCTCCCCCTGGACGAAGCGCTCGAAGATCCGCTCGTGGTCGCCCGGCGCGATGCCGATGCCCTCGTCCACCACCGTCACCACCACGTCGCCGCCCTCCGCGCGGGCCGCGACGCGGACCGTCCCGCCGTCCGGGGAGTACTTGAAGGCGTTCTCCAGCAGCTGCCCGAGGACGATGTCGGTCGCCATCGCGTCGCCCCGCACGGCCGGCAGGTCGGGGGCGATCTCCAGCTCGACGCGGTGCAGCGGCGACAGGGACCGGAACCCCCCGACGACGCCTTCCAGGACCCGCCTCAGGTCGAACGACTCGATCGTCACGGCCAGCTCGTCGGCGCCCGCCCGCGAGCCGAGCAGCAGGTGCTCGACGAGCCGGCCGAGCGACTGGGCGCGCTCGGCGATCGTCGCCACGGCGGCGCGGCGGTCGGCGTCGGCCAGCTCGTCCCACCGGTTGACCAGCGTGGACGCGAAGCCCTGCACGACGGTGATCGGGGTGCGCAGCTCGTGGCTCGTCGTCGCGAGGAACAGGTCCTTGGCCTCCTCCAGCGCCTTCGCCTCGGACACGTCGCGGAAGTCGACGACCAGCTCGCCGGTCTCCTCGATCTCCGCGGCGAGCACGTTCAGCCAGGTCCCCGACTCCAGCGGGAAGTCGAGGTCCTCGCCGATCGCCGGCATGGCGAACGGGAGCGGGCGCCCGATCGCGTCCTCCGGCGGGATCCCGGTGAGGGCGTGCGCGGCCGGGTTCCACTGCCGGACGACGAGGTCGTGGTCGAGCACGGCGATGCCGTCGGCGCTGGAGTCGATGACGGCCCGCTCGTGGGCGCGCTGCCGGACGACCTCGGCGTAGGCGACGGCGTTGCCGACCGCGACCCCGGCGTGCCCGGCGAGCAGCTCCAGCAGCTCCAGCTCGGTGTGCCCGGCGTTGCGCCCGGCGAACAGGGCGTACAGCGCGCCGTACGGCCGGTTCTGGAGGTAGGACAGGCCGAGCGCGATCGTGTGCAGGCCGTCCAGCTCGGACCAGATCAGGTCGCCGAGGCGCTGCGCGCCGGTGGTCAGCTTGACCGTCTTGCCCGACCGCAGCAGCTCGCCGACCAGGCTGGAGCGCAGGTCGGCGGACCTGCCGCGCATGTGCTCGGGCAGCCCGGACATGCTGACCAGGCGCAGCCGCTCGCCCTCGATCCGCACGAAGCCGCCCGCGTCCGCGCCGGTCAGCTCGATCAGCGCGGCCGTGATCCGGTCGAGGACGACGCCGAGGTCGAGCTCGGCGTTGAGGTCGGCGACGATGTCGTTCAGCCGCCGGACGAGCCGCGCCCGCTCGGTGATGTGGTGCTGAACGATCTCGTCGTCCTCGACCGGGTGGTAGACGCCGACCCAGCCGAGCGGCGTGCCCGCCGGGTCCTTCAGCAGGCTCGTGTCGATGCGGACGTCGATGAGGCGGCCGTCGCGGTGGAAGCGCCGGGTCGCGATGGAGATCTGCCCGCTCTCGCCCTCGCCGGCGCGCCGGGTGAGCAGCCGCTCCTGGACGGCGTTCTGCTCGGCCTTCAGCTCGTCCGGGACGATCGGCGGGACCCGCCCGACCAGCTCCTCGGCCGTCCAGCCGAACATCCGCTCGGCCGCCGGGTTCCACACGGTGACGCGGTGCCGCTGGTCGACGGCCACGATCGCGTCCGCGGCGCTCTCGATGACGGCGCGCGCGATGGGATCGTGGACGTGGGAGTGCACGCCTGTCATCGTGCCACCGGACCCGGGGGCGGCGCCGGGCAACCGGCGCCGAAAAGTTCCCACCAGCGTGCGCGCTCCGGCGGAAGAACACCACTTCAGGGGCCCGAAGACATCGAAAACGGCCATGGGCGTGGCACCTCCGGGCGCGCCGCGGCGCGCCCGTCAGCGCGCGGTCCGGGAAATCCTACCGATGAGTAGCGCGGCGGCCGCGGCCACCAGGAACGACAGCAGCGAGGCGCTCATCCAGTCGTGGGGCGTGAAGTGGAGCGCGTCCCGCACGTCCGTCCAGAAGTCCGCCCAGCGGCTGACCGTGCCGGGATTGATGAGCTGGTAGACGACGATGCCGACCGCCCACGCCGCGATCATGCCCCAGCGGGACGGCGCCGTCGGCGAGGTGTCCCAGCCCCCGGCGTCCCCGGTCCCCGCGCGGCGGCCCCGGCCGAGGAAGAAGTCGGCGGCGAGGACGCCGAGCATCGGCACGAACACCGAGCCGATCAGCGACAAGAAGTCCGCGTAGTCGCCGATGTCGAGCAGCAGGGCGAGGACGGTGACGCCGGCGCCGAGCGCGACCGACAGGACGCGGCGGTCGGCGCGCGGCACAAGGTTCTGGATCGAGACGGCCGTCGAGTACACGTCGGCAAACGACTGGTCGGCCTCGCGCAGCACGAACACCGCGAAGAACAGCACGCCGAGCGTGACGTTCAGGAAGGGATCGAAGATCTTCGCGGAGTCGCCCGCGACCAGGGCGAGCGCCAGCAGCCCGAGCACGTAGGCGACGATCTGCGTGACGGAGTAGCCGATGGACGCGGCACCGAACGCCCCGCGCGCGCTCCGCGCGTGCCGGGTGTAGTCGGCCGCCATCGGGACCCAGGAGATCGACACGGCCAGCGCCGCGTCGGCGCCGATCCAGAAGCCGCCCCACGACCCCTCGGTGAGGTCGGGCAGCGGCTCCCGCACGAGCTGGACGTAGAAGTAGACCAGCGCGACCGCCACCGCGGCCGTCACGTACCGGCGCAGCAGCCGCACCGAGCCCAGCGGCCAGATCGTCAGCACGGTCGTGAGGACGCCCGCGACGATCACGTACGTCCAGCGCGGGACCCCGTCCCAGAGCGCCCGCGCCGCGTCCGCGATGACGATCAGCTCGAACGTGCCCCAGCCGATGAGCTGGGCGATGTTGAGGACCGTCGGCACGTACGACAGCCGCGCCCCGAACAGGCCGCGCAGCAGCACCATCGCCGGGCGCCCCGTCCGGGCGCCGGGGACCGCGGCGAGGCCGAGCATCAGCCCGCCGAGCACCGTGCCGGCGGCCATCGCGGCGATCCCGGCGACGATCGACAGGGTCGGCCTGCCGTCCGCGTCCGGCGCGAGCACCGTGTACGCGCCGGAGAAGGCGAAGAGGCTGACGCCGAGGTTCGCCCAGAAGGCGCTCTGGTCCCAGAAGCCGAGGACCTTCGGCGCCGGCTCGTCGAGGGTGTAGGGGGCCTCGTCGCGAGCGCGCTCGTGCTCGCCGACAGCGGACGTCATGGGACACGCTCCCTACGCCGGCATTACCCGGACAGGTTCATGCGGTCGGCGACGCCCTGATGTCGCCCTCTCAGCCTGGTCGGCCCAAGCTCCCGCGCTTTTCGGTCAAGACCGATCTTACAGGAGCGAAACCGGACGGATCAGCGGCGCTCAGGCCACGTAGGGCTCGCCGTTCCCGGTGCCCTCCATCGGCCGCCCCGCCTCTTCCCAGCGCTGCATGCCGCCCTTGACGTTGCGCGCCAGCCAGCCCGCCTGGTTCAGCGCGACCGTCACCTGCGCGGACCGCCCGCCGGACCGGCAGATGATGAAGACCTCCTGGTCGCGCGGGATCTCGCCGGCCCGGTCGCCGAGCTGGCCCATCGGGATGTGCACCGCCTCCGGCGCGTGCCCCGCGTCCCACTCGTCCTGCTCCCGGACGTCCAGCAGGTAGGCGTCCTGCGGGACCTCGGCGGCGTCCACCGCCGGCACGTCCTCCCCGAAAATCATCACACCCCCATGGAACCGCTTGCGGCTCCGCCGCGTCGAATCACGCATGCGGTATCGGACGCTCCTCATCACGACGCCCGGCCTCGCCATGATCCTCTCACTGGCGGCCTGCGGCGACGAACAGTCCAGCGGCGAACCCGCCGACCGGCCCGGGGGCACGGCCTCGGTCAGCCCCTCGTCCGCTCCGGCGGACTCCCTGACCGTCCAGGTCAAGGCCTCCGCGGAGGCCCCCGCCAAGACCTGGACGCTCAACTGCGCCCCGCCCGGCGGGGACCATCCGAAGGCCGCCGACGCCTGCGCGGCCCTGACCAAGGCCAAGGAGCCCTTCAAGCCCGTTCCCCAGGACCAGATCTGCACCAAGATCTACGGCGGTCCGGAGGTCGCCACCGTCAAGGGGACCTGGGAGGGCAAGCCCGTGAACACGACGTTCACCCGGGCGGACGGCTGCCAGCTCCACCGGTGGAGCTCGGTCGGCCCCCTGTTCGGCGACGTCCCGAAGGTCCGTTGAGCGGTCCGTCCCCGCTTCGGCCCGCTCAACGATCCGCACGCGAAAGGGCCCCGGCCGTACCGGCCGGGGCCCTCACTCGTTGATCAGCGCGTGGCCGGGACCTCCGCGCGGGAGGCGGCGGCCGGTCGCCCGCCCGCGGGGGCGCCGTCGCCGGTCAGCGGCCGGAAGCGGCGCAGGCGCAGGCTGTTGCTGACCACGAAGACCGACGAGAACGCCATCGCGCCGCCGGCGATCATCGGGGTGAGCAGGCCGGTCGCCGCGAGCGGCAGCGCCGCCACGTTGTAGGCGAACGCCCAGAACAGGTTGCCCTTGATCGTGCGCAGCGTCCGGCGGGACAGCCGGATCGCGTCGGCGGCGACGCGCAGGTCCCCGCGGACCAGCGTCAGGTCGGACGCCTCGATCGCCGCGTCGGTGCCGGTGCCCATCGCAAGGCCCAGGTCGGCCTGCGCGAGCGCCGCGGCGTCGTTGACGCCGTCGCCGACCATCGCCACCGTCCGCCCCCGCTCCTGGAGGCGCTTGACGGCGTCGACCTTGTCCTGCGGCAGGACCTCGGCGATGACCTCCTCGATCCCGACGGCGTCCGCGACCGTCCGGGCGACGGCCTCGTTGTCGCCGGTCAGCAGGACGGGCCGCAGCCCGAGCGCCTTCAGCCGCTCGACCGCCTCCGCGGACGTCGGCTTGACCTGGTCGGCCACCGTGACCACCGCGCGGGCCTCGCCGTCCCAGCCGACCGCGACGGCGGTGTGGCCGCGCCGCTGCGCGTCCCGCATCGCCCGGTCGAGGTCCGCGGGCAGCTCCTGCGACCACTCGGCGAGCAGCCGGGGCCGCCCGACGAGGACGCCGTGCCCGTCCACGATGCCCTGAACGCCGAGGCCCTCGACGTTCGCGAAGTCCTCGACGGTTCCGAGGGTCCCGACGCGCTCGGCGGCGCCCTTGGCGATCGCCTGCGCGATCGGGTGCTCGGAGGCGTCCTCGATCGCCCCGGCCAACCGGAGCACCTCGTCCGCGTCGACGCCGTCGGCGGTGACCACGTCCACCAGGGCCATCCGGCCGGTCGTGACGGTGCCGGTCTTGTCCAGGACGACCGTGTCGACCGCGCGGGTGGACTCCAGCACCTCCGGCCCCTTGATCAGGATGCCGAGCTGGGCGCCGCGCCCCGTCCCGACCATGAGCGCCGTCGGGGTCGCGAGGCCGAGCGCGCAGGGGCACGCGATGATCAGCACGGCGACCGCGGCGGTGAAGGCGCCCGCGACGCCGCCGCCGGTGCCGATCCAGAAGCCCAGCGTCGCGACGGCCAGCCCGATGACGACCGGCACGAAGATCCCCGAGATCCGGTCGGCCAGCCGCTGGACCTGCGCCTTGCCCGTCTGCGCGTCCTCGACCATGCGCGCCATCTGGGCGAGCTGCGTGTCGGCGCCGACCCGGGTGGCCGTCACCAGCAGCCGCCCGCCCGCGTTCACGGTCGCGCCGGCCACGGCGTCGCCGGGACCGACCTCCACCGGGACCGACTCGCCGGTCAGCAGCGACGCGTCCACGGCGGACGAGCCCTCCCGGACCGTCCCGTCCGTGGCGATCTTCTCGCCGGGGCGGACGACGAACACGTCCCCGACCGCGAGCCGCTCGACGGGGATCCGCTCCTCGCGGCCGTCGCGGACGACCGCGACCTCCTTCGCGCCGAGCTCCAGCAGCGCCGTCAGCGCGGCGCCGGCCCGGCGCTTGGACCGCGCCTCGAAGTAGCGGCCGGCCAGGATGAACGCGATGACGCCGGACGCGGCCTCCAGGTAGATGTTCATCGACCCGTCCGAGCGGGTCATGGAGAACTCGAAGCCGTGCTTGATCCCGGGCTCGCCCGCCGTCCCGAAGAACAGCGCCCACAGGGACCAGCCGAACGCGGCGAGCGTCCCGACCGACACCAGCGTGTCCATGGTCGCGGCGCCGTGCCGCAGGTTCGTCAGCGCGGCCCGGTGGAACGGCCAGCCCGCATAGACGACCACGGGCGCGGCCAGTGTCAGCGACAGCCACTGCCAGTACTCGAACTGGAGCGCCGGGACCATCGCCATCGCGATCACCGGGACGGACAGCACCACCGCCGTGACCAGCCGCTGGCGCACCGCCCGCAGCCCGTCGCCGGGCTCGTCCGCCCGCGCCCCGGCGGTCTCGTCCTTAGGCGGAGGCGGCAGCTCGGCGGTGTAGCCGGCCTTCTCCACGGTGGCGACGAGGTCCTCGGGTGATACCCCCTGGGGGAACTCGACCCGGGCCTTCTCCGTCGCGTAGTTCACACTCGCGGTGACGCCCTCGATCTTGTTGAGGCGCTTCTCGATACGGGCGGCGCACGACGCGCACGTCATCCCGCCGATCGCCAGCTCGATCCGCCCGGCGTGCGCGTCGGATGCCGCACCGGTCGTCATCGCTCCTCCTTCTCCTCGCTCGAACGGGACGTCAATGCGTGTGGGCGTGGCCGTCGCCCGGCTCCGCCGTGGGGCTCCCGGCGGGCGTGACCGGGGTACCCGGCTTTCCCGCGTTCACCGTGAACTCGGCCGTGCGGACCTTGCCCTCGTGCTGGAAGTCCAGGTAAAGACGGTATGCGCCCGCACTGGGCACTTCGGCGTAGAACGTGATGCCCGGACCCGGCGCCGTCTTCCCGTCGCCCGGCTCCCCGTCCGGGTGGACGTGGAGGTAGGCCATGTCGCCGCTGCGCAGCGCCACCAGGTGCCCGTACGCCTCCAGGTAAGGCTGGAGATCAGTCACCGGCGTGCCGCCCTTGCTCACCGACAGCGTGAGCTTGCTGGTCTTCCCGGGCACGAGATCGCCGTCCAGCTTGACCTCGTAGCCGTCCACCTTCGCGACCCGCTCAGCCGCGGGCAGCGGCGCGGGCGCGAAGTCGCCCGGGACCGCGATGTCGGTGCCCAGCGTCAGCTGCTGCTTCAGGCCCTCCGGCTGGACGTCGGTGAAGAACCGGTACGCGCCGGCCTTCGGCAGCTCGACGGGCACCGTCCAGACGCCGCCGCCGATCTCGCGGGGGTGCAGGTGCTGGAAGCCCGACAGGTCGCGGCGCGCGATGATCAGATGCAGCCGCTTGCCGTGCAGCAGGGTAAACCGGGTGACGGGCCTGCCGTCCGGCCCGTTGACGGTGAACCGGAAGTCGGTCCGCTCGCCGGCCCGCACCGTCGTCTGCGCCGGGACGAGGGTGTAACCGCCCTGGGAGACCTGGAGACCGCCCGGCACGGACGCGACCGTCTCGCCGTGACCGCCCTCGCCGTGGGTGTCGCTCTCCCCGTGCGCCATGTGCTCGCCCGTGTCCGCGGTGGCGCCGACGGGGCCGACGGCCTTGCCGACCCCGGTCGCGCCGCCGAACACGACTGCGAGGCCGAGTACGTAGGCCCCCACCTTGGTCGCCGTGTTCATGTCCGCTCGCCTCACTTCCCGTCGCCGGTGCCCCGGTTCACGGCTTCAGCTCGTAACCCGCCTCGTCGACCGCGTCCCTGACCAGGGCGGTGTCGACGGGCCCGTCGCTCGTGACGGTCACCCTTCCGGTCTCCAGGTCCACGTCCACGCCGGTGACGCCCTTGATCGCCCCGACCTCCTCGCGGACCGAGCTGACGCAGTGGCCGCAGGTCATCCCGACGACGGTGTAGGTGGCGGTACTCATCTCGCATCTCCTGTCGTTTGTACCCCTGGGGGGTATCTCGTGCCCCTGATGCTGGCACAACGTCTCGCGCATAGCAACCCCCAGGGGGTATCCAGTATTCCGGATCACACACCGTCCACAGCCCTGTGGATACCTGTGGACAACCCGCCGCGCAGCACCCGACCTGCCCGGACGCGCCCACGCCGCAGACGGCGACACCTCAGCGAATGTCGAGAAAACACCGGAACCGTCGTCCCTCACACCCTGTGGATAACCATGCGGTAACGAACGGGGCCTTCCACCCCACAAGCGCGCGATCGCGTGCGAAGCCAAGTTCGAGCGGAGCGAGAACTTGATCGCGCAGCGAGCCCCTGGGCGAGCCGGAGCGATGCAGCGATCGCCGCAGAGCCCGTTGAAGGAGGGCGCGCCAGCGCCTGACGCCGAGGGTTCTGCAATAAGTTCCTCTCATGCCTGAGCTACCTGAGGTGGAGGCACTGGCGGCCTTCCTGCGGGAACGCGCGGTCGGTCACGCCGTCGCGCGGATCGACGTGCTCGCCATCTCCGCGCTGAAGACCTACGATCCGCCGGTGACGTCCCTGGGCGGCCTGACCGTGACCGCCGTGGCGCGGCACGGCAAGTTCCTCGACCTGGACGTCGACGGGCTGCACCTCGTGATCCATCTGGCGCGCGCGGGCTGGCTGCGGTGGCGGGACGAGATCCCGGCGAAGCCGGTGCGGCCGGGCGGCAAGAACCCGCTGGCGCTGCGCGTGCATCTGGACGACGGCTCCGGGTTCGACCTCACCGAGGCCGGTACGAAGAAGGGCCTCGCCGTCTATGTCGTCCGCGATCCGGACGAGGTGCCCGGTATCGCGACACTCGGGCCCGATCCGCTGGACGCGTCGTTCACTCCGGAGGTCCTCGGGCGGATCGTCGGGGGCAAGCGCACTCAGATCAAGGGGCTGCTGCGGGACCAGAAGGTGATCGCGGGCATCGGGAACGCCTACTCCGACGAGGTGCTGCACGCCGCGCGGATGTCCCCCTTCAAGATCGCGTCTTCGCTGACCGAGGACGACGTCGCGGCGCTGCACGAGGCGATCGTCACCACGCTGCGGGAGGCGGTGGAGCGGTCGCGGGGCCTGGAGGCGCAGGACCTGAAGGGCGAGAAGAAGACCGGCCTGCGCGTCCACGGCCGGACGGGGCAGGCGTGCCCCGTCTGCGGGGACACGATCAGGGAGGTGTCGTTCGCCGACTCGTCCCTGCAGTACTGTCCGACGTGCCAGACTGGCGGCAAGCCCCTCGCCGACCGCAGGATGTCCCGGCTCCTGAAGTGATCCGTCCGAGACCTCGTGGACTTTTCGGCTCGCTCCTGGCAACCCGGAACGGACGCGCGCCGTCTCAGACGGTGGGCGCGAAGGGAGCACGACCACGATGAGGATCGCCGACGAGCTTCTCCTGCTGGCCGTCGACCCGGTGGGCGGGCTGCCCGTCATCGGGGTCGAGGAGCTCGATCTGGCGCTGGGCGCGGCGCTCCTCGCCGAGCTGGCGCTGTCGGGCCGTGTCGGGTTCGCCGGGGGGCGGGTCCGGCCCGCCCGGACGCCGTCCGCGTCCGGTGATCCGGAGCTGGACGCCGCGTTCGCCGCGGTGGTCCGCGCTCCCGGCGGCGACGCCTCGGGGACGGTGGTCGCGCTGAGCGGCGGGGATCTCCTGCGGCGGCTGCGGAACGGGCTGATCGGCCGGGGCGTCTTCGCCGAGGAGGAGCACTGGGTGGAGGGCGTGCTGACGTCCAGCACCCATCCCGAGCTCAATCCGGCGCCGCGCAAGGAGATCCTGGCCCGGCTGGGCGGGGCGCTCGACGGCTCCGTGCCCGAGCCGCGGACGGCGTCGCTGCTCGCCATCGCCCACGGCTGCGGGCTTCTCCGCGTGCTGTTCCCGGCGGTCGCCGACCTGGACCGGCGGGTGTCGGCCGGGACGGGCGGCGGCTGGGAGGGCCGGGCCGTCGCCGACGCCATCGCGAGGCGGGCCACACTTTCCTGACCGTTCCGCCTGGACGCGGGCCCGGCCGCTGTCCGCCGACCGCCGTGTTCGCCGGTCACGAGGCCGGCGGGCGTCACCGCGGCAGGTCCGCCGGTGACGGGTCCGAGCGGCCGTTGCGCAGCCCGGTGAAGCAGGCTCCGGCGCCCGGCGGCGCCGCGCCGTCACGGGCGGACGGGCCGGCGCCGAGGTGCGCGAGCATGGACAGCGGCGCGGGGACGGGGACGCCGTCCCCGTCCGGGCAGTGCTCCTCGTGGACCCGGGAGAAGGCCGCCACCAGGGCGACCGCGACGATCACGACCGGCCACAGCCGTTTCGGCAGGCGGCCGCCGGTGGGCACGGCGGGGTACGGGCTCGGACGCACGGGAAGAAAGATATCTCACCGTGAGTACCGTGAAGTGCACCGAAAGTAAGGGTCGCTCTCAACTGCGGAGCAGGTTCACCAGCGGGCCGAGGGTCGGATCGTCCGCCGCGGCGTCGAGGGCCCGGCTCAGGGTCTCGTCGTACGTCGGCGAGGCCTGCTCCTTGAGCGCGCGTCCCTCGTCGGTGATCACCGTGTAGACGCCGCGTCGGTCCTTGGGGCACATGTCGCGCCGGGTGAGGCCGGCGGCCTCCAGCCGCGCGACGAGGCGGCTGACCGAGCTCTGGTTGAGGCCGATGAGGTCGGCGAGTTCCTGCATGCGCAGCTCGCCGTCGTCCGCGCGGGCGAGCCTGCACAGGGCGCGGAACTCGGAGAGGCCGATGCCGTGCCGCTGCTGGAGCGCCTTGGACAGCCGGTGCTCGACCCGGCCGTGCAGGGTCACGACACCGTCCCAGACCTGGGCGTCCGTCGTCGCGACGCCCGTTCCGCCCGCACCCATCACGTCACCTCGGTCCGTGGTCGTTGACAGCACCCTACATCCACTGCGAGTATCTGCATGTACATACATTACATGCAGGTACATGCATATGAGAGGTGACGACGATGGACAGCCCCCTCCTGCTCCCCTACCAGGGCCGCCACCTGGACCTGCCCAACCGCGTCGTCATGGCGCCGATGACGCGGGGCCGGGCGGACGACGTGACGGGCGTCCCCCACCCGCTCACCAAGGAGTACTACGCGCAGCGCGCGGGGGCCGGGCTCATCGTCAGCGAGGGGATCTGGCCGGAGGCGCACGGCAAGGGAGGCCCCGGCATCCCCGGGCTCGTCACGGACGCGCAGGTCGCGGGCTGGCGCGAGGTCACCAACGCCGTCCACGCCGCGGGCGGCACGATCTTCGCCCAGCTCTGGCACGTGGGCCGGATGACGCACCCGCTCAACCTGCCGGGCGGCGCCGTGCCCGTCGCGCCCTCGCCCGTCCGGATCGAGTCCGAGCAGATCTTCACGAACGCGGGCGACGTCGACCACGTCACGCCGCGCGCCCTGACGGCAGCGGAGGCGGAGGACCTGATCGCCGCGTTCGCCGCCGAGGCGCGCAACGCGATCCGCGCCGGTTTCGACGGCGTGGAGGTGCACGGCGCGAACGGCTACCTCATCCAGCAGTTCCTCGCCGAGAACACCAACCGCCGCACCGACCGGTTCGGCGGCTCGCTCACCGGGCGGCTCCGCTTCGCGGTGGAGGTCGTCCGGGCCGTCGCGGCCGAGGTCGGGCCCGAGCGGACGGGGCTGCGGATCTCCCCCGACAACCCCGAGAACGAGATCGCCGAGCGGGACCCGCAGGCGACCTACCGCGCCCTCGTGGACGCCGTCGAGCCGCTCGGCCTCGCCTACCTGCACGTCATCGAGCGCGGCGCCTACCCCGCGCTCGCCGACCTGCGGCCCCGCTGGTCGGGCACGCTCATCGGCAACTTCAACGGCCCGGAGCCCACCGGACGCGCCGCGGGCGAGAAGGTGCTGGCGGCGGACCTCGCCGACCTGTTCTCCTTCGGCCGGCTGTTCATCTCCAACCCGGACCTGCCCGCCCGGTTCGCAACCGGCGCCCCGCTGGCACCGTACGACCCGGCGTCCGTCTACGGCGGCGGCGCCGAGGGGTACACCGACTACCCGTCCCTGGTGCCGCAGCACTGACGTCCACCAATCAGAGCGGCACGTCCCAGAAGGCGAGCTCGTGCCGCATGCCCTCGCGGAACAGCTCCGCGGCACGGTCCGGGTCGGCGCCCGACTCGTCGATCATCTGGGCGCAGCGGCGGGTGAGCGCGGCGAACTCCGGGTCGGCGTAGGTGTCGACCCAGCGGCGGTAGCGCGGCTCGGCCGGCGGGTCCTCCGCCAGCCGGGCCCCGAGCGTGGAGTAGCCCCACATGCACGGATACAGCGCGGCCAGCCCGTCACCGTAGGAGGCGGCGCTGTCCAGCAGGAAGGAGGTGTAGGCGGCGCACGCCGGCCCCTTCTTCGCCCCGTCCAGGTCGGCTCCGAACTCGGCGGAGAGGGACCTGTGCAGTTCGAGCTCGTCGTGAAGCGTCGCGTAGGCGAGATCGACGAGGTCTCCCAGGTGGGCATCAGGGGCCTGCCAGGCGAGCCGGGAGAAGACGCGGACGTAGTCGTGCAGGAAGAGGTAGTCCTGCTCCAGCCAGGAGCGGAACACCGCCTCGTCGAGGTCGCCCCGGGCGATGCCGACCACGGTCGGGTGCCGCAACTGCTCCTCGACGTACGGGCGGCCGAGCTCCTCCAGACGCGCAGCGAGTGCCATAAGGGGACAGTATCCACCGCGAAGATCCACCCGGGACGATTCACCGCGAAGCGCCGTCCCGCCGGATCCGGACGCCCCTCGATGTGAACCGGGACACCTGGGCCGTGGTTACCCTGCACAATGTCGCGGGTGACCGAAGCGGAGGACCGGGTGGACGAGGCGCGGGAGGAGGAGCGGCTCGGTCGTGCCCTCCGCGCCGCGCAGGACGGCGACGAGGCGTCCTTCCGGCTGCTCTACCGCGACACCCAGCCGCGGCTGATCCGGTTCGCCGGCGCGCTCGTCGGCGCGGACGCCGAGGACGTGACCTCCGAGGCGTGGCTCCAGATCGCGCGGGACCTGCCAGCCTTCCGCGGCGACCTCGACGGCTTCCGCGGCTGGACGGCGACGATTACCCGGCACCGCGCGCTGGACCATCTGCGCCGCAAGTCCCGCCGGCCCGCCGCGGACATGCCCGTCGAGGAGCTGCTCACCATGGCGGCGGACGCCGACACCGAGCTGCTCGCGCTGGACGGCCTCGCGACGGAGGACGCGCTGCGGCTCATCGGCGAGCTGCCACGCGACCAGGCCGAGGCGGTCCTGCTGCGCGTCGTCGTCGGGCTGGACGCCGCGTCGGCGGGGAAGGTGCTGGGGAAGCGCGCGGGAGCGGTCCGCACCGCCTCGTACCGCGGCCTGAAGCGGCTGGCGGACCGGCTCGCCCCGCGCGCGCCGGCCGCGGGGACCGCCGTCGCGCCGGGAGCGGAGGGGCGGTCGACCGGGACCGCGCCCGGTCCGCGCGGTGACAGATCCGGCGGTCCCGGCGCTGAAGGGGTGAGATGAGCGACGACGAGGCCGGCCGGCTCGATCCCCGCGCGGCGGAGCGCCTGCTGGCCGGCGACGGTGAGCACGCGGCGCTGCGGGCGCTCCTGGCGTCCGCGGCCGGTCCCGCGCGCCCCGGGGAGCTGGCGGGCGAGGAC
>NZ_CAACUY010000104.1 GCF_900659615.1 Actinomadura fibrosa | reverse complement strand
CTCGCCGCTCGGCCGGGCCCGCGCCACCGCCGCGCCCGCCGCGAGCGCGCTGGGCCTGCCGCTGAAGGTGGACGCCGGGCTCACCGAGGTCGACTTCGGCTCGGCCGAGGGCCGCGTCCTCGCCGAGCTGCCCGCCGAGCAGGTCGCCGCGTTCCGCGCCGATCCCGTGGCGCACCCGTTCCCCGGCGCGGAGGACCCGGTCCGCGCCGCCGCGCGCGGCGCGTCCGCGCTCCGCCACATCGCGGACGTGCACGCCGGCGGCCGCGTCCTGGTCGTCGCGCACAACACGCTCCTGCGGCTGACGCTGTGCGAGCTGCTCGGGATCCCGCTGTCGCGCTACCGGCGCACGTTCCCGCAGGTCCGCAACTGCGCCGTCACCGAACTGCGGCTGGACGGCGACGGCGCCGCGCTGCTCGGCTACAACCTGCCCACCGGCTGACCGGCCCCGCCTCCGGGGGTCGCCGGGGGGCCGCCGGGGGGCCGCCGGGCTTGGACCGCCCGACGTCCATGTCCCGTGCGTCATACCCGCGTGCCACGCGGTAAGGCGCACCGGGGTGGGACTCCGGTGACGGGCGGCGCTCCGTAACGTCGTGCGCCGGAACCCGAGCCGGAGGAGCCCGATGACCCCACCCCCCGTCGTCCTGACCGAGACCGAGATCCGGGCGATGCTCCCGGTCGCGGACGCGGTGGAGCTCGTCCGCGACGCGCTGATCACCGCGGAGCGGGCCCGGCCCTGGCGGCTCGACCTGCCGGGCCTCGACGTCGCGGTGGGCGGGGCGCATCCGCGCGGCGCCGTCCACTTCACCGCGCGGCTCGCCTCGCCCAGCACCGGCCTCAGCGTCGTCGGCGACGCCGCCACCGGCCGGCCCGCCGTGATCGCCCTGGACGACGGGTACCTCGGCGACGTCCGCACCGCCGCGGCGGGCGCCCTCGCCACCGACGCCCTCGCGGACCCGGACGCCCGGACCGTCGCCGTCGTCGGCGGCGGGCCGCTCGCGGCGCTGCACCTGGAGGCCCTCGCGACGCTGCGCGAGGTCCGGGAGATCCGCGTCTCCGGGCGGGGCCTGCGGGACGCCGACATCGTCGCCGTGCACGCCGCCACGCCCCGCGTGCACGGCGGATGGCTGAAGCCGGGCGTCCACATCACTGCGCTCGGCGAGGGCCATCTCGCCCTCACCGGCTCCGTCCTGAACACGGCCGAGCTGCTGGTGGCCGACGACCCGTCCCGCGGCCCGGCGGGCTCGGTCCCGCTCGGCCCGCTCCTCGCGGGGCAGCTGCACCGGCCGGACGGGCGGCCCACCGTCGCCGCGATCACGGGCGCGGGCGCCGCCGACGCGGCCCTCGGCGCGCACATCGCGGGCATCACCCGCGCCATCACCGGCCTCCGGACCTGACCTGCAAAGACCTCCCCATGACCGGCGTAAATGCGGCAAAAGCCCGGTTTGCGGCCTATGTCCCGCCGGGGACGGTGCCCCTGAGACCGACCGGCGGCCGGACCCGGCCGCCGCACCCTCGGGGGAGGTTCGGATGACGACCAAGATGAGCCACGGCTCCACCCACGCGGGGAGCGGGACACCGCACCTGACGTCGGGCTGGCTGGCGTTCGCCGGCACCCTCGCGCTCGTCGTCGGCGCGTTCAACGTCATCGACGGGCTCGTGGCGCTGTTCAGGGACGACTACTACCTCGTCGGCGCGAACGACATCCTCGTGTTCGACTACGGCACCTGGGGCTGGATCTGGCTCGCGATCGGCATCGTCCAGATCGCCGTGGGCGCCGGGATCCTGACCGGGCGGATGTGGGCGCGCGCGACGGGCGTCGCCCTCGCGGTGCTGGCCGCGATCGGCCACCTGGCCTTCCTCCAGGCGTTCCCGATCTGGTCCGTGCTGGTCATCGCGCTGTGCGTGCTGCTGATCTACGCGCTGACCGCGCCGCCGGCGGGCGCGCGAGGCTGATCCGCTCACGCCGCGCGCACGGGCCGCCGCGCGGCGTCCGCGTACGGGTCCATGAGGCGGGACACCCGGCCGAGCGCTCGCTACGATCTAGCCAGTCGAATGCACGTCGCACGACCGTACGCGACCGTCCGGAGGCTCCCATGGCGCCCGGCTGGTCCCCGCCCACCGCCGTCCCCCCGTCGCCCGCGCCCGCCGCGCCGCCGCCTCCGCGTTGGCGGCGGCGCCGCGGGTGGGCCGCGGGGCTCGCCGCCGCCGTCGCCGTCGCCGTGGCAGCTGCGATCGCGGTGGCCGCGTACCTGTACCGCTCGTCGCGCATGGACGAGGGCGTCTACACCGTGGCGCCGGACGCGTGCAGCCTGGTGGATCCGGAGGGGCTCCAGGACCTCGTTCCTGGTGGGACTCTGGACACCACGCGCATCAGCAGGGCGCCCGACGCGACCCGCTGCGCGTGGAAGGGGCCGCAGGCGGTCGGCGCGCCGTGGCTCGCGGTCGAGGTGGTCCGCGTGGAGGCGAAGGGGCCGGGGGCGGCGGCCGCGGCCGCCCACCGCCGGATCGCCGGGACGGTCCGCCTGACGCCGTCGCGGCTCGGCTACCCGAACACGCTCGCCGCCCAGCCGGGGCTGGGCGACGAGGCGTTCGTCGAGGGCAGGATCTCCGCCGTCTACGACGAGGACGTGCCGGTGTACGACTACACGGTCCGGTTCAGGCGCGCCAACCTCGTCGCCACCGTCACGTGCCTGCCGCCGCTGGGCGACGTCGCGTCCCGCGACCAGCGCCGCAGGACCGCCGTGCTCCAAGCCGCCGCGCTGGTGGCCGCCCGCCTGCCCGCCTGGACCTGACGGACAGGTCCGGTCGGCGGGCCGGTCAAGCCCGGTCGCCGGTGATCGTGTGGTCGCCGCGCAGCCCTTCGACGTAGACGTACTCGCCGTCGGCGTGGACGCCGCGCGCCCGTGCCCGCGTCCCGTCCCAGACGAGCCTGCCGTCCACGCGGACCTTGGTGCGGACGCCGAAGGTGGGCACGCCCGCGCGGCCCTCGGCGCCGCGCGGCGCCGACAACCGGGCCTGGTAGCGGCCCTTGGCCACCTTCCACGACGCCTCGACCGCGCCGAGCGGGGTGGTGATGCGCCCCTGGGCGAAGGTGAGGTCGGCGGTGTGTGGGACGAAGTCGAACGACCGCCCGCCAACGCCGGACGGGTTGAGCCCGAGCACGGAGAACGTCAGCGCCGGGGTCGGGCCGGTCGCCCACGCGTGCGCGAGGCTCACGTAGGTGCTGCAGAACACGCAGCCGTCGGACGGGTTGCGGAACGACTCCCAGAACGTGCTGCCCGTGCCCTGCGGGTGGTTCAGCATGTAGCCCCACTGGCGCCGGATGAGGTCGACACCGGTCTGGTCGGCGGCGCGTCCACCGGCGGCGAAGTGGGCGTTGACCTCCATCGAGCCGGAGAAGACGCCGGGGTTGCCCTTGTTCTCCGGGGCGGTGCTGGTGATCTCGTTCCAGTTGCCCTTGAGGGACGTGCTGATGCAGCGGGCCTTCGCCGTGTCCGCGAGGCCGTACCAGACGGCGAGCGCGTCGCCGTCCTGCGGGTGGATCGCCGAGTCCGGGTAGAACCTGTAGGCCCCGGCGGTCTCGTCCCAGAGGTTGGCGTCGATGGCGGTGCGCAGCGCCCCGGCGCGGTCGGCGTAGGACTTCGCGAGGGCCGTGTCGCCCTGGACCTTCGCCAGCTCGGCGCCCTTGTCGAGGACCCGCCACAGCAGCACGTTGGCGATCAGGTTCTCGCCCTTGGCGAGGATCCGGACGGAGTCGGACGTCCCGGTGATCGACAGCAGGCCCTTGGAGCTCAGCTTGGCGGTGCTGTAGTCGACGGCCTTCGCGTAGCGGTCCCAGACGCCGGACAGCCAGCGGCGGTCGCCGGTGTAGCGGTAGTAGTCCCAGCTCGCGGCGAGGGTCCACAGGTGGTAGGTGTCCGAGCCGTACTTGTTCAGCTCGGGCCCGGCGTAGGGCAGCTCGCCGGTGTCGTGCTGGTGGTCGTAGACCGTGGTCAGGGCGTTGCGGGCGGACTCGGTGTCGTCGAACGCCGCGTACGCCGCCGGGATCTCGATGCCGAGGTCGCCGGGCCAGACCGTCCGGTCGCGCTTGGCGCCGTCCACGAGGATCGTGTCGCCGGAGCCGACCGCGCCGGTGTTGTCCCACAGCGCGGCGGGCGCCTCCCAGATCCGGCCGGTCTTCGGGGAGATCGTGTTGAGCTGGACGGTGTAGGCCCCGGCGTACCAGATCCGGTTGAGCAGGTCGTCGCTGGAGTAGAAGTAGTTGGCGTACTTCGCCGGGTCCTTCATCTCCGGCGCCGCCGTGAAGTACAGCGAGACCCCGTCGAGGTCGACCCGCTCGCCCTCCGCCAGGAAGACCGTCAGGTAGCGGAAGCCGCCGCGCAGGTACCGGGCGGGCGTGGTGTAGGCCGTCGCGCCGTCCACGTCCGCGATGAGGGCGCCATCGCGGCTGCGCGGGCCGCCGGTGGACGCGTCGCTGGTCGTCCCGACGTACTCCGACGACTCGTTGAACGCGAGCCCGACCTTGGCGGTCCCGGACGACCTGGCGAAATGGAGCGTCGTGAGGCCGCCGATCTCCTTGCCGAAGTCGAGCGTCACCGACGACCCGGCGCCGGTGAGCGTGGTCTTCCGGCCCTTCAGCACGGCGGACGGGTCGCCGACGGTTCCGGTCGTGCTGAAGACCGCGACCGGACGGACCGTCCTGGACGACGGGGAGAAGTTGTAGCGGTCCCAGGGCCGCGAGCCGTGGGACGCGTTCTTCGCCGGGGCCGCCTGCGCGGTGCCTGCCGGGGCCGCCGCAAGAGAGGCCGCGGCGAGCGCCGACAGGCTCACGACCAGGGCGGACGCCGCGCGGCGCCGCCTGGCTACGTTGTGGTGCATGGGTTCCTCATGATCCGTTTGGGGGGGTTCACCGGGCGGTTCGGTCAGCGGGACGGCACCGGCGCCTCGCCGTACGGGACGAGCCGCACCGGGCCGATGAGCCCGTACGCCTGCCGCGACGCGGAGCCGTAGACGGCGGGGTCGCTGACGCGGAGCCGGTTGTTCAGCGTCGTCGCCACCTCGACCTCGATCGTGTTCGCGCCGCGCCGCAGGTGGGGGCCGAGGTCCGCGACCGGGACGAGGACGCTCACGGGCGGGAGGCGGCGGCCGTTGACGGTCACGCGGCAGGTGTCGAAGACCTCGCCCAGCTCCAGCAGGGCCCCGGCGGCGCCGCCGGGCCAGTCCACGGTGGCGGTGTAGGTGCCGATGCCGGAGACGTCCGCGAGTTCGGGGATGTCCGGCCAGGGCTTCAGCGCGTCGAGCCGCAGGTCGTGCCGCTTCACACCGTCCGGTGTCATGTCCTCGACCTGGAGACGCCAGGACGTGAGCGTGCGCGCCTCGGGCAGCGCGCCGATCGTCGCGGAGACAGTGCGGCCCGAGGCGAGGGTCACCGGGTAGGTGCCGGGCGTGGTCGCGTGGGCGACCAGGCGGTTCCCGTCCACGCGGAGGGCCGTCCCGGCGGACGCGGCGTGCGGCGCGGACCCGCCGCGCGCCAGCATGACCACGGTGGCCTCGCCCGGCTGGAGCGCGATGCGGAGCGTGATCCGGTCGCCGTCCTCGCGGTAGACGGCGACCCGCTCGCTCTCGCCCGTCCAGAGGTCGAGCCGGTACGGGACGGCCGCCCGGTCGGAGCGGACGAGGGTGACCTCGTGGTCGATCGCCGCGACGGGCGGCTTGACCGTCTCGGCGTGCTTGCCGTTGCAGAGGTAGTAGTAGTCGGTGCGGCCGTCGCGGCGGTGCGCGTTGAGCAGGGTGGAGCTCTGCGCGTAGGAGGCGTCGGGGCGGACGCCGAGGGCGTCGAGGGCGCCGGGCACGTCCGCTTCGGCGGCGACGTTGCGGACGCGGGGCTGGGCGAACAGGTCCTTGAGGACGGCGCGCAGCTTCTCGTTCTCGCCGTCCCGGGCGATGCCGGGGACGGTCGCCGCCGACCAGTCGCCGAGGAACACGATCGGCAGCCCGGCCCTGGTCAGCTTGAGCATGGTCCGCGCCGAGTCGAGCGGCAGCGTGCACTCCTTGCCGGAGAACCGGTCGCCCTCGACGAACAGGGCCTTGTAGGCGGGGCCGTCCGGGGCGAGGCGCCCGCCGGACACCTTCGCGGACGGCAGGTCGAGCAGCGGCGCGCTGATGAACTGGTGCGTCCAGCCGAGCGGCACGCCGCTCGCGGTGAACCATCCGGCGCCGATCCCGGTCTTGGTGTAGCCCTTCTGCCGGAACACGGCCACGTCGGCGCGGGGCGCGCCGGCCTGCATGGTCTGGTGGATCCGTCCCAGGTAGGCGGCGACGTCGGGGACGTGCCGCCACGTCGGCTGGCGCGGGCCCCACGACTCGGAGAACCCGATGCCGCCGTTGTAGGGGGTGAACGCGGCGAAGCCGGGCCAGGCCGCGCCGGGCGCGGTCGCGTAGGAGAAGCCGTGCAGGACGGTCTGGTTGAGGCCCGCCGCGTAGGCGCCGCCCATGGTGCGGAGCAGCTTCTCCCAGGTGGTGTTGTAGGCGCCGCCCTGGTAGGCCCCGGCCTCGCAGGACAGGACCGTCCGTCCGGCCAGGTCGCGGCCTCCGGCGAGCGCGCGGTAGTCGTCGAGGTTCTTGAACCCCAGCGACTCGCCCTCCGGGACGTCGAGGATGGCGGCAGAGCGCATCGCGTCGGTCTCCAGCCCGTACGGCTGCGCCCGCAGCTTCAGGCCGAGGGAGTGCGCCCAGGTCGCGAGCGCCGCGAAGTGGTGCTCGTTGAACAGGTCGGAGACCGTCAGCCAGAAGTCGTGCCGGACGTGGGAGGTGGTCGCCGCGTCGTAGGAGAACACGGTGGCCTCCTTGTTGCGGACGATCACCGGGAGGTACGGCATGAGGTCGTAGCCGCGCCGCCGCCGGAACTCGGCGGGCAGGCCGGGCGTCCAGTTCAGCGCGGCCGTCTCCAGCTCGATCGAGTCCTCGAACAGCGTGCCGCCCGCCCGGCGGATCAGCCCGCGGATCCTCGGCGTCAGCAGCCGCGCCTCCCAGAAGGCGGTCACGGCGCGGGTGCCCGCCCGGCTGAAGTGGTCGACGACGACGGCGTCCGGGGCGCTGTGCGGGCCGGACTCGGGGCGCTGCCCGCTGCCGCGCCGCCAGTACGCCAGCAGGACCCAGTCGCCGCCGGACGGCGCCGTCCAGGTGATCCGCCCGCCCGCGGCCTGCGCGGTCAGGTCGGTGAAGGTGGCGGGGTCGAGGCCGGTCTCCTTGCGGGTGGCGTTGGCCGGGGCGATCCGGACGGCGTGCACGGCCACCAGGTGCCGCTTGGTCACGCCGCTCTGGGGCGCGGCGACCGGCTCGGGGACGGGGCCGTCGTGCGTCGCGCCGGCCGCCACCGTCGTGCTCCCGTACGCCAGTTCCTGGACGGCGGCCTCGTCGTCCGGGGTGATCGTCGGGACGGCGGCGGGCCAGGCCGGGCCGATCGTGAGGTCGATGGTGATGCCGCGCCGGCGCGCCTGGTCCAGCGCGGCCTCGACGCCGGCGTTCCACGCGGGCGTGCCCCAGCCGTGCCCGGCCGGGTCGAGGACGGACTTGTCGCGGATGCTGTGGTGCACGGCGACGATCTCCGCGCCGCCGAACCCGGCGGCGGCGATCTGGTCGACCTCCCGCCGGATCTCGGCGGGCTCGACCAGCCCGTCCGGCCACCACCAGCGGAACCTCGGCCGCACGGCGGCGGGCGGGCGCGCGAACCCGCCCGCCGTACCGCCAGGCAGCCAGCCGGTAGCAGGCGCGGCCTCGGCCTGGCCGCCCAGCGCGGGACCTGCCGCCGCCACCACGGCGGCCGCCGCACCGGCCTGGAGCACGCGCCTGCGCGTGACCCTCTGCTCGTCGTCGTTCACGTTCTTCCTCCAGGTTTCCGTGCGGGCCTCAGGCCCGCGTCGAGCGGAAGGTCAGGTGGCCGGAGCCCGCCTCGAAGACCGCGTAGCCGTCCCGCATCCCGGTGAAGCGGGCGCCGCCGGGTCCGGAGACGCGGACGTCGCGGGCGGAGCGGGCGGGCACGTGGATCTCGGCGCGGACGTTCACCGGGACGTCCACGGCCAGCGTGAATGCGCTTTCCCGGCGCTCCCAGCGGACGTCCACGTCGCCGCGCTGCACCGGCACGGTGCCGGACGCCCGGCTGAGGCCCGACAGCGGCGGGCGGACCCGGATCGCGGCGGACGCGGGTGCGGTCACGGTGACGCCGAGGAGCGTCCGCTGCACGTCCACCAGCGACGTCGCGCCCCACGGGTGGGAGTGGCTCTGGCCGGTCTCGGGGGCGTCCCACGACTCCCAGGTAAAGGTGCCGCCGCGCGCGAGGATGTTGCCCCAGCCGGGTCCCTTCGCGTCGGTGAGGCGGGTGACGACGTCGGCGGGACGGTCGGCGAGCGCGGCGAGCAGCCCGTGCGCGGTCATCGGGCCCATCTGCATGCCGAGCCCGGCGACGTAGGACCCGACCGCGGCCCGGGCGTCGGCGGGGGCGACGCCGTAGGCGAGCGCGTAGGCGTTTGCGATCTGCGAGGCGTGCGCGCTCTGCGACCCGTCGGCCTTGAGGCCGTCGATGTAGACGCCGTCCGGGCGGCGGAGCCGCGCGTTGACGGCGGCGGTGAGGGACGCCGCGTCCGCGCGCAGCGCCGCCGCCTCGCCCGTCCTGCCGAGCGCGTCGGCGGCGCGGGCGGTCGCGTTGAGGACGTCCACGCCGAGGACGTTGATGACGGTCCGGGCGGCGGTGTCCATGTCGTGCCCGTACCGCATCGTCGCGGGCCAGTCGATGATGCCGTACTTGTACTGGCCGGAGCCGCCCTCCAGGTCGGTGACCAGGCCCGTCCCGGAGGAGATGTAGCGGCGGACGTAGCCCGCGACCGCCGTCATGACCGGGTAGGCGCGAGCCAGCGTGGACGCGTCGCCGGACTGCTCGTAGTAGTCCCAGACCCAGCCCGGGAACATCTCGGTGTAGTCCGGGATGTCGCGCTTGCCGTCGCCGTTCGGGTACACGGCGTTGAGGCGGCCGTCGGGCCAGTAGCGGGCCTGCGAGGCGATGAACTCGCCGATCGCCTGCCGGGTGAGGCGCCGCTCCCCGTACGCGCCCATGAGCGCCAGCGACGTGTCGACCGAGTCGCCGAGGAACTGGCCCTTCTCGCGGGTCGGGGTGTCGAGGAACTGGGACTGCGACCCGTACAGCGCCGACCGCGCCATGAGGTCGTAGGCGGCGTCCACTCCGGCGTCGGACGTGCGGACGCTGGAGGCGCGCTCCACCTCGGTGTGCTGGACGACGGCGGACACGTCCTCCGGCGACGCCCCCGAGCCCGGCCCGATCTCCAGGTAGCGGAAGCCCACGTAGGTGAAGGCGCGGAAGGTCTGGTCGCCGTCGCGCTGGGTGTAGCCGTAGCTGAGGTCGGTGTCCTGGTTGTCGTCCTTGGAACGTGACACCGAACCGTCGGCGTTGAGGACGTAACCGGCGTGCAGGTCGACGTGCCGTCCGGCCTCGCCGTCGCGGAACCGGACGACGGGCACGGCGGGGATCACCGTGCCGAAGTCGGCGACCAGCGCCCCGGACGCGAGCCGCGTGACCTTCACCGGGCGGGCGGACCGGAACGACAGCGCGGTCTCCTGCCCGCGCAGGTGCGTGAAGGCGCCCGCCGGGTGGGTGCCGACGGCCTGCGGGGCCTGCCAGGACGACGCGTCGAAGCCGGGACGGTCCCAGCCGAGCGGGCCGGCGGTGCCGTCGATCTCCTCGACGTAGTCGCCGGCGTCGCCGTTGCGGCGCGGCGCGGCCTTCCAGGGGCCGCGCGCGACCTTCCACGTCCCGTCGGTGACGACGACCTGGCGGGTGCCGTCCGCGTGGTCGATGACGAGCCGGAGGAGCAGCCCCGGCTCGCCCTTGGGCCGTCCCTGCCCGGACCCGTACCAGTGGTACAGCGCGCCGATCGTGGCGTGCTTCCCGGCCTTCAGCTCGGACGTGACGTCCACGGTCTTGTAGAAGCCGTCGTCGGCGTACTCGAACGCCGGGCCGCGGTCGACCTCCTTGCCGTTCAGGTGCAGCGCGTACTGCTGGCCCGCCGCGATATGGGCGCGGGCGCGGACGACCTTCGAGGCGCCGACCGTGAAGTCCTTGCGGGCGAGGGTGTAGTCGTCGGCCTCACCGGTGGTGCGGCGGATCCAGATGGCCTGCCAGTCGCCGTCGGCGAGGCCGGTGTCGAACGAGGCGGGCCTCGACCAGGGCGAGGACTTCCCGGTGCGGTCCCAGGTGCGGACCTTCCAGGTGTAGGTCGTCTCGGGCTTGAGCGAGGCCCCCGCGTACGGGACGTACTCCTGGCTGCCGAAGCGGACGCGTCCGCTGTCCCAGACTGTCTTCCCGGACGCGGTCCGCACGGCGATCTCGTAGCCGGTCTGGATCTCGCCGGGGTCGCGGTCGCGGGGCGTCCAGCCGAACAGCGGCGCGCCCTCGACGTTCAGCGGCCGGGTCCGGTCGCCGACGGTGAGGCCGGTCGGGGCCTGCGGGGCATGCCCGGCCCGCAGCGCGGCCTGCGCGGTGCCGGGCAGCGCGACCGTCGCGGCCGCGACGGTGACGGCGGCGGCGAGGCGGAGGGGAACCAGGGGGCGGAAGAGGAACGCGGCGGACGGGGTGCCGCGTTCCCGGCGGTCTCTGCGCATGGACGTGGAGGTCCTCTCAGAGGGGGGTGGTGAGGGGTGGGCGGCGTCCGCGCTCCGGGCATGCCGAGCAGAGCCCATGGCGCTGCCCTCCAGCGCGCGCGGGCAGGCCGCGCTGGAAGTGCAGGGACATGGGCTTGCGCCCGGCATCGCCTTGGGGCGGATCCCCCGATCACGCCGTGAGAGAAGTGCCGTCAGGAAGTGGAGAGGTGCGGTGGGTGAAGAGGTGCGGTGGGGTGGAGGGCTCCGCGGGGAGCGGTCCGTTAGGGCCTGACTTCGACCAGTTCGATCTCCATGAGGTCGGCGACGGCGCGCAGGTCGGCGATCCGGTGGCCGGTGCCGAGGGCCCAGTGGTGGGAGATGCCGGTGGCGCTCCAGGCGTCCACCCACTCTCCCGGGTCGCAGCCGAAGTCGACCCGGGACGTGGTGTTGCCGATCTGGAGCAGCGGCCCGTCCACGGTCTCGCCCTCGGACGCGACGAACGCGAACCGGCCGTCGCGGCGCTGGATGATCCCGAACGCGGTGACCGGGCCGTGCCTGACGTCGAACTCGACGGACACGCCGTAGCCGCGCTTGCCGTGGTACACGCCCAGGCCGCGCAGCAGCGGCCGGCGGGCGCTGATCGCGAGGTGAGCGGGCCCGTCGTGGCCCATCTCGACGTGGCCGCGGGCGAAGTCGAGCGCCTGGAGCTCGGTGAACGAGCCGCCCGCGCCGAGCCGGTCGGCGATCAGCATGGCGAGCGAGGTGCGCAGCTCGTACTCGCCCGCCGCCGGGACGCCGCGCGCGGTGAGCAGCGAGGCGCCGAGGATCATCCCGGCGCCGAGCCGCTCGTGGACCTCGCCGTCCAGGCCGCGGTGGTAGTAGGCGAGGCTGTCCAGCGCGAAGTCCTCGGCGAGCCGGTCCAGGCCGACCGACACGCGGGCCGCCCAGGCGAGGTCGTCGTCGTTCACCGACGCGTCCAGCTCGAAGATCTTCTCCGCCTCGGCCTTCTTCTCCGCCGCCTCGGCGTCGGTGACCTTCTCCACGCGCACCCGGAGGTCGTCGAACTCCAGCACCTCGACGTGCCCGCCGAAGTTGGCGCTGACGAGGGTGAGGTCGGTCGACACGTCCAGCATGCCCGGGTAGAGGTGGCCCATCAGGCCGTGCCGGCCCCGGCGCAGCGCGGCGCGGACCCCGGCGGCCCGCACCCAGCGGCCGATCTTCGCCCAGGCCCGCTCGTCCTCCAGGTAGCCGGAGACGGACCGGAACGGGACGCCGCAGCGCGCGAAGGCGTTCGCCATCTCCGGCAGCGGGCACGCGCCGCAGTAGGCCAGCCACTGGCCGGTGTCGAAGGTCGCGTGGTCCATCGACTCGGTCGGCTGGAGGTTGATCAGCAGGACGGGCGCGTCCGCGCGCTGCGCGACCGGGACGAGCATCGTCGCGGTCATGTAGGTGGTGAGGAACCCGACGATGAGGTCGCACCCGGCGGCGCGGAGCCGCTCGGCGGCGGCCGCGCCCTCCTGGGCGTCGGAGATGAACCCGACGTCGACGACCTCCGCGCCGAGCTCGCTCATCCGCTCCGACACCCGCTCGGCGGACCGCTTGAGCTGCGGCAGCAGGTCGGGGAACTGGGGCCAGTAGGCGCCGAGCCCGCCGGCGACGAGGCCGACCTTCACCTTCGGGGGCGCGGCGGTGCCGCCGGTCACTGGTGCGTTCATCGGTGGTGCTCCCTTCCGTTGACGGCCGCCGGGGTGGGACGGGCCGCGGGGTGTCAGCGCAGGAACGCGGCGGCCACTCCGGCGTCCACCGGGATGTGCAGCCCGGTGGTGTGGGTCAGGTCCCCGCCGGTGAGCGCGAACACGGCGGCGGCGACGTGCTCGGGCAGCACCTCGCGCTTGAGCAGCGTCCGCTGGGCGTAGAACTCGCCGAGCTTCTCCTCCTCCACCCCGTACACGGCGGCGCGCTTGGCGCCCCAGCCGCCGGCGAAGATCCCGGAGCCGCGCACGACGCCGTCCGGGTTGACGCCGTTGACCCGGATGCCGTGCTCGCCGAGCTCGGCGGCCAGCAGCCGGACCTGGTGGGCCTGGTCGGCCTTCGTCGCCCCGTACGCGACGTTGTTCGGCCCGGCGAACACGGCGTTCTTGGACGAGATGTAGACGATGTCGCCGCCCATGGCCTGCTCGACCATCACCCGGGCCGTCTCGCGGGACACGAGGAACGAGCCGCGCGCCATCACGTCGTGCTGGAGGTCCCAGTCCGCCGCGGTCGTCTCCAGCAGCGGCTTGGAGATCGACAGCCCGGCGTTGTTGACGACGAGGTCGACGCCGCCGAACGCCAGCACCGCGTCCCGCACGGCCGCCGCGACCTCCTCCTCGGAGGTGACGTCGGCGCCGACGGCGACGGCGGCGTCCGCCGCGCGCAGCGCGCCCGCGCCGATCTCCGCGACGACCTTCTCGGCGGCGCCGAGGTCGCGGTCGGCGACGACGACGCAGGCGCCCTCGGCGGCGAGGCGCCGCGCGGTCGCCGCGCCGATGCCCGACCCGCCGCCGGTGACGAGCGCGACGCGGGTGGCGAGCGGCTTCGGCTTCGGCATCCGGCGGAGCTTGGCCTCCTCCAGCTCCCAGTACTCGATGCGGAACTTCTCCGCCTCGTCGATCGGCGCGTAGGTGGACAGGGCCTCCGCACCGCGCATCACGTTGATCGCGTTGACGTAGAACTCGCCCGCCACGCGCGCGGTCTGCTTGTTGGCGCCGAAGCTGAACATGCCGACGCCCGGCACCAGCACGATCGCCGGGTCCGCGCCGCGCATCGCGGGCGAGTCCGGGGCGGCGTGCCGCGCGTAGTAGGCGGCGTAGTCCTCCCGGTAGGCGGCGTGCAGCTCCTTCAGCCGGGCCTTGACGTCGTCGAGCGGCGCGTCCGGCGGAAGGTCCAGCACCATCGGCTTGACCTTGGTCCGCAGGAAGTGGTCCGGGCAGGACGTGCCGAGCGCGGCGAGCCGCGGGTGCTCGGCCCGCGCGACGAAGTCGAGCACCGGCTCGCTGTCGGTGTAGTGCCCGACCTGCGGCCGGTCCGTGGACGCCAGCCCGCGGACCAGCGGGAACAGCGCGGCGGCGCGCTCGCGCCGCTCCGCCTCCGGCAGCGGCGGGTGCACGACCGGGCCGAACGGGTCGGGCCTGCCGTGCTCGGCGATGTACGCCTCCGCCGTCCGGATGATCTCCAGGGAGTTCGCCTGGCACTCCGCGCTCGTCGCGCCCCAGGCGGTGATGCCGTGCCCGCCGAGGATCACGCCGATCGCGTCCGGGTTCGCCCGCTTGATCTCGGCGATGTCCAGGCCGAGCTGGAAGCCGGGCCGCCGCCACGGCACCCACGCCACCCGGCCGCCGAAGATCCGCCGGGTCAGCTCCGCGCCGTCCGCGGCGGTCGCGATCGCGATGCCGGAGTCGGGGTGCAGGTGGTCGACGTGCGCGGCCTCGACCAGACCGTGCATCGCGGTGTCGATGGACGGCGCCGCGCCGCCCCTGCCGTGCAGGCAGTAGTCGAACGCGGCGACCATCTCGTCCTCGCGCTCGACGCCCGGGTAGACGTCCACGAGCGCGCGCATCCGGTCGAGCCGCAGCACCGCGAGGCCCGCCTCGGTGAGCGTCCCGAGGTCGCCGCCCGAGCCCTTCACCCACATCAGCTCGACGTCGCGGGCCGTCACGGGGTCGGTGACGGTCCCCTTGGCCGAGGCGTTGCCGCCCGCGTAGTTGGTGTTGCGCGGGTCCGAGCCGAGGGTGTTGGCCCGTTCCAGCAGCTGCTCCACCTCGGGTGGAGTGGCGGTCATCGGTTGTCTCCTCCGTGTTGCGGACGTGCGTGTTGCGGATGCGTGCGTGGTGCGGTGCTCGCGGGTCGCGTGCGGGTCAGGCGCCCCAGCCGGCGGCCTGGCCGTCCTTGCGCTCCTCGGCGACCCGCTCGAAGTAGCCGGACGCCTTGTAGGCGGCGATCGGATCCGGGTGCAGGCCCATCTCCTCGCGCAGCTCCGCGAGGAGCGGCCGGACGTCGGTGTTGTAGGCGTCCATGAAGACCGCGTTCGCCTCCAGCACGTCCCCGGCGGCCTGCGCGGCGCCGAGCGCGGCGGCGTCCACGAGCAGCGCCTTCGCCGTGGCCTCCTGGACGTTCATCACCGAGCGGATCTGACCCTGGATCTTCGGCTCGATGTTGTGGCACTGGTCGAGCATGAACGCCACGCCCGCCTCGGGGTCGTAGCCGCCGCCCCGCACCACCTCGTACATGATCCGGAAGAGCTGGAACGGGTCGGCGGCGCCGACCATCAGGTCGTCGTCGGCGTAGAAGCGGGAGTTGAAGTCGAACCCGCCGAGCTTCCCCTCGCGCAGCAGGAACGCCACGATGAACTCGATGTTGGTGCCCGGCGCGTGGTGCCCGGTGTCGACCACGACCTGCGCCCTCGGGCCGAGCTTCAGGCAGTGGGCGTACGAGGTGCCCCAGTCCGGCAGGTCGGTCGTGTAGAACGCCGGCTCGAACAGCTTGTACTCCAGCAGGAACCGCTGGTGCTCGCCGAGCCGCTCGTAGACGGCGGCGAGCGCCTCCTCCATGCGGTCCTGGCGGGCGCGGATGTCGTCCTGCCCCGGGTAGTTGGTGCCGTCGGAGAACCACAGCTTCAGGTCGCGGGACCCGGTCGCGTCCATGATGTCGACGCAGTGCAGCAGGTGGTCCAGGGCCTTGCGGCGCACCTTCGGGTCGGGGTTGGTGACGCTGCCGAGCTTGTAGTCGTCGTCCTGGAAGACGTTGGAGTTGACCGCGCCGATCCGCACCCCCTTCTCCTTGGCGTAGGCGGCGAGCTGCGCGTAGTCGTCCACCCGGTCCCAGGGGATGTGGACCGCCACGCTCGGCGCGATCCCGGTGTACCGGTGCACCTGCGCGGCGTCGCCGATCTTCTCCTGCGGGGTGCGCGGCACCCCGGGCTGGGCGAAGACCTTGAACCGGGTCCCCGAGTTGCCGTACGCCCAGGACGGAGTCTCGATCTGCTGGCGGCGCAGGGCGTCCTTCACCGCGCTGGTGTCACTCACAGGGTCAACCTCTTTCCGGGTCTCTCAGTCGAGGTGGAAGACCTCGTCGAGCGGCCGCATGCCCTCGTCGGGGCGGCCGTCGAGGTCCTCGAAGAACGGCGCCATCTCCGCCTGCCAGCGGGCGTTGACGTCGGTGCGGGCCATGCCGGCCTGCGCGGCCTCGAAGTCGTCGGTCTCCAGGTAGCCGACGAGGAGGCCGTCCTCGCGCAGGAACAGCGAGTAGTTGTGCCAGCCCGTGTCGCGCAGCGCGGCCAGCATGTCGGGCCAGACCGCCTGGTGGCGCAGCTTGTACTCCTCCAGGCGGTCCTGCCTGACCTTCAGCAGGAAGCACACGCGCTTCGTGCCTTCGGATGCCATGGGTTCCGGCGCTCCGGGATCAGAAGTGGTACTGGTCGATGTTCTTGGCGTCGAACACCGTCGGCGGGCCGAGGATCACCTCGCCGTTCGCGCCGATCGTCCGCTCGCCGAGCTTGCCGGCCTTGAACTTCTCGCCCTGCGCGCCGGTGATCTGGCCGGACGCCAGCGACGCCGCCGCGTAGGAGGCGAGGTAGCCGAGGTTCTTCGGGTCCCACAGCTCGAACGACTTCACGGTGCCGTCCTTGATGAACTTGCGCATCTGGTCGGGGGTGCCGAGGCCGGTCAGCGCGACCTTGCCCTTGTACTTGGAGCCGGAGATGTAGCGGGCGGCCGCCGCGATGCCGACGGTGGTCGGCGAGATGATGCCCTTCAGGTTCGGGTACGCCTGGAGGAGGCCCTGCGTCTGCTGGAACGACTTCTGGTCGTCGTCGTCGCCGTAGGCCACCTTGACGAGCTTGAGGCCGGAGTACTCCGGCTTCTTCAGCTCGTCCTGCATGAACTTGATCCAGGTGTTCTGGTTGGTGGCGTTCGCGGTCGCGGACAGGATCGCGATCTCGCCCTTGCCGCCGATCTGCTCCGACAGGAGCTTGACCTCGCTGCGGCCGATCTCCTCCGAGCTGGCCTGGTTGATGAACACGTCCCGGCAGTCGGGGTTGGTGTCGGAGTCGTACGCGACGATCTTGATCTTCTTGGCGCGGGCCTGCTTCAGCGGGCCGCACACCGCGTTCGCGTCGTTGGCGGCGATGAGGATCGCGTCGTGCCGCTGCTGGACGAGCGTGTTGATGTAGGACACCTGCGAGGACGCCGACGCGTCGGACGGGCCGACCTCCTTGGCCTCGCCGCCGTACTCCCCGGCGGCCTCGATCCCGGCCTTGTCGACGATCGTCTCGTAGGGGTTGTTGACCTGCTTCGGCAGGAACGCGATCTTCAGGCCCTTCTTCAGGGGCGCGTTCGGGTTCGCCGAGGCGTTCCCGGCCGCGGCCTTGGCGTCCCCCGAGCCGGACGAGTCGTCCTTGGTCGTGCCGCCGCAGGCGGCCAGGGCGAGGGCCAGTGCGCTCGCCGTCGCGGCGGTCGTGAACCGGCGCGGAGCGCGCAGACGAACGGTCATCGTGATGCCTTTCGGGAATCCGGGTCTTGCGTCGGGGTGGGGTGAGCGGCGGCGGGGGGCGTTCGCGGGGCCCGCGCGGACGGACCGCGCGGGCGGGATCAGGGAAAGGGTCAGGGTGCGGCGGCGGGGACCGCGGGTCGCGCGCCCTGCCGCCGGCCCTGTGCCTCGCGGACCACGGCGATCAGCCGCGGCGTGAGGACGCTGACGATGAGCAGCAGCCCGGTGACGATCGACTGGATCTCGGTGGAGACGTCGTTGAGCATCAGCAGGTTGCGGAGCAGGCCGATGAGCAGCACCGCGGCGATCACGCCGCCGAGCGTGCCCTTGCCGCCGTCGAAGTCGATGCCGCCGAGCAGCACCGCCGCGATGACGGTCAGCTCCAGGCCGAGGCCGTTGTCGGCGCGGGCGCTGCCGTAGCGGAGCGTGTACACGATGCCCGCGAACCCGGCGACGAGCCCGGACACCGTGAACAGCACCAGCTTGAGGCGCTTGACCCGGATGCCGGCGAAGTACGCGGCGTCCTCCTGCGAGCCGATCGCGAACAGCGACCGGCCGACGCCGGTGGCGTGCAGGACGACGGCGGTGAGCACCGCCAGCACCGCGAACAGCGCGATCGGGTACGGGATCGGCGTGCCGGGGATCGACGACGTCGCGAGATCGGTGTACCGCGTCGGGAACTCGGAGATCGCCTCGGTGCCGAGCGTCACGTACGCGAGCCCCCGGTAGAGGGTCATCGTGCCGATCGTCACCGCCAGGGACGGCAGCCCGAGGCGGGTGACCAGCAGGCCGTTGACCAGCCCGCACACGAGCCCGACGGCCAGCACGATCGGGATGATCGTCTCGATCGCCATGCCGCCGTCCCACAGCTTGCCGGTGAGCGCGCTGCACAGGCCGAGGATCGAGGCGACCGACAGGTCCACCTGGCCGCAGACGACCAGCAGGGTCATCGGCAGCGCGATCAGCGCGATCTCGCTGAGGTCGCCGAGCGCGAACGACAGGTTGTCGGTGTTGGCGAAGTCGGGCGACAGGCCCGCCCCGCCGGCGAAGACCACGACCAGCAGCGCGGTGACGGCGGTCTCCCACCGGAGCAGCCGCGCGGCGGCGGTGCGCGCGTCACGAGTCATGAGCGACCTTCCCCTTCGGAGCCTCGGCGGCGGACGCGCCGGCGGACGGACCCGCGGCGGGCTTGTCGGCAGCGGGCTTGCCTGCGGCGTCCTCGGCGTCGCGCGGTCCGGCATCGGCCGGTCCGCCGTTGCGCGGCCTGCCGCCGCCCCGGCGGCGCCGCTGCGCGCCCGTGCTGAGCGACCGCTGCCTGAGCGCCTTGGTGACGCGCAGCGCCAGCAGCCGGTCCACGCTGATGGCGAGGAGGAGCAGGATGCCGGTGATGGCGTCCTGCCAGAACGAGTTGACCTTGAGCACCACCAGCACGCTGCCGATGGTGGTGAGCAGCAGCGCGCCGAGCGCGGCCCCGTACACGGTGCCGACGCCGCCGGTGATCGCGACGCCGCCGACCACGACGGCGCTGACGACCTTCAGCTCCCAGCCGTGCGCGGCGTCCGCGACGACCGTGCCGAACCGGGCGAGCCACAGCACCCCGGCGAGGCCCGCGAGCGCGCCGCTGACCAGGTAGGCGGTCAGCACGCGGCGGCGGATCGACACGCCCGCGAGGCGGGCCGCCTCCGGGCTCGACCCGATCGCGTAGAACTCGCGGCCGGAGGAGTAGGAGCGCAGGTAGTAGCCGATCATCAGCATCACGACCACCGTGATGATCGGGAGGTAGGGGACGCCGAGGACCCCGTCGTTGCCGAGCGACAGCACCGAGGACGGCAGGTCGGCGGCGCCGATCTGCTCGCCGTGCGCGATGTAGTGGTCCAGGCCCTGGATCACGTACAGCGTGCCGAGGGTGACGACCAGCGCCGGGACCCGGCAGAAGCTGACGAGCAGGCCGTTCACCAGCCCGCAGGCCAGCCCGATTCCCACCCCGACCAGCGCGACTAGCAGGACGTTGCGGTCGCCGGACGAGGCGAACTTGCCCGCGCAGAACGCGACCAGGCCGACGACCGAGCCGACCGACAGGTCGATGTTGCGGGTGACGACGACCATGGTCTGGCCGACGGCGAGCAGCGCCAGGATCGAGGCGTTGAGGAAGATGTCCTTCACGCCCTGGCCGGACAGGAACCGCGGGTTGGCGATCGTCGTGGCGACGACCAGCACGACCAGCGCGCCGAGGATGCTCAGCTCGCGGGCGCGCAGCACCACCTCGACCAGCCGCCGCCCGCCGCCCGGGGGGCCGCCCTCGCCCGGCCTGGCCGGGGACTCCGCGAGTACGGTCATGTCAGGCCGCCTTTCCGGTTCCGGCGCGCCCGGTCGCGGCGGCCATCACGCTCTCCTCGGTGGCGTCCGCGCGGGGGATCTCGGCGGTGAGCCGGCCCTCGTGCATGACGAGGACGCGGTCGGCCATGCCGATCACCTCGGGCAGGTCGGACGAGATCATCAGGACGGCCAGGTCCTGCGCGGCCAGCTCCGAGAGCAGCCGGTGGACCTCGGCCTTGGTGCCGACGTCGATGCCGCGGGTCGGCTCGTCCACGATCAGGACGGTCGGCTCGGTCGCCAGCCACTTGGCGAGCACGACCTTCTGCTGGTTGCCGCCCGACAGGACGCCGACGGTGTCGGACAGCCGGGCGTACTTGAGCTGGAGGCGCAGCGCCCAGTCGGCGGCGCGGTCGCGCTCCACCTTGCGGGAGATGAGGCCCGCGCGGCCGGTGGCGCGGCGCAGCGAGCGGAGCTGGGTGAGGCCCATGTTCCGCTCGATGGACATGTCCATGACGAGGCCCTGCTGGCGCCGGTCCTCGGGGACGAGCGCGATGCCCGCCGACATCGCGGCGGTGGGGCTCCCGGCGGGCAGCGCCCGGCCGTCCACCTCGACGTCCCCGGCGTCCCAGCGGTCCACGCCGAAGATCGCGCGGGCGACCTCGCTGCGGCCCGCGCCGACCAGCCCGGCCAGCGCGACGATCTCGCCGCGCCGCACCTCGAACGAGATGTCGGTGAAGGCGCCCTCGCGGGTCAGCCGCGACACCTTCAGCGCGACCTCGCCGGGCGCGACGTCCTGCTTGGGGTAGAGCGCGTCGAGGTCGCGGCCGACCATGCGGCGGACGAGGTCGTCGGGGGTGAGGTCGGCGACCGCGTCGGTGCCGATGTAGGTGCCGTCGCGCAGGGTCGTCACCCGCTGGCAGAGCTCGAAGATCTCCTCCAGCCGGTGCGAGATGAACAGGATCGCGCAGCCGTGCTCCTGGAGCGTGCGGGTCACCGCGAACAGCCGGGCGACCTCCTGGCCGGTGAGCGCCGCGGTCGGCTCGTCCATGATCAGTACCCGCGCGTCCCGCGAGATGGCCTTGGCGATCTCGACGACCTGCTGGTCGGCGATCGACAGGCCGCGGGCGGGCTGCTGCGGGTCGAGCGCGACGCCGAGCCGCTCGAACAGCCGCGCCGTCTCCGCGTGCATCGCGCGGCGGTCGATCCGGCCGAGGCCGGTGCGCGGCTGGCGGCCCATGAAGATGTTCTCCGCGACCGACAGGTCGGGGAACAGCGTGGGCTCCTGGTAGATGACCGCGACCCCGGCGGCCTGCGCGTCGGCCGGGCCCCCGAAGACCGCCGGCCGTCCGTCCACCCGCACCTCGCCCGCGTCGGGGCGGTGCACCCCTGCGAACGTTTTTACGACGGTGGACTTGCCCGCGCCGTTCTCGCCCGCGAGGGCGTGCACCTCACCGGCGTGCAGCTCCAGCGTGACGTCCTGGAGGGCGCGCACGGCGCCGAACGACTTGCTCACGTTGACCAGTGCCAATGTCGGCGCTGCCGACCGGCCGGGTCCGCTCATGGCGACCCTCCTCGCGGGGGGAGTCTGTGACGTACGGATGAAAAACGTTTTAACTCGATGTTGCGGAGGACGCTAGATGTGAGCCGGAGCACTCGTCAAGAGGGCACTTACTCGCCGATCGCCTGGAAGAGGGCGGGAACCCTTGCTTGATCGGGCCGGAGGCGATTTTCACGGAACCCGTCCGAGGGCCCCGTCCGGGTCCGGCCCAGGTGAACGACTTCCGACAGCGGGGTTGACACGTTTTAATCCCATGTCCCAAAGTGAGCGGCGGCACACCAGCGGACCGACCGGGGGCGGCGAATTGAGCACAGGAGGCACCGGGCGGCCCGGGACGGTGGGCATCAAGCAGGTCGCGGCGCGCGCCGGCGTCTCGCCGGGGACCGTGTCGAACGTGCTGAACCGGCCCGAGCGGGTCGCCGCCGCGACCCGCGCCCGCGTCGAGCAGGCGATCGTCGACCTCGGGTTCGTCCGCAACGGCTCGGCGTCCACGCTGCGGGCCGGCCACAGCAGCACGATCGGGCTGATGGTGCTCGACCTCGGCAACCCGTTCTTCACCGACGTCGCCCGCGGCGTCGAGGACACCGCGAGCGAGCGCGGCTACGCGGTGATCCTGTCCTCGTCCGGCGAGTCGGACGAGCGCGAGCAGCGCAACCTGCGGGTGTTCGCCGAGCAGCGCGTCCGCGGCGTCCTGCTGACCCCGGTCGGCGACGACGGCGAGAAGGCCGGGGCGCTGCGCGACCGGGGCGTCCCGGTGGTGCTGCTCGACCATCCGACGCCGCGCGCCAACCAGTGCTCGGTGGCCGTGGACGACGTCGCGGGCGGCGAGCTCGCCGCGGGCCGGCTGCTCGGCGAGGGCGCCCGCACGCTGGGGTTCGTCACCGGCCCGCCGGTGCTGCGCCAGTGCGCCGACCGCCGCAAGGGCGCGCTGCGGGCGCTGCGCGCGGCGGGCCTCGGCCGCGAGGCGTTCCGCGAGGTCGCCGTCCCGGCGATGAACGCGCGCGCCGGGCAGGAGGCGGCCCGGCGGCTGCTGGAGTCCGGCCCGCTGCCCGAGGCGGTGTTCTGCGCCAACGACCTGCTCGCGCTCGGCGTGCTGCGCGTCCTGCTCCAGGCCGGGGTGAAGGTGCCGACCGACGTGGCGCTGATCGGGTACGACGACATCGAGTTCTCCGCGGCGGCCGCGGTCCCGCTGAGCTCGGTGCGCCAGCCCACCTACCAGCTCGGGCGGATCGCCACCGAACTGCTGCTGGAGGAGTGCGACGACCCGGGCGGGCACGCCCACCAGCAGGTCATGTTCCAGCCGGAGCTGGTGGTCCGCGAGTCCAGCCGCCGCGGCGGCGTCCCGGAGGGGAGCCCGTCATGAAGGTCGCGCTGTTCCTCACCTGCGTCAACGACACGATGTACCCCGGCACGGGCAAGGCCGTCGTGAAGCTGCTGCGGCGGCTCGGCCACGACGTCGACTTCCCCGCCGGGCAGACCTGCTGCGGCCAGATGCACCTGAACACCGGCTACCGGGCGCAGGCGCTGCCGCTGGTGAAGCGCTTCGCCGAGACGTTCGAGCCCTACGACGCGGTCGTGACGCCGTCCGCGTCCTGCGGCGCGATGATCCGCGACTGGCATCCGAAACTGGCGCCGCGCGCGGCGGGCGTCGCGTCCCGCGTGCACGAGCTGTCGGAGTTCCTCGTGGACGTGCTCGGCGTCACCGACGTCGGCGCCTACTTCCCGCACCGCGTCACCTACCACCCGACCTGCCACTCGCTGCGGATGCTGCACGTCGGCGACCGCCCGCTGCGGCTGCTGCGCGAGGTCCGCGGCATCGACCTCGTCGACCTGCCGGAGGCCGCCGAGTGCTGCGGCTTCGGCGGCACGTTCGCGCTGAAGAACTCCGAGGTGTCGGCCGCGATGTGCGCGGACAAGGTCACCCACGTCCGCGAGACGAGGGCCGAGGCGCTGTGCGCGGCCGACAACTCCTGCCTGATGCACATCGGCGGCGCGCTCAGCCGCACCCGCGCGGGGGTGCGCACCGTCCACCTGGCCGAGATCCTCGCCTCCACCGAGGAGGACCCAGCATGAGCCCCACCGCGGGAACCGACCGCGTCGCCGAGACCATGCCGACCTACGTGGGCATGCCGTCCTTCCCGGACGCGGCGCGGGAGGCGGTCGCCGACGCGCGGCTGCGCGGCAACCTCGCCCACGCCACCACCACGATCCGCGGGCGGCGCGCCGCCGCCGTCGCCGAGCTGGACGACTGGGAGGCGCTCCGCGCGGCCGGGAAGCAGATCAAGGACCACGTCCTCGCGAACCTCGGCCACTACCTGCGGCTGCTGGAGGAGAACGTCACCGCGGCGGGCGGCACCGTGCACTGGGCGCGCGACGCCGCCGAGGCCAACCGGATCGTCGCCGGCCTCGTCAAGGCCACCGGCGAGACCGAGGTCGTCAAGGTCAAGTCGATGGCCACGCAGGAGATCGGGCTGAACGAGGCGCTCGCCGAGGAGGGGATCGCCGCCTACGAGACCGACCTCGCCGAGCTGATCGTCCAGCTCGGCGACGACCGGCCCTCGCACATCCTCGTCCCCGCGATCCACCGGAACCGGTCCGACATCCGCGACATCTTCCTGCGGGCGATGGACGACGCGCCGGAGGGCCTGACCGACTCCCCCGCCGAGCTGGCCGAGGCCGCCCGCAGGCACCTGCGCGCCAAGTTCCTGTCGGCGAAGGTCGGCGTGTCGGGCGTGAACTTCGCCGTCGCCGACACCGGCACGCTCGTCGTCCTCGAATCGGAGGGCAACGGGCGGATGTGCCTCACGCTCCCCGAGACGCTGATCTCGGTGATGGGCGTGGAGAAGCTCGTCCCGAGCTGGCGCGACCTGGAGGTGTTCCTCCAGCTGCTGCCCCGCTCGTCCACCGCCGAGCGGATGAACCCCTACACCTCGACCTGGACCGGAACGCACCCCGGGGACGGGCCGCGCGACTTCCACCTCGTCCTGCTCGACAACGGCCGGACCGCGACGCTCGCCGACGACGTCGGACGGCAGGCGCTGCGCTGCATCCGCTGCTCGGCGTGCCTGAACGTGTGCCCGGTGTACCAGCGCGCGGGCGGCCACGCCTACGGCTCGCCGTACCCGGGCCCGATCGGCGCGATCCTGTCGCCGCAGATCAGGGGCATCGGCTCGGACGTGGACGCCTCCCTCCCCTACGCGTCGTCGCTGTGCGGGGCGTGCTTCGAGGCGTGCCCGGTCGCCATCGACATCCCCGAGGTGCTCGTGCACCTGCGGGCCCGCGCGGTCGAGCAGGGCCCGCGGCACCCGCTGGAGCGCGCCGCGATGGGCGCCGCGGGATGGACGCTCCGCTCCCCCACCCGGCTCGCGCTCGCGCAGCGCGCCGCGTCCATGGGACGCCGGTTCGCCGGGCGGCGCGGCCGGATCCGGCGGCTCCCCGGCCCGCTGTCCGCGTGGACGGAGACGCGCGACGCCCCCGTCCCGCCGCCGGAGTCGTTCCGCGCCTGGTGGGCCCGCACGAACGGCGGCACGGAAGGGGACGGCCGATGAGCGCGCGGGAGGAGATCCTCGGCCGGATCGAGCGGGTCGTGCCCACCCGGCCGGCCGCCGACGTCGCCGCCGACTACGCCCGCATCGACCGCGGCTACCTGCGGCGCCACCACGACGACGGCGTCCTCGCGCTGTTCGCCGAGCGGGTCGCCGACTACCGCGCGGCTGTCGTCCGCGTGCCCGAGCACGAGCTCCCGGCGGCGATCGCCGAGCGGCTGGCGGCCCGGCCGGGCGAGCACGGCATCGCGTCCGGGCTCCCCGAGGAGTGGACGGCCGCGACCGCGGCGCCGCTCGTCCGCGACCCCGCCGCGGACGCCCTCGACGGCCTCGCGGGCGCGGTCACCGGCTGCGCCGCCGCGATCGCCGAGACCGGGACGATCGTGCTCGACCACGGTCCCGGGCAGGGCCCCCGCGCGCTGTCCCTGGTCCCCGACTACCACCTGATCGTCGTCCGTGCCGCGCAGGTCTTCCCCGACGTCCCCGAGGCGCTGGAGCGGCTCGACCCGTCCCGCCCCCTGACGTTCGTCTCCGGGCCGTCCGCGACGAGCGACATCGAGCTCTCCCGCGTGGAGGGCGTGCACGGCCCCCGAACCCTGGAAGTGCTGATCGCCGAATGACTCCCTCCACCTACGCGGCCGTCGACCTCGGCGCGTCGAGCGGCCGCGTCATGGCCGCGCGCGTCGGGCCGGGCACCCTGGAGCTCACCGAGGTCCGCCGCTTCCCCAACCGCCCCGTCCGGGTCAACGGCACGCTGCACTGGGACGTCCTCGGCCTCTACGGCAACGTCCTGGACGGGCTGCGCGCGGCCCCGCCCGGCCTCGCCTCCGTAGGCATCGACTCCTGGGCCGTCGACTACGGGCTCCTCGACGGCGACGGGAACCTTATCGGCAACCCCGTCCACTACCGCGACTCCCGCACCGACGGCGTCATGGAGCGCGTCCGCGCCGAGCTCGGCGACGACTTCCTCTACCGGACGTCCGGCCTCCAGTTCCTCCCGTTCAACACGATCTACCAGCTCGCGGCCGACGACCCGGAGCGCGCGAGCACCCTCCTGCTGATCCCCGACCTCCTCGCCTACTGGCTGACCGGCGGAATCGGCGCCGAGCGCACCAACGCGTCCACCACGGGCCTGCTGGACGTCCGCACCGGCGCCTGGTCGGGCGACCTCCTCGACCGCGTCGGCCTGCCCGCCCGCGTCCTGCCCCCGCTCCGCGACCCGGGCGAGGTCATCGGCACCCTGCGCCCGGATGTGGCCGAGGAGACCGGCCGTCCCACGGACCTCCCGGTCACCGCCGTCGGGTCGCATGACACCGCGTCCGCCGTCGCGGCCGTCCCCGCGACCGGCGAGCGGTTCGCCTACATCTCCTGCGGCACGTGGTCGCTGGTCGGCGTCGAGCTGGACGCCCCGGTCCTGACCGAGGCGAGCCGCAAGGCCAACTTCACGAACGAGGGCGGCGTGGACGGCACCGTCCGCTACCTCCGCAACGTGATGGGCCTCTGGCTGCTCCAGGAGTCGCTGCGGACCTGGGGCGACGCCGACCTGCCCGCCCTGCTGGACGAGGCCGCGCGGGTCCCGGGGCTCCGCTCCCTCATCGACCCCGACGACCCCGAGTTCCTCCCGCCGGGCGACATGCCCGCCCGCATCACCGCGCACTGCCGCCGCCGCGGCCTGCCCGAGCCGCGGACCCGCGCCGAGACCGTCCGCTGCGTCCTGGACAGCCTCGCCCTCGCCCACCGCGCCACGCTGCGGCAGGCGGCGCGGCTGTCCGGCCGGGAGATCGACGTCGTCCACCTGGTCGGCGGTGGCAGCCGCAATGAGCTGCTCTGCCAGCTCACCGCGGATGCCTCAGGTCTCCCCGTCGTCGCGGGCCCCGTTGAGGCGACCGCCCTCGGCAACGTCCTGGTCCAGGCGCGCGCGCAGGGCGCCGTGTCGTCCCTCGCCGAGATGCGCGCCCTGGTAGCCGCCACCCAACCCCTCCGCCGCTACGAACCGTCCGGCAACACCACCCCCTGGGACGAAGCGGCTGCACTCCTGGATCTGCCCTCCTGATTCGGGGCGTCCAGGAACGGGCCGATCGGACGGTGTCGTCCGATTCCTGCGGCTATTGTCGCGGAATGCGCATTTCCCGGGGGTGTCGGCGGGTGGTCGGGTGGACGCTGGCCGGAGCCGCGCTGTCGTACGCGCTGGCGTGGCTGGTGGTGAGCCTGTGGATGCTCGCGATGACCGGTGCCGCGCGGGCCGAGGAGCGCGACCGGGGCACGGCCGGGGCGGAGCCCGCCGCGGACGTGCCGGGGATCAAGAACTTCGTCCGGGTGGACGGGCGGCTGTGGCGCGGCGCCGCGCCGAGCGGCGACGGGTACCGGTGGCTCGCGGCGCGCGGCGTCCGGACGGTGGTCGACCTGCGCGCGGAGGAGCTGTCCCCGGCGGCGCTGGCGCGGCCCGGGCGGGCGGGGCTCACCGTGGTGCGGATCCCCGTCCGGGACGGGCAGGCGCCCTCAGCGGACCAGGTGGCGCGGTTCCTCGCCGCGGTGGAGGGCGCGCGGGGGCCGGTGTTCGTGCACTGCGGCGCGGGCGTGGGACGGACGGGCTCCATGGCGGCCGCCTACCTGGTGCGGACCGGGCAGGCCGACGCAAAGGACGCGACACTGCGCAGCCTCGCGGTCGGCCCGCCGACGCTGGAGCAGCTGTCGTTCATGCGCGGGCTCGGGACGCGCGGGGCCGCGCGCCCGCCGGCGCCGCTGGTCGCGCTGAGCCGCGTCGCCGACTCGCCGCGCCGCTCCTGGTCCCGTCTGCGGTGACGGCGTTCCCGGCCGGGGGCGGCGGCGGCCCGTCTCATGTGACGACTGCGGAACGGTTACCTGCCCGAGGTTGACACGGGGCGCGCGGCGGCGGTTGATAGCTGTGGACGCCACGGGCCCCTCCGGGCCGCCCGGCAGGGGCCGGCCGAGGATACGGTGCGTGTTGTCCTGCCTTATTGACGAATGACCCGATAGGGTGAATCCCGCGAATTCTCAGGAACCACCGACGAGAAGCTCGATCACGGCGTTTCGACCGCCTGTCGCAGTTGGGGTGTGGACATGGAGGGTCGTGCGGCCCGCGACGCCGGTGCGCAGACCGGCGTCGCTCCGCTGGTAGGGCGGCGGGACGCGCTGGACGCGCTGCACCGCGCGCTCGACGGCGCCGAGGCCGGGTACGGCCTGCTGGCCCTCGTGGGCGAGCCCGGTGCGGGCAAGACGCGGCTGCTCACCGAGCTGGCGGACGCGGCGACGGAGCGCAAGCTGCCGTTCCTCGCCGGCCGCGCGGCCGAGTTCGAGCAGGAGATGCCGTTCGGCGCGGTCGTCGACGCGCTCGACGACCGCCTGGAGGAGCACGCGCTCGACCTGCCGCCCGCGGCGCTGCGGCTGCTCGGCTCGGTGTTCCCGGCGCTCGCCGACATCGCCGCGGACCCGCCGGCCGCCTCCCCGGTGTCGCAGGTCGCCCGCTACCAGCTGCACCGGACCGTGCGGCACCTGCTGGAGCGGCTCGCGGCGCCGTCCGGGCTCGTGCTGATCCTCGACGACCTGCACTGGGCCGACGACGCGACCGTGGAGCTGCTGGACCACCTGGTCCGGCATCCGCCGCGCGCGCGGCTGCTGCTGGCGGTCGCCTACCGTCCGGCGCAGGCGTCGCCGCGGCTGGCGGCGCTGGTGGACGCGGCGGGCCCGCAGGGCGTGCACGTGTCGGTCGATCCGCTGACGCGGGACGAGGTCGAGCAGTTCCTCGGCCCGGACGTGAGCCGGTCGCGGTGCGAGGCGCTCTACAAGGCCAGCGGCGGCAACCCGTTCTACCTGGAGGCGCTGGCGCGGATGGACGGCGCCGACGACCCCGCCGGCGGCCGGGCCGGGCTGGAGCGGCACGGCTGGGAGCGGGGCGTGGCGAACCTGACCGAGGTGCCGCCCGCCGTGCGGACCGCCCTGCAGGTCGAGCTGAGCGCGCTGCCGCCCGACGCGCTGCTGCTGGCGCGCGGCGCGGCCGTCGCCGCGGACGTGTTCGAGCCGGCGCTGGCCGCCGTCGCCGCCGAGATGGACCAGGCCGACGCGCTGGCCGCGCTGGACGTGCTGACCGCGCACGACGTGGTGCGGCCCGCGTCCGGGGGCCGGTTCCGGTTCCGGCACCCGCTCGTCCGGCACGTCGCCTACGCCTCGACGGCGGCGGGCTGGCGGCTCGCCGCGCACGACCGCGTCTCGTCCCGGCTGACCGAGCTCGGCGCCCCGGCGACCGTCCGCGCCCACCACGTGGTGCGCTCGGCCCGGTTCGGCGACCGCGACGCCATCGCGACGCTGGTGGACGCGGCGCGCGTCGTCGGCGTCCAGGCGCCGGGCACCGCCGCGTACTGGCTGGAGGCGGCGCTGCGGCTCATGCCGGACGAGTCCGACGCGCCGGGCACCCCGGGTACGGGAGCGGCGCACGGCGCGCATCCCGACCGGGTGGAGCTGCTGGTGGAGCTCACCCACGTGCAGGCCGTCAGCGGCCGCGCCGAGGAGGGCCGCCAGACCGCGCGGGCGCTGCTGGCGCTGCTGCCGCCGGAGGACACCGTCCGCCGGGCGCGGACCGTCCAGCTGTGCGCGGTGATGGAGCGGCAGCTCGGCCGCATCCACGAGGCGCGCGCGATCGTCCTGGACGAGCTGCGCCGCATCACCGACCGGCGGACCCCCGAGGCCGTGCTGCTGCGGATCCGGCTGGTCGCCGACCGGATCCAGCGCATCGACAGCCGCGGCTCGCAGGCCGTCCTGGACACCATCCCGGAGAGCGCCCCCGAGTGGAGCCCCGGGTTGACGGCCGCGGTCGCCTCGATGCGGCCGATGGTGTCCTACGCCCGCGGGGAGGTGGAGGAGGCCGTCGCCTACGCGCAGACCGCCGACCAGCTGTTCTCCGCGGCGTCCGACCACGACTTCGCCGACTGCCTCGACTGCGTCCTGTGGCTGGTGTGGGCCGAGACGTTCCTCGGGATGTACGACAGCGCGCTGCGGCACGTCGAGCGGCTCGTGACGATCGCCCGGGCGACGGGGCAGGGCTACATCCTCGGCTACATGCTCGCGGGCCAGGCGAGGATCCTGTTCCTCCAGGGGCGCCTGGAGGAGGCCGCCGCGTTCGCCGACGAGGCCACCGCGGTCGGGCGGGAGCTGCGGTCCCAGGAGACGCTGGCCTACGGGCTGACCCAGCAGTGCCTGGCGGCGAGCTACATGGGCGAGCACGAGCGCGCGCTGCGCGCCGGGGACGAGGCGGTCGCCAACGACACCGGGTCCGGCGAGTGGTGGACGCACATGGCGCACGTGGCCCGCGCCATCGCGATCATCAACGCGGGGCGGCACGAGGAGGGCGCCGAGGCGCTGATCGCGGCGTGCGGCGACGGCACCCAGGGCCTGGACTTCAGCACGCTCGTGATCTGCGCGGAGATCCTCGCCTACGTCCGCGCCGCCCAAGGCGATTCCGTGGACGCGCTCAAGTGGGCCGACATCGCCGAGGCGATCGCGGTCCCGGCGATGGACGGCGACCTCGGCCTCGGCCGCCTCGCCCGCGCCCACGGCCTGCGGGCCACCGACCCCGAGCGCGCCGCGGCGCTCGCGGCGGAGGCGGCGGAGCTGCTCACCAAGACGGGGCGGCGGGCCGAGGCGGGACGCGCGGAACTGGC
>NZ_CAACUY010000103.1 GCF_900659615.1 Actinomadura fibrosa | reverse complement strand
CCGCGGTCCCGGCCGCACCGCCGCCCGCCGTGCCGGAACCGCCCGCCGTGCCGGAACCGCTCGCGGACGCGCCCGCCGCGCGGCCGGGGGGAGCGTCGTGATCAGGGTCCTGCTGGCCGACGACCACCTGCTGATCAGGGAGGCGCTGGTCCTGCTCCTGGAGACCGAGGACGGCATCGAGGTCGTCGCCGACGTCGGCCGCGGCGACGAGGCGGTCGAGCGGGCCCTGCGCCTCGCCCCGGACGTGGCGGTGCTCGACATCGACATGCCCGGGCTGGACGGCCTCGCCGCCGCCGAGCGGCTGGCCCGGGAGCTGCCCGGCTGCCGGCTGGTGATCGTGACCGCGCACGGCCGGCCCGGCAACCTGCGGCGGGCGATGGCCGCGGGCGTGCGCGGGTTCCTCGGCAAGGACGCGCCCGGCGCCCGGCTCGCGGAGGTCATCCGGCAGGTCGCGGACGGCGCCCGCTACATCGACCCGCAGCTCGCCGCGGACGCGCTGGCCGCCGAGGAGTGCCCGCTCACCCCGCGCGAGCTCGACACGCTCCGCGCCGCCGCCGACGGCGCGCCCGTCGCCCGCATCGCGCGCGGCCTCGGGCTGTCGGAGGGCACCGTCCGCAACTACCTGTCGGCCGCCGTCACCAAGCTCGGCACCGACAACCGCCACGCCGCCGTCCGCGCCGCCCGCGACCGCGGCTGGCTGTGAGGAGGGCGGCTCTGACCCGGCACGCACCCGCCCGGCCGATCATCGGCGGGCAGGTCATCGGCGGGCAGGTCATCGGCGGGCAGGTCAGCGGCGGACTGATCATCGGCGGGCCAGGACCAGGGCGCCCCGTTTGGTGATCGGCAGGGGCGTGCGGAGGTGCTCGGACGCCTTCGCGGCGTGCTCGCGAGGCATCCGCCGGGCGATCAGGTAGTCGCGGACGGCGGCTGGGTCGGGCAGAGTGAGCAGCGGCGCGTCCCACCGCTCCACCTCGACCTCGCCGAACACGTCGCACACCTTCGAGGGCGCGTCCTCGGCGTCGAACGGGGTCGGCTCGGGCTGCCAGACCGGGGCCAGCTCCGGGCTGTCGTCGCGGCAGGTCGCCGAGACGAGCAGCAGCCCGCCGGGGACGAGCACGCGGCGCGCCTCGCGGAGCGCGACCCGGGGGTCGGCCAGGTGGCAGAGCATGTTCACCGCGACGACGGCGCCGAACGACGCGTCCCGGAAGGGCAGGCGGGCCGCGTCGCCCCGGACCGCCGGCCCCGGATGGGCGCGGAGCATGGTGGCGGACGCGTCCAGCCCCACGAGCCGGAACGGCGGCGGATCGGGGAGCGCGCCGTTCAGCGCGCCCTCGCCGCAGCCGATGTCCAGGACGCGCGGGAAGCCCGCGTGCAGCAGCTTCGCGGCGACGTGGTCGTGCAGGCTCCGCGCCCCGATGAGGTAGCTGCGCGTGATCCGCGAGGCGAGGCGGAAGCGCTCCGGGTCGGCGTCGTAGTCGGGCGTCACGGCCATGCCTGGAGTCTGCCCAGCGAGCCGCCGGGGAAGCGTTGCCGAGGACGCGCTCGCCACGCCGCCCGCGGCGCCGCCGGATCGGCCGGTCAGGCGGTCGTGCCGCCGTCGACGACCAGGTCGTGGCCGACGACGAAGGCCGACTCGTCCGAGGCCAGCCACAGCACCGCCTCGGCGACCTCGGCCGGGTCGCTCGCCCGCCCGGCGGGGACGGTCGCCCGGAGCCGCGCGTCGCGGTCGGCGCGGCTCTCGCCGGGCCGGAACGACATGGGGGTGTCGCTGGCGCCGGGACTGACCGCGTTGATCCGGACGCCGTCGGCGATGTACTCGCGGGCGGCGGTGCGGGTGAGGGCGCTGACCCCCGCCTTGGACGCGGCGTAGGCGCTGAGGCCGGGGCGGCGGCCGTGCGCGCCGATGTTGGACGCGGCGTTGACGATGGCACCGCCGCCGTTCGCCCGCATGTGGGCGATCTCGTGCTTCATCGAGAGGAACACGCCGGTCAGGTTGACGGCGAGGACGTCGGTCCAGACGCCGTCGGCGAGGTCGGCGACGGGGGCGGGCGCGCCGAAGATCCCGGCGTTGTTGAACGCGACGTGCAGGCCGCCGTGCCGTTCGGCGGCCGCGGCGACCATGCGGGCGGCGCCGGCCGGGTCGGTCACGTCGGCGGTCACCCGGTCGGCGCCCCCGCCGGAGGCGCGCACGCCGGCGTCGGCCTCGATCTCCTCGGCGGCTCCGGCCAGCGCCTCGGGACCGCGCCCGGCGAGGACCACGGTGGCGCCCTCGCGGGCGAAGGCGAGCGCGGTGGCGCGGGCGATGGTCCCGGCGCCGCCGGTGACGAGGACGACCCTGCCTGCGAAACGTGCGCCTGCGAAACGTGCGCCTGCGAAACGTGCGCCTGCGAAACGTGCGGTCATCGCGGTACCCCTGATTCTAGATCGATCATTCTTGAATTAAGGCCGAAGAAATCCCGCCCCATCGGGCGGGATGAGCGTTACGGCCCTTCGAGCAGGGCCAGTGCCTGGTGGGCCGCGTCCTGAAGGCGCCCGTCGTCCGCGGGCGCCCGGCCGAGTACGCGCATGCCCTGGAACAGGACGAGCAGGAACCGCGCCAGCATCCGCGGGTCCCGGTCGGCGGGCAGCTCGCGCTGGGCCCGCGCGCGGGTGAGCGCCGAGGTCAGGGCGGCCTCCAGGAAGCTCCAACTGGCCTCGACCAGGCGGGCGGCCTCGGCGTCCCGCGGGCCGAGCTCGACCGCGGTGTTCACGACCATGCAGCCGAGGCGCGGCCGGTCCCGGGCCGACTCCGCGGCGAAGCGCTCGACCAGCGCGCGCACGGCGGGCAGGACGGGACCGGGCTGCGACAGCGACTCCATGATCACCGAATCGGTCGTCCGGAGGTAGCGGTCCAGCGCCTTCAGGTACAGGTCGCGCTTGCCGCCGAACGTCCCGTAGATGCTGGCGCGGGCGACGCCGAGCCTGGTGACCAGGTCGGCCATGGAGGTGGCCTCATAGCCGCGCTCCCAGAACAGCTCCAGGGCGTCCTGGAGCGCCGCGTCCGGGTCGAACTCCTTGGTCCGGGCCATGGAGCGACCTTAGAGCGGTCCAGAACGATCGGTCAAATATCCGCGGTCGAGGCCGGTGGACGCGCCGGAAGGGCCGGGCGGTCGAGGTCCAGCGCGTCCAGCACCGCTCCGTCCGGAGCGAGGGCCTCCACGACGGGGCCCCGGCGGGCGGACCAGACGACGACCACGTGGCCGTGGGCGGGGACGTCCAGCAGCCGCTTGCCGACCCGGATCCGCGCGACCTCCGAGGAGGCCCGCAGGCGCGCCTCGTTCACCCACTTGGCGCCCCAGGGCAGGAGCCGGTTCGCGTTGCGGACCGTCCGGCCGGACCCGTACTTCTGGAGGTGGCGGCCCATCTCGCCGGACGAGCGGCGCGCGAGCGGTTCGGCGGGCGCGGCGCCGCCCGCGCCGCCGAGCTCCATCCACTCGCCGTCGCGGCGGTGGAACGTCCACCCCTCGATGAACGGGAAGGTGCCGGGGGTGCCGTCCCCCCACTGGTGGAGGAAGGTGACAACCGCGACATCGCCGTCACGGTCGAGGCTCAGCGGAAGGAAGTCCCTGCCCTCGGTGAAGGCGTCGGGCGCGGGGTCGGGCAGGCCGTCCCGCAGGAGCCGCAGGCATTCCGCGTGCACCTCTTGGTCGTTCATTTTCCGGGACCTCTGATCGTGCCAGGTGATCGTGCAGGCAGGACGAAGGGCCCTCTCGCAAGAGGGCCCCGCCGCTGACTTCACTCTAGAGGTCCGGCTCGTCTGGTTTCACCCGTCTGGCGCACTCCCGTCGATGCTTTGCCATGTGGCCTTCACCTGCGCGTCGGCCGGTGGCTCAGCGCTCCCCGCGCGGTGGCCGAGTCCGGTCTGGGGGAAATGTCCGCAGCGCGAGGCAGGCGCACAGGGCGGCCAGCGGCACTTCCGCCCCGACGGCCAGTGCCAGCGCGACCGCCCGCTCCGCCCCAGGCGCGGCGGTCATCACGTCGAACCACGCGTCGGCCAGGAGGAGCGCGCCGGTGGCGGCCGCGAGCGGCCCTTGGCGCGGGTCCTGCCGCGTGACCAGGACCCCGGTCGCGAGGAACCCGGCCGCGAGCATCACGTCCAGCCCGACCCATGCCGCCGACCAGTTCGAGACCTGGGCGGTGGACGGGAGGGTGCTCGCCAGCACGCAGATCCAGGGCACCAGCGCGACGCCGCCTCCGATGAGCCCCCACCCGACCCACCGCCCGCGTCCCGTCCGGTGGCCGGTGATCGGGCGGGCCATGCGGCGGGCGGCGGTCGGGCGGGCCATGCGGCGATGGGGGCGGGCACGGCGGGTTCCAGGACCGGCGGGACGGGAACCGAGCGGGGCAGTGGCGGCGACCATGCGACGACTCCTGATCAATGGCGTGGTTCGGATGCTGCGGTGCAGACACCCGCTCACCGGGTGCCACTTCCAGCGTCGCGGCCACCGGAGTCGCTTTCAGTAGCGCCCCTATCCGACTTGGGGTGGCACTAGGTTCACCTTCCAGGCGGAAGCCCGCTTCATGGTCATCCGGTCGTCCGGGGCCCTACGGTGGCGCCATGGCATCCGTCTCCCCGGCTCGGCGCGCGCTCGCGCATGCCCCGTGGTCGGCGGCGGCGTGGCGCGACACCGCGTTCGTGGCCTCGGGAGTGCCCCTCCAGGTCGCCGCCTGGGCGATCCTCACTGTGCCGTGGATGGTGTGGGTTCCCACGCGGGTAACGCCGGTGCTCGTCCTGACGTCGGCCTCGGCCGTGCTGGTGCTCCTGGCGCTGCGGCCGCTGACGTCCTGGCAGCGGGAGCGCTGCTGGGCGATGCTCGGCCTGGACGTCCCGCGCATGCCGGCCTTCGACGACGGGCGCCCGTGGGACGCGCTGCGCGACCTCCGCTCGCCGGAGCTGTGGCGGGTCCTGCGGTATCACCTGGTGGTGGGGCCGCTCATCGCGCTCGGCGGCATCGCGGTGATCGCGGCGTGGGCGGCGGGCCTGGCCTGCGCGGCGTCCGCGACGTTCGTCTGGGCGCTGCCGCCCTCCAGCGCGCTGAACAGCAAGCCGGCCGCGGTCCTCACGGGCGCGGGCGTGCTGCTGGTGATCGCCGCGCCGTGGGCGGCGGCCGCGGTGCGCCGCGGCGACGCCCGCGCCGCGGCGGCCCTCCTCGGCCCCGACCGGGCCAGGGAGCTGGAACGGCGCGTCGAGGACCTCGCCGAGAAGCGGGCCAGCGTGGTGGACGCCGCCGACCTGGAGCGCCGCCGCATCGAGCGCGACCTGCACGACGGCGCGCAGCAGCGGCTGGTGTCGCTGGCCCTCAACCTCGGTTTGGCCCGCGAGACGCTGACCGGGGTCCCGGACGCGGCCATGCGGGTGATCGTCGAGGCGCACGAGGAGGCCAAAGAGGCGCTCGCCGAGCTGCGCGGCCTGATCCGCGGCCTGCACCCGGCGGTCCTGGAGGACCGGGGCCTCGACGCCGCGCTGTCCGGTGTCGCCGCCCGGGTGCCGCTGCCCGTCCGGCTGCGGGTCGAGGTGGAGCCGCGCGCCTCGTCCACCGTCGAGGCCGTCGCCTACTTCGTCGTCTCCGAGGCCCTCACGAACGTCGTCCGGCACGCCCGAGCGAGCGCCGTCGACATCGTCGTGACGCGGCGCGGGGACGTGCTGCATGTGGTCGTCACCGACGACGGCAGGGGCGGCGCCGACCCGGCCGGCGGGACGGGCCTGACGGGGCTCGCCCGCCGGGTGCTGTCCGTGGACGGCGCCTTCCGGATCACCAGCCCCGCCGGGGGCCCGACGACCGTCACCGTGGAGCTGCCGTGCGCGTTGTGATCGCGGAGGACTCGGTCCTGCTGCGGGCCGGGCTGACCAAGCTGCTGGAGACCTCGGGGTTCGAGGTGGCGGCGGCGGCCGGGGACGCGGAGGAGCTGCTCGCCGCCGTCCGGGAGCACCGGCCCGACGCGGCGATCGTGGACGTGCGGATGCCGCCGGGCTTCACCGACGAGGGCGTCCGCGCCGCGCTGGTCATGCGGCGCGAGGCGCCGGACGTCGCGGTGCTGCTGCTGTCGCAGTACGTGGAGGAGCGGTACGCCGCCGACCTGCTGTCGAGCAGCACCAGCGGCATCGGCTACCTGCTCAAGGACCGGGTCGCGGACGTGTCGGCGTTCCTGGACGCGCTGCGCCGGGTCATCGCGGGCGGCACCGCCCTGGACCCGGAGGTCGTCGCGCAGCTCCTGCTGCGCCGCGGCAGCGACCCGCTCGGCCGCCTCACGCCGCGCGAGCGCGAGGTGCTGTCGCTGATGGCGGAGGGGCGGTCCAACGCGGGCATCGCGGCGGCGCTGGTGGTGAGCGAGAGCGCCGTGGCCAAGCACATCAACAACATCTTCGCCAAGCTCGACCTCCCGCACGCGGAGGGCGACCACCGCCGCGTCTTGGCCGTCCTCCGGTTCCTGGACGGCGGCACGTGACCATGGACGAGACCTCCGCCGCCGCGCCTTCGGGGGAGCTCGCGCGTCCTCGGCGGCGCGGCGTGTGGATCGTCCTCGCCGTCCTGACCGCCGTCGCCGTGGTGGTGCCGTCCGGCCTCAGGCTCTCGGTCCAGGCGATCCGGCGGACCTCGACGGCGGTCACGCCCTACCAGCACGCGATCAAGGAGGTCCGCCTCGACATGGCCCAGGCCAACGTTTCGGTCGCTCCGGGCCCGGCCGGGGAGGCGCGGGTCTACAAGCGGCTGAGCTGGGCGGTGACCGAGCCCCGGGTGGACGAGCAGCTCGTCGGCGACGTGCTGTACGTCACGTTCCGGTGCGCGGATCCGGAGGACTCCCTCAGCGGCCTGGGCTGCGATGGCGACATCGACGTGCAGGTCCCGCCGGGCGCCCGGGTGTCGGCGGTGTCCCGGGTGGGGCGGATCGACGTCCGGGGGCTGACCGGTGATCTCGACCTCCGCACGGGCTCGGGGAGGATCGGGCTCGCGGACGTGCGGGGCCGGGTGCGGGTCCGGGCCAGGTCGGGCGAGATCGCGGCGACCGGGCTCGCGTCGCCCGAGATCCTGGCGCAGGTGTCGTCCGGCAGGCTGGACCTCCGCTGCGCCGAGCCGCCCGGCAGCGTGGAGGCGACGGCCGGATCGGGCGCGGTGCGGCTGATCGTCCCGCCCGGCTCCCGCTACCGTGTGGTCGGCTGGACCGGCTCCGGAACGGCCCATCTGAACCGGGCGCTGGCGGACGACCGCTCGGAGCGGAGGCTCTCGGTGTACAGCGACTCGGGCTCGACCTATGTCGACTATCGGGATGACTGACCACGCACGATGCTGTTCTGGCGATTTGCGCCATCTGTCTCCACCCGGTTAACTGATGACATGACCGCCGTACGCCCCCGCTCCGCGCGCAGCCCGCTGATCAGGCAGGCCACCGGGCGTCCGTGTCGCCGTCGAATGTGTGACGTCTGAGGGCCCCCGCCTGAGCCTCGCGCCCCGAAGCGAGCGAACTCCCGAGACCCGAGCCGCGCATGAACTTCCGACGCCACCTGCTGAGCAACGCCCCGTACCCGCCGGGACGCGCCTGACCGCGCCCCCCGCGGGGCGCCGGCCGACGCCATGGCCTGAGCGCTCCGCCCCGGTACGAGCACGCCCTTCCCGCTGAGGGCCGACCATCCACGCCCGCACCGTCGCCGCCCGTGGCGGCGCCCGCACGCACGGACGATTCCCTGTGATCCAGATCGAAAAACTCCGGAAGGTCTACCGCGCCCGCGGGCGCGAGGTGACCGCCGTCGACGGCGTCGACCTCACCGTCCCCGAGGGCGAGATCTTCGGCGTGCTCGGACGCAGCGGCGCCGGCAAGAGCACCCTGCTGCGCTGCGTCAACCTGCTGGAGCGGCCCGACGCGGGCCGCGTGGTGATCGACGGGCGGGACCTGCTGACGCTGAACGGCGCCGCGCTGCGCCGGGCGCGGCAGGGCATCGGCATGATCCACCAGCACTTCGGCCTCCTCGGCAGCCGCACGGTCGCGGGCAACGTCGCGTTCCCGCTGGAGGTCATGGGCGTGCCGCGGGCCGAGCGGTCCGCGCGGGTCGCCGAGCTGCTGGACCTCGTCGGCCTCACCGACCACGCGCGGGCCTACCCCGCGCAGATCTCCGGCGGCCAGAAGCAGCGCGTCGGCATCGCCCGCGCGCTCGCCGGCCGCCCCAAGGTCCTGCTGTCGGACGAGGCGACGTCCGCCCTCGACCCCGAGACCACCGCCTCGATCCTGGAGCTGCTGCGCGACCTGAACCGCCGGCTCGGGCTGACCGTCCTGCTCATCACCCACGAGATGGAGGTGGTCAAGCGCATCTGCGACTCGGCCGCCGTCATGCGGGACGGCCGGTTCACCGAGTCGGGGCCGGTGACCGAGCTGCTCGCCCGCCCCGGGTCGGAGCTGGCCCGCGGCCTGTTCCCGCTGCCGCCCGCCGCGCCGCGGGACGGCTCGACCGTCATCGAGGTCACCTTCGTCGGCGGCGCCACCGACCAGCCGTTCGTGTCCGCGCTGGCCCGCAGGTACGCGCTGGACGTGAACATCCTCGGCGGCGCCGTGGAGACGGTCGGCGGCGAGCGCGTCGGGCGGCTCCAGCTCGAACTGCCCGGCGACCCGGCGTCCAACGCGGAGCCGATCGCGTTCCTGCGCGAGTCGGGGCTGGCCGTCGAGATCAGAACGGCGGCGGGTCCGGCGGGCACCGCCGACACCGGAACCGCCGGGACCGGAACCGCCGGAACCGGCGCGGACCGGGCGTCCGGGACCGCCGCGAGCATCGAGGAGGACGCGCGATGACCTGGGACGAGGTCACGCCGCTGCTGTGGCCCGCCACGCGGGAGACGCTGTACATGACCGGTGTCTCGACGCTGTTCACCGCGGTGCTCGGGCTGCTGATCGGCGTGCTGCTGGTGATCACCGAGCGCGGCGGGCTGCTGCCGGCGCCGCCGGTGAACCGGGTGCTCGGCGTCGTCGTGAACGTCGGCCGCTCGCTGCCGTTCCTGATCCTGATGGTCGCGATCATCCCGTTCACCCAGGCGCTCGTCGGCACCAGCATCGGCAACACGGCCGCGATCGTCCCGCTCACCATCGGCGCGATCCCCTTCTACGCGCGGCTCGTCGAGATCGCGCTGCGCGAGGTGGACCCGGGCGTGATCGCCGCCGCGGACGCGATGGGCGCCACCCGCCGCGAGATCGTCGGCAAGGTGCTGCTGCGCGAGGCGCGGCCGGGCCTCGTGTCCGGGCTGACCGTCACCGTGATCGCGCTGATCGGCTACACCGCGATGGCCGGCACCGTCGGCGGCGGCGGGCTCGGCAACCTCGCGGTCGTCTACGGCTACGAGCGCTTCGAGGGCAAGGTCATGCTCGCTACCGTCGTGCTGCTCGTCCTGCTCGTCCTCGTCATCCAGGCGATCGGGGACTTCACCGCCCGCCGCCTCACCCACAAGTGACCGCACATCGGGTAAGACCCGGATAGAGAAAGGCACTCCTCGTGCTCCGCAAGATCACCATCGCGCTGGCCTCCGTCGGACTGCTCGCGGGCCTCACCGCGTGCGGCTCGTCCGAGGCGTCGAACGACGCGGACGCGCCGCTGAAGGTCGCGGTCAACCCCGTCCCGCACGGCGACATCCTGAAGTACGTCAAGGACAACCTGGCGTCCAAGGCCGGGCTGAAGCTGGACATCGTGACCTTCGACGACTACGTCCAGCCCAACAACGCGCTGAAGCAGAAGCAGGTCACGGCCAACTACTTCCAGCACGTGCCGTTCATGCAGGAGTTCGAGAAGAGCTCCGGCACGAAGCTGGCGTTCGTCGCGCCCGTCCACCTGGAGCCGCTCGGCGTCTACTCCAAGAAGGTCAAGAGCCTCCAGGCCGTCCCGCAGGGCGCGACCGTCGCGGTCCCGAACGACCCGGCGAACGAGGGCCGCTCGCTGAAGCTGCTCGCCGACAACGGCGTGCTGACGCTGAAGCCGAACGCGCCGACGAGCGCGACGGAGCGGGACATCGCGAGCAACCCCAAGGGCCTGAAGTTCAAGCCGCTCAAGGCCGCGCAGCTGCCCCGCTCGCTGGACGACGTGGACCTGTCGGTCATCAACGGCAACTACGCCATCGAGGCCGGCCTCGCCCCGAACAAGGACGCGCTCGTCGCCGAGAAGGCCGAGGGCAACCCGTACGCCAACGGCATCGTCACCCTGCCGGAGAACAAGGACGACCCGCGCGTCAAGAAGCTGGTCGAGCTGCTCCGCGGTCCCGAGGTGAAGAAGTTCGTCGAGGACAAGTACAAGGGCTCGGTGCTCATCGCCATCTCCTGAACCCGTGAGGGGAGCCCCGGGCGGCCGGTCATACCGGTCACCCGGGGCTTTCGCGTGCGCCCTGGCGTTCGAGCACGGCTGAAACGCCCCGGTCTGTCCGTCCGTGCTGATAGGACATTGCCGACGCATCCACGAACGGGGATCCATGGGCATCTATCAGCATCTTGAGGAGTACGCCGGGCTTCCGGTGTTCAGGTTCGGCTGCGACACCAGACCGGACGAGGACCGGCTCCCGCCCGCCGCGGAGGCGGCCTGGTACGTCGGGACGGGCTTCGACGAGGACGACTTCGCCGACGTCTTCGCGCGGTTCCTCGGCGCGGTCGACACGCGCGAGGTCACCGCGCTCGTCATCGGCTACTGGGGCGCGTCCTACGACGACGGCGCCGGCGACCCCGTGGCCGCGCTCACCGGCGCCGCCGCGTCCCTCTTGAACCTGCGGGCGCTGTTCCTCGGCGACATCACCGGGGAGGAGTCGGAGATCTCCTGGATCGAGCACGGTGACGTGACGCCGCTGCTGGAGACCTTCCCCGGCCTCGAACGCTTCGAGGTCCGCGGCGCGCAGGGCCTCGTGCTCGAACCGATCAGGAGCGAGCGGCTGAAGGTGCTGCGGCTGGAGTCCGGAGGGCTGCCAGCGCCGATCGTCCGGGCGGTCGGTGCGAGCGACCTGCCCAACCTCGAACACCTTGACCTCTGGCTCGGCGAGGAGAACTACGGCGGTGACGCCACCGTCGCCGACCTGGCCCCGATCCTCGGCGGCGAGCGGCTGCCCGCGCTCCGGCACCTCGGCCTGGAGGACGCCGAGATCCAGGACGAGATCGCGGCGGCCGTCGCCGGGGCGCCGGTCGTGGCGCGGCTGGAGTCGCTGAGCCTCGCGATGGGCATCCTGACCGACCAGGGCGCGGAGGCACTGCTGTCCGGCCAGCCCCTCACCCACCTGCGCGCGCTCGACCTGCACCACCACTTCCTGTCCGACGCCATGGTCGAACGCGTCCGGAGCGCGCTGCCCGGCGTGGAGGTGAACCTGGACGAGCAGGAGAAGCCGGACGGGGACTGGCACTACATCGCGGTGTCCGAATGACGCTCAGCGCGCCCCTGGAGGAGTTCGCCGGCCTGCGCGCCGTCACCGTGGACGGCCCGCCGGAGCCGGGCGACGGGCCGCTCCCCGAGCCCGGCGAGGTGGCCTGGGCGATTCGCCAGCGGGAACGCGACGGCCGGTGGATCGGCACCTTCGCGGAGGCGTTCGACTGGTTCCTCGGCAACGTCGACACCGCGCAGGTCACCCACCTGGTCGTGGGCTACTGGGACCACGACCTCGACCTGCACACGCTGCTGATCGAGGTGGCCGGGCGGTTCCCGCGGCTGCGGGCCCTGTTCCTCGGCGACATCCTGGACTGGGAGCTCCACATCTCCTGGATCCAGCACGGCGACATCACACCGCTGCTTGCGGCGTACCCGGATCTGGAGCACCTGGAGATCCGCGGCGCCTCCGACCTGGCGTTCGAGCCGCTGCGCAGCGAGCGGCTGAAGGTGCTGCGGATCGAGTCCGGCGGGCTGCCCGCCGAGGTCGCGCGGGCGGTCGCGGCGAGCGATCTGCCCGCACTGGAGCACCTCGACCTCTGGTTCGGCTCCGAGTGGTACGACGGCACCACGTCCTACGACGACGTCGCGCCCCTGCTGACGGGCGAGCGGCTGCCCGCCCTGCGCCACCTCGGCCTGGAGAACGGGCCCTTCCAGGACGAGCTGGCCGAGGGCCTCGCGTCCGCTCCGGTCGTGGCGCGGCTGGAGTCGCTGAGCCTGGCGATGGGGATGCTGACCGACCGCGGCGCGGAGGCGCTGCTGACCGGCCAGCCCCTGACCCACCTGCGGAGGCTGGACCTGCACCACCACTTCCTGTCCGGGGAGATGCAGGAGCGGCTGCGGGCCGCCCTCCCCGGCGTCGAGGTCGATCTGGACGACGGCCGCGGCGAGCCCGACTGGCTCGACATCGGGTATCCGCCGAGCAGCGCGCTCTACATCGCGGTGTCGGAATGAGGTTCGTCGTCATCGGCACGCCCGGCGACCGGCGGCCCGCGCTGTTCGCCGCGGCGTGCCGGGCGTCCGGGCTGCCCGAGCCGCGACTCATCCCGTGGTCGGACGTGCTGCGGGGCGGCGGCGTCGGCGCCGTCCCGGGGGACCTGGTCCGGATCGACTCGCCGGGCGAGGACCCGGAGGCCGACGCCCTCCTGCGCGGCCCCGGGCACCCGGCGCGTGTCGGCGGCGGTGCCGCGTGGCACCGCGCCTTCACGGCGGCGCTGGAGCGGATCGACGGCTCCGTGAGGCGGGCCGGTGCGCGGCTCGTCGGGGACGTCGAGGACATCGCGGCCATGTTCGACAAGCGCCGGTCGCATGCCCGGTTGCGGGTGGCCGGAGTGCCCGTCCCGCCCGCGCTGCCGCCCGTCGAGGGTTACGCCGAACTGCGGGCCCGCATGGACGAGGCGGAGGAGCGGCGGGTCTTCGTCAAGCCGGCGCACGGCTCGTCCGCGTCCGGGGTCGTGGCGTTGCAGATCGCACCGGACGGCCGCCGCGTCCGGGCGGTCACGTCGGCCGCCATGACGCCGGAGGGGCCGTTCAACTCGCTGCGGGTCCGCACCTACGCGACGGAACGCGAGGTCGCGGCGCTGATCGACGCGCTGGCGCCGGACGGCCTGCACGTGGAGCGGTGGCTCCCGAAGGCGGCGGTGGGCGGACGGGTCTTCGACCTGCGCGTCGTCGTCATCGGGGGTGAACCGACCCACGCGGTGGTGAGGACGAGCCGCAGTCCGATGACCAACCTGCATCTGGGCGGCGCCAGAGGCGACCTGGACGCGGTGCGGCGCGCGCTGGGCGAAGACGGGTGGACGCGGGCGCTCGACGTGTGCGCGCGGGCCGCCGCGTGCTTCCCCGGGAGCCTCATGGTGGGCGTCGATCTGCTCGTCTGCATGGGCATGAAGCGGTTCGCGGTCTGCGAGGTCAACGCCTTCGGCGACCTGCTGCCCGGCCTGACGGGATTCGCCGACGGCCCGGCGGAGGGACTCGACACCTACACTGCCCAGGTCAGAGCCACTTTGTCTGCTTCGCCGGAGATCGTCCCAGCATGTACGACATGAACGAGGTGATCGGCAGCCACGACGTGCTGCTGGTGACGCTCGACACGCTGCGCTACGACGTGGCCGCCGAACTGGCCGCGGCGGGCGGGACGCCGACGCTCGCCGGGCTGCTCCCCGGCGGCCGGTGGGAGCGCCGCCACACCCCGGGCAGCTTCACCTACGCCGCGCACGCGGCGATGCTCGCCGGGTTCCTGCCGACCCCGGCGTCCCCCGGGCCGCACCCCCGGCTGTTCGCCGGGAGCTTCCCGGGCAGCGAGACGACGGCGAGCGGCACCTGGACCTTCGACGCGGCAGACCTTCCGTCTGGGCTCGCCGACGCCGGTTACCACACGGTATGCGTGGGCGGCGTCGGCTTCTTCAACAAGCTGACCCCGCTCGGCTCGGCCCTGCCGTCGCTGTTCGCCGAGAGCCACTGGGAACCCGAGTTCGGCGTCGCGGACCCGGATTCGCTGCCCAACCAGATCGACCGCGTCGCGTCCGTCATGGACCGGCTGCCCGCCGGGCGGAGGCTGTTCCTCCTGCTCAACGTCGGCGCCCTGCACCAGCCCAACTGGTTCTACCTGGACGGGGCCACGCGCGCCCACGGCGACACGCGCGCCAGCCACGCCGCCGCGCTCCGGCACGTCGACGCCCACCTGGGCCGCCTGTTCGACCTGATGCGCCGTCCCTGCTTCGTGATCGTCTGCTCCGACCACGGAACGGCGTACGGGGAGGACGGCCACACCGGGCACCGCATCGGCCACGAGGTCGTGTGGACCGTTCCGTACGGGGAGTTCGTGCTTTCGTGAAGCCAACCGGTCTGACCTCGACCAGCCTGAAGCCGACAGGGCCTTACCAGAGCTACGTCTACGCGTACCCGCACAAGACCGCCTACCGGCCGCTCGACCCCGCGCCCCCGCTGAGCGACGTGTGGGCGGGGGAGACGCTCGACGCCCTCTTCCTCTACCTCCACGTGCCCTTCTGCGAGATGCGGTGCGGCTTCTGCAATCTCTTCACGCGGACGGGAGCGCCCGAAGAGCTGACCGGCGCCTACCTGAACGCGCTCGACCGCCAGGCCACCGCCGTCTTGGACGCACTCGACACCGCCGGGGGCGAGGCGGGGGACCGTGCCTCGTTCGCGACGGCGGCGTTCGGCGGCGGCACACCGACCTACCTGAACGCGTCCGAACTGGAGCGCCTGTGTGACATCGCGGGCCGGTTCCCCGGATTCGGCGAAGTCCCCCTCGGAGTGGAGACGTCCCCAGCCACCGCTACCACCGACCGCTTGAGCGTCCTCGCCGAACGAGGGACGACGCGTGTCTCCATCGGCGTGCAGAGCTTCCTGGACGAGGAGGCGAGGGCCGCCGTCCGTCCGCAGAAGCGCGCCGAGGTGGAGGCCGCGCTCGAACGCATCCGCGCCGCCGGGTTCCCCACGCTGAACATCGACCTCATCTACGGGATCGACGGCCAGACCCCGGCGACGTGGCTGCACTCCCTGAACGCCGCGCTCGCCTGGCGCCCGGAGGAGCTCTACCTCTACCCGCTCTACGTCCGCCCGCTGACCGGGCTCGGCCGCCGCGCCCGCGACTGGGACGACCAGCGCCTCACCCTCTACCGGATCGGGCGGGACCACCTGCTCGCCCACGGATACGAGCAGGTGTCCATGCGAATGTTCCGGCTGCCGTCCGCCGCCGCGGGCGGCACCGAGTACTGCTGCCAGACCGACGGCATGGTGGGCCTCGGATGCGGAGCCCGCTCGTACACCACCGACCTGCACTACTCCTTCGAGTACGCGGTCGGTGCCGGCCCGGTGCGCTCCATCATCGACGCGTACGTGCGTGAGCACGACTTCACTACCGCACGCGTGGGCTTCCGCCTGAACGACGACGAGCGGAAGCGCCGTCACCTCCTCCAGTCTCTCCTCCAGGCGAGCGGTCTCAACCGGACCTCCTACCGCGCGCGCTTCGGCACCGACCCACTTGACGACTTCACAGCCGACCTCGCGGCGTTCGAGCAAGCCGGGTGGCTGGAGACGACGCCCGACACAGTCGCGTTGACCGCCGAGGGACTCGCGCACTCCGACGCCATAGGCCCGGCCCTGTTCTCCCAGCGCGCGCAGGAGCTGATGGACGCCTACGAGGCACGCTGATGGACCACCTCACGATCCTGTACCGGGGCCCGCTCGCGAGCTGCGACTACGACTGCCCCTACTGCCCGTTCGCCAAGCGGCGCGACACGTCCGAGCAGCTCCGGGCCGACCGCGCCGCGCTCGAACGCTTCACCGCCTGGGTCGCGGACCGCGACCACCCTGTCTCGGTGCTCTTCACACCCTGGGGAGAGGGCCTCGTCCGGTCCTGGTACCGGCACGCCCTCGTCCGGCTGAGCCACCTCCCGCATGTCGAACGCGTCGCGATCCAGACGAACCTGAGCCACCGGACGTCGTGGACGAGCGACGCCGACCCGTCCCGGCTGGCCCTGTGGGCGACGTACCATCCCGGCCAGGTCCCCTACGAGCGGTTCCTCGGCAAGTGCCGCGACCTGGCGGAACGGGGCATCCGCTTCAGCGTCGGCATCGTCGGGCAGGCCGAGCACCTCGCCGCCGCCCGCCGCCTCCGCGCCGACCTGCCCGCCGGAACCTACCTGTGGGTCAACGCCGCCGAAGGACGCGTGTACGACGACGCCGAGGCCGCCGCCTGGACGGACATCGACCCCCTCTTCCCCGTCAGCCGCCTGCCGCACGCCAGCCGCGGCCTCCCGTGCCGTACCGGCGAGACCGTCGTGTCCGTGGACGGCGACGGCACCGTCCGCCGCTGCCACTTCGTCCCCGCCGTCCTGGGCAACCTGTACGACGGGTCGTACCTCGACTCCCTGGCGCCACGCCCGTGTCCCCTCGACACGTGCGACTGCCACATCGGCTACGTGCATCTGGAGCCGCTGGGCCTTTACGACACCTTCGCGGGCGGCGTCCTTGAGCGCATCCCCTCACTACTCCGCCAGATCTAGCTTCGGGATGCGGCCCGCCGACCCGACCCGAGGATGTCCCTAAGAAGGCGAGGCCGGTGTTTGGGGCGGGACTGCAATTCTCCGCCACCGCGACCACACTGTGCGATGCTCCGATTACTCACGGCCCGGATCCGGTCCGTGGCTGACCGTGTCGGGATTCGGCATCGGCGTTGGCACGTTGCAACACGTCAAGGGCCTGTTTGGCCCCGTGCACGTCCGCCGCCGAAGGCGCATGCTTGCGGGTAGCCGGCCGTTGGAAGGACGCGGGCGGCCGGTCGTCGCCGCGGCGGGACGGCCGGCGGGCGGCGGTCGGCGCTGCCCCGACCGCGGTGGTCCGCGCCGGCGCGGCCGTACGTTAGGCGGGCCTGTGAACTTCCTGGAACGACCTCATTTCGTCCTCGCGCTGAACCCGGTCGAGGCGGCGGTGCGCACCGCCCGCGACGTCGTCCGGACCGCCCTGGAGGACTGGGACCGTCCGGACACCAACGGCGACGTCGAGCTCATCACCAGCGAGCTCGTCACGAACGCGATCCGCAACGCCAGCACCGTCACGCTGGTGCTCTACCTGCCGGACGACAAGTCGGCGGTGGTGGAGGTGTGGGACGACAACCCCGACGGGCCCGCCGAGGTCACCGCGGACGCGCACGCCGAAGGAGGCCGCGGGCTCCAGCTCGTCGGAGCGCTGGCACGCGCGTGGGGCTGGCGCACCACCCGGGACGGGAAGGTCACCTGGGCCCAGACCTCGGAGCTCTGACCCGCGCGGGCCGCACGCCCCCCCGGCGCCGCCCCGCGCCGCCCCGCTGGGCCGCACGGCCCCCGCGCCGCCCCGCTTGAGCCTGCGCTCACGAGTAAGGGCGGGTGTCCTTTGGTGGCAGGGGAAGTGCTGCCAAAGGACACCCGCCGGGACCGGCTCTCACCGGCCGCCTGGGAGGCTCAGGTCTGCTTCTCCGGGTGGTAGTCGGCCTCGTCGACGCCGAACGTCCACGCGACACCGGCCCGCGCCGTCCGGGTGGAGGGCGGAACGCGAAGGTAGTAGGTGCGGTGCGTCCCGTCCGGCTCCGGTGTGGAGTTGACCACCTCCACCATGACGACGGGCTCGTCACCGGGCAGGTCGATCGACCACAGGACGCCGGTCTCGTCCCGGTGCAGGGGACGCGCACCGGTCTCCGCCAGGTAGCGGTCGTAACCGAAGACCTCCAGCATCACCCGGCGCAGCTCCGCGTTCTGCTCCGCCGAGATCCGCTCGGGCGTGAGCCCGCTCAGCGACTCGACGAAATCCGGCGGGATCGGCATGCCGCGCCAGGCGTGCAGCGCGAACCCGTCCGGATAGGCGACGGCCGGACCGTCGCCGCGATGCAGCCTGCCGGGCTCGTCGCGGTACAGCTCGCTCGGACGCTCCGAGAGGACGACCAGCCGCTCGTACGGCCACCACCAGCCCGCCGACCGCGCGACCTGCGCGAGGCCCGCCAGCGGACCGTCGAGCCGTCCGAGCGACTCGAACAGCGCCAGCCACGGCGCCTCGTGCTGGCCCAGCACCGCGTCGAGCGTGGCGGAGCGGAGCAGGGACTCGGCCCGGTCGCGCACGGACGAGTCGGCATCGCCGCCCGCCCGCTCGGCCGCGGAGCTCCCGCTCGCGATCGCTCCGATGGCGCCGCGCACGCGCGTCACGAGCGACTGCACCTGCTCCCACAGGAGCCCTCCGGTCTCGGCCCACACCCGCGGCCACTGCTCCGGCCCCTGTTCGGAGCAGGCCGCGGTGCGCTCCGCCTCCCACGGACGCGTCCGGACCTCCGTCAGAACGCTCGCACCCGCGCTCACCCTGACGAAGTCACGGCTCCCACTGGAATCAGCCGTCCCGCCGACACCGCGTGTCTCGGTGAGGGCGGACGTGTGGCTGGAGTCGAGCGTCCCGTTGGGAGGGGATGTGCTCGCTGAGTCGGAGTCACCCTCTTGGAGGTCGGCCAGAGCGCGGTCGACGAGGTCGTCCAGCCCGGCCGCCCTCAGTGCCTCCTCGTGCCCGGCCAGGACGGCGGCCACGGCGGCGCCCCGCGCGGGGGAGGGCACCCAGACGTATCGTTCGGGAGCCGTGAGACCGGCGGCGGCGTAGGCGGCGGCGACACCCGCCTCCGCCCGGTCGCGGTCGGCGGCGCCCGTGCCGAACGCGACCACCTGCCAGTCGGCGACGACGTAGTGCGCCGCACGCAGCGTTCCGGTGACCATGCCGGGCCTCAGTCCGCCACGACCCGGACGGAACCGGGCACGTACTCGCGCTGCCGGATCACCCGGTACCAGCCCTTGGGCAGGGTGATGGCCGCGTGCTCCTCATGCACCAGACGTCCGCCGGACGGCAGATGGAGATGGTCGGGCGCCAGCGGATCGGGAACCCGCAGGAGCGAACCCGGCGCGGAGAGGGCGTGCGCGTGGCCCGTGGCCTCGCCCAGTGCCAGGACCATGCGCCCCCGCCCGTCACGCGGGGCCGGAGGCAGGTCCCGTACGGACTGCGGGACCGACTCCTCGGGCACTGGCAGGATCAGGATGTCTCCCTGTCGGTACATGGGAGGAACGTATCCGCCGCCACTGACAATTCAGCGGCGGCCGGTCCCGCCCGGCTCAGATCCCGCGGGTACGGCGGGCCGCCGGACGGGCCCAGCGTCCGGACGCGCTCAGGCCGACGCGCTGGAACGCGCGCACGAGCTCGCCGCCGAGGTTGACGCCCGCGCCGAGCGCGAGTGCCACCGACAGCGCCCCGATGAGGCTGAGCACCCCCGTCCGCGGCGCGCCGGTGTTCAGTTCCACCATCCCCCGGTACAGCATGGTGCCGGGGAGCAGCGGGCTGATCGCGGGCACCACGTACGGCATCACCGGGGCACCGTGCCGCCGCGCGAGCCAGTTCGACAGGACGCCCACGACGGTGGCCGCCACCGCCGAGGACACCACGGGCGGAACGTTCCAACCCAGCAGCAGCACGTACAGGCCCCAGATCAGCCCACCGCCGAGCGCCGACGCGGCCAGGACCTCCCGCGGCGCCGCGAGCGACGCCGCGAACGCCACCGAGATGGCGGCCGCGGCCAGCAGCGGGACGGGCTCCAGCGTCGCCGGGGTGCTCGGCAGGTGGCTCACGTCGATCGGCACGTCCAGCTTCACCGCGGCGTAGACGATCGCGCCCAGCCCCGACACGATCGCCGCGACGATGAAGAAGACCTCCAGGAGCCGCGCCCCGGCGCTTACCAGGTCGCCGGTGATCCCGTCCTGGATGCTCGCCACCAGAGGGCGCCCCGGCAGCAGCGCCAGGATCGCCCCGGTGACGATCGTCGCCGCCTGCCCGGGTTCGCCCAGCGCCACCACCACCGCCGCGCCCGTGGCGCCGATCGCGGCCGCCACCGCCAGCTGGAAGAACTCGACGATGCCGCGCCGCGCCAGCACGGCCCCCGCGCGGTCGCCGAGCAGCGTCGCGGCGAACGCCGTCCCCGCGACGAGCGGCCCGCCGCCCGACAGCACGCTCGCGGACGCCGCGATCAGCCCCAGCGACATGACGAGCAGCCACGCCGGATACGGCGGGCGCCCCCTCTTGACCTCCGCGAGCCGCCGGTGCGCCTCGTCCAGCTCCAGCATGCCGATGGACGCCTGCTGGACGAGGTCGTGCAACGCGGTGAGGCGCCAGTAGGCGGGAGTGCGGCGCCGGATGGCGCGCGCCCCCGTCACCGGGACCGCGCCCTTGCCCGGGTGGGTGCTGACCAGGAGGCTGGTCAGCGTGACCTGCACCTCGCAGCGCGGCAGCTCGTAGGCCAGGGCCAGGCTGAGCATGGCCTCGTTGACCCGCTCGGTCGTCTCCCCGCTCGCCAGCAGCAGTTCGCCCACGCGGAGGACGAGGTCGACGGCCCGCGGATCGACGATCTCGCCCGGGTCGTCCTCGGGCGGCTCGGGAGGCGAGCCGTCCATCAGCACCTGCCAGGTCCGCCGCAAGCGTTCCGCCGCGCCCATCCGCCGCCCGTGCCCCTTTCCCGCTGTAACGGATCGTGCACGGGCAGGCTACCCAGGACGCCGCCGTCCGCGATCACGCGGGGTTATCCCCAGAACGCGGTTCGGGTGCGAGTGGTCTCGCGGCGCTGATACCAAAGGGGGATGAGCACCAACGAGGGACTCCGCAACGAGGCCGAGCGGTGCCTGCGCGCCCTCGCCGGCGACCGCGCGCGGCTCCGCGACGACCAGTGGACCGCGATCCACGCCCTGGTCGTCGAGCGGCGCCGGGCCCTGGTCGTCCAGCGCACCGGCTGGGGCAAGTCCGCCGTCTACTTCGTCGCCACCCGCCTCCTCCGCGAGCGCGGCGCCGGCCCCACCGTGATCGTCTCCCCGCTGCTCGCGCTGATGCGCAACCAGATCGAGGCCGCCGACCGGGCCGGCATCTCCGCCCGCACCATCAACTCCGCCAACACCGACGACTGGGAGCGGATCTTCGCCGAGGTCGAGGCCGGCGACGTCGACGTCCTGCTCGTCAGCCCCGAGCGGCTCAACAACCCCGACTTCCGCGACCTCGTCCTGCCCAAGCTCGCCGCGGGCGCCGGCCTCGTCGTCGTCGACGAGGCGCACTGCATCTCCGACTGGGGCCACGACTTCCGCCCCGACTACCGCCGCCTGCGCACCCTGCTCGCCGAGCTGCCGCCCGGCATCCCCGTCCTCGCGACCACCGCCACCGCCAACGCCCGCGTCACGCAGGACGTCGCCGAGCAGCTCGCCGGCGACGACGCCCTCGTCCTGCGCGGCCCCCTCGAACGCGAGTCGCTGCGGCTCGCCGTCGTCACGCTGCCCACCGCCGAGCAGCGCATCGCCTGGCTCGGCGAGCACCTCGGCGACCTGCCGGGCTCCGGCATCATCTACACCCTCACCGTCGCCGCCGCCCACGAGATCACCGGCTACCTCCGCGAGCGCGGCCACGAGGTCGCCGCCTACTCCGGCCAGACCGAGCAGGCCGAGCGGCTCCAGGCCGAGCAGGACCTCCAGGACAACAGGCTCAAGGCCCTCGTCGCCACCAGCGCGCTCGGCATGGGCTTCGACAAGCCCGACCTCGGCTTCATCGTCCACGTCGGCGCCCCGCAGTCCCCGGTCGCCTACTACCAGCAGATCGGCCGCGCCGGCCGCGGCGTCGACCGCGCCGAGGTCATCCTCCTGCCCGGCCCCGAGGACCGCGACATCTGGGCCTACTTCGCCGGCCTCGCCTTCCCGCCCGAGCACATCGTCCGCGGCACCCTCGACGTCCTCGAAACGGCCGGCCGCCCCCTGTCCACCAGCGCCCTCGAACCGCAGGTCGACCTCAACCGCGCCCGCCTGGAGATGATGCTCAAGGTCCTCGACGTCGACGGCGCCGTCCGCCGGGTCAAGGGCGGCTGGACCGCCACCGGCCGGCCCTGGTCCTACGACCGCGAGCGCTACGAGCGCGTCACCGCCGAGCGCCGCCGCGAGCAGCAGGCCATGCTCGACTACATCGCCACCACCGGCTGCCGCGAGCGGTTCCTCCGCGACCAGCTCGACGACCCCGCCGCCGCCCTGTGCGGCCGCTGCGACAACTGCACCGGGAACCACTGGCCCGCCGACGTCTCCTCCGAGGGCACGGCCCGGGCCCGCGACCGCCTGCACCGCCCCGGCGTCGACATCGCGCCCCGCCGCATGTGGCCCACCGGCGTCAAGGACGACCTCGGCGTGTCCGGCCGCATCAAACCCGAGCATCTCGCCGAGACCGGCCGCGCCCTCGGCCGCCTCACCGACATCGGCTGGGGCAACCGCCTGCGCGATCTGTTCGCCGCCGGCGACACCGACGTCCCCGCCGACATGATGGACGCCGTCGTCAAGGTCCTCGCCGCCTGGGACTGGGCCGCCCGCCCCACCGGCGTCGTCACGATCGGCTCGCACTCCCGCCCGCGGCTCGTCACCGGCTTCGGCCGCGGCATCGCCGAGATCGGCCGCCTGCCCTACCTCGGCGAGCTCGTCCCCACCGGCGAACCCGTCCCGCGCCGCCACAACAGCGCCCAGCGCCTCCGCTCCGTCTGGAACGCCCTGGCCGTCCCACCCGACCTGGCCGCCGTCCTCCCCGACAGCCCCGGCCCCGTCCTCCTGGTCGACGACCGCGTCGACACCGGCTGGACCATGACCGTGGCCGCCCGCCTCCTCCGCGAAGCAGGCGCCCCAGCCGTCCTCCCCCTAACCCTGGCCACCCCCAACTAGAGCGCCCCGCAATGGGCGTCGCGCAGGAGGGCAGTCGACTTTGAGACACGTCCTCCCCACCCCGCAGGTCAGCTGTCCTCTGCGCGACGCCCGATCACCACCTCGCGGCCTCGTCGTCAGTGAGACGGCCCACCCCCCTCCGCGGGGCAGCTACAGGAGCGGGGTCATCAGGGTGTCGTGACCGCCCCGGCGAAGCCGGACGGCCGGAGTGTCGCCCGCGGAGGCGGGCAACACTCCGGAGGCCCGCGTCAGTAGTACTCGACCCACAAGTTGTGACCACCGCCCGAGGGGTAGTCGCAGTACCAGTTCCTCCAGTGGCCGGCGTCGTGCCCCGCGTCTCCGGTGGCCAGACACTTGTCGAGGCTGCTGAAATGACCCCAGTACGAGTAACCGGCGGCCTTGAGGCTCGTGGAGTGCGGGGCCGCCGGCTGTGCGGCCGCCGAGGCGGGTGCCGAAGCGAAGAACGTGGCAGCGACCGCGGTCGCCGCGAGGACGAGGACTCGATTTCCCGATGCGCGCAAAGCCGCCTCCTGGGGATCGTTGCCGGCAGGCGCCGACGCTACGTCCGACCCTCGGTCACCCTGCTCGTCTCGACCAGGACAGCAGGAGGACGCCCACCGGACACTCCGGCGGCACGAGCCCGGCAGGCGAGAGCATCCCGCTGGACGAGCAGCAACCCACAACCCGCACCGACCACACGCCCCCCGCCGCTGTCCATCCCCCCGGGCGAACGCGACTCCTCCGTTATCCATCCCTGCGGGGAACGCGGCCCCTTCGTTGTGCATCCCTGCGAGTGAACGCGACCCTTTCCGGTGGCCGTGCCCCGTCTGGGCGCAGGCCACCAGCGCGACACGCCGCAGCGAAGGGTGTCCCGAGCGCCGTTGAAGCACCCCTGCTTGACGAGACACCTTCAGGTTCGCCGCCGAGTCCGGCACTGCGGCCTGAGTGCCATCGATCGCGACCACGAGCAGCCCGCGATAGCGCACCGCAGCCGTCGCTGTCGAGGCCGCTGAGCCTGCCGGAAACTCGAACAGCGCTGCGACGGCGCGGCCCGCAGACGCTGTCGTGCTTGCCGCAACGTGCTGTCGCTTGGGCGGACGGGAGCCAGCGCGCCCAGCCCGGCACACACCCGGTCCCACACCCCGGCCAGCCCAACTCGCCGGCCAGCCCAACTCGCCGGCCAGCCCAACTCGCCGGCCAGCCCAACTCGCCGGCCAGCCCAACTCGCCGAACAGCCCAACTCGCCGAACAGCGCCCCGGCCGGCAGCAGACACACCACCACCCGCGCCGGCGGCAGCCGGATGCGCTCCTGCACCGACCGGGCGCTGTCCAGCACGTCATCGACCATCTCGAACGGCACGCTCCGGGTCAGCTCGCCGATATGGCCAAGCCCGAACGCCCCGGCCGCTACCCTGATCGTCCGTCTTGTGGCAGCTTGATCCAGCAGCGGAGCGCTCGTAGGGCGCTTATCAGGCTTCGGGGAAGGCGAGCTCGGGGTTCACGCCGTCGGCGAGCAGGAAGTACCCGAGGAAGGTCACGCCATCCTCTTGCGCGTCGAAGCGTGCGATGCGGACGCCCTCGGGTTCGTAGAACACATCGCCGGGCTTGAGCACGGCCTCGGGCTCGCCCTCGATCTGGTAGACCGCCGAGCCGGTCTCGATGCTGCCGAAGACCGGCCCGTTGTGGATGTGCAGCCCACCGGCGTACCTGGGTGCGATAGTGATCCGCCGGACCTCGACGCGCTGGGCGGCCAGCGTTTCCGGCAGTTCCTGGTCCATGACGATGGCACGGCTGACCGGCGGCGTCGGCTCGGTCCGTTCTCCGGCCCGGCTGCTGTATTCGGCGTCCGTCACGGTCTCGCCGAACTGCGCCGTCCTCCCGTCCTCGGGCAGTTCCTCAATGGCCAGATGGGTCATCGCGCCATCGAGCGTCGCGCCGTGCCAATGCCACTCGTCGGCCTCGATCAGCACGGCGTCGCCCGTGCCGATGGTCTCGATCTCTCCACCGCGGCGCTGCACGAGCCCCGTGCCTTCGGTGACCACGAGTACCTGCCCGATCGGGTGACGATGCCAGCGCGTGCGGGCTCCGGGCGCGAAGCGGACGCTGTCGACCCGCGTACGCGACGGGCCGTCGGGGGTGGCGAGTTCTTCGACGCGGGCGTCGCCGGTGATCCACTCGGACGAAACGGACTCCCCGGTGCGCGGGGCGCGGGATATGCGCATGCTTCTCGTGCTTCCTTTGATCTCGGGGGGTGTTCGGTGATCAGCGGACGGCAGACGCGCCGAGCAGCGCGAGGGTGCCCTCGATCGCCTGGTCGAAGGGCTGTGCGCTGTCCGCGGCCCGGGCGAGGACGTAGCCGCCCTGAAGTGCGGCGACGATGGCCGACGCTGTGGCCGCCGGGTCGATGGCCGGGCTCAGCTCTCCGGCTTCCACGCCTTCCGTCACCACGCCCGCCAGGCGGCTGCGCAGCCAGGCGAAGGTCTCCTCGACCGGCTCCCGGAGGACGGGTGCGGCCATGACGTCCGGATCCTGGGTCAGCCGGCCGATCGGACAGCCCTTCAGGATGTCGCGCTCACGACGGAGGTAGGCCGAGATGCGCTCTAGAGCAGTGCCCGGACCGGAGAGCTGAGCGTCTACGCCGGCGCGCATCTCCTCGGCCGTGCGGTCGATGGCGGCCCGTGCCAGCTTCTCCTTGCCGGAGAAGTGGTGGTACATGCTGCCCTGGCCGGCGTCGGCCAACTGCTGGATGCTCTTCGGGCTGGTCCCGACGTAGCCGCGCTCCCACAGCAGGGTGCGGGTGCTCTCGATAAGGCGTTCCCTCGTGCTCACGAGCCCAGTGTACATACTGATAGGTACAGAATCACGACGCGGGCACGGCGCGCGGGCACGGCGCGTGGGCACGGCGCGTGGGCGTGGCGCGTGGCGCGTGGGCGTGGCGCGTGGCGCGTGGGCGTGGCGCGTGGGCGCGGTACGTGGAAGGTCGCTGTGGCTGGCCGTAAGGAAATGCCGTGGGTGGAGCTGTGCTCGGTCGATGAGGGATCGGCGGTGGCGGCGGCGCTGGTTCCGCGGACGAGGAGGGCCGCGCGGTCGGCGTGTGCTTCCTGCACTCCTACGCGAACCCGCGCACGAGCTCGCTTTGCGGGACGTGCTGCGCCGCGAGCATCCGGACGCGGTGTTGTCGCTGGGGAAATGAGGCGGTGGGTTGGGGGTTGGGCGGGGGAGGTTCTCCCTCTCAGGTTTGGGTTGTGGGTTCCCCGTGCGGGGCGATGTGCGGTCGATCTCGCGTCGTCCACGCTTCGGTGCATGAAGTTACTTGCGAAGACCGCGGGGGTTCTGGTGGTAGGGCTTGCCGCGGTGATGGCCGGCGGGATGGTCGCCGTGCCGGCGGGCCGCGCGGGAACGACGCAGAAGACCGCGCAGACGGTGGCGCGGGAGACGGCCGACGGGTGTGTGCCGGTGTCTGATGCGGTGTGCGGGACGATCCGGGTGCCGCTGGTGCGGGCGCGTCCGGGGCTGGGCGGCATCACGGTGGCCTACGTGCTGATCAAGCACCGTGACACGTCGCGGCCTGCCAAGGGAACCGTGACGATCAACCCCGGTGGCCCAGGCGACTCCGCGATCGCGTACGCCGACGCGTACGCGCGGATGTTCGGCGGGCTGCTCAAGGACCATGACCTGCTGCTCGTCGACCCGCGCGGAGTCAACCGCTCCGACCCGCTCGCCTGCGGGACGCTCGGTTCGCCGCCCGCGACACGGCAGGCCTTCGTCCAGGCGGTCGGTGACTGCGGTCGGCGGTTGCGCGACAGGGCGCGCGGCTACACCTCGGCGGAGACCGCCGACGACATCGACGCCGTCCGGGCCGAGCTGGGGATCGGGCGGCTGGACCTGATCGGGGAGTCCTACGGTACCTACCTGATGACGGTCTATGCGCAGCGGCACCCGACGCGGGTGCGCTCGATCGTGCTGTCCAGCGCCTATCCGCTCGCCGTGGACATGTGGGGGCGTCCCAACGTGCGGGCCGCGCGCCGCGCACTGCGGCTCGTGTGCCAACGCAGCGCCGGTGCCTGCGACGGCGACCAAGTGCTGCGCGACATCGAGCAGCTCGCACAGCGGCTGCGCGCCCGGCCGATCCCGTACACGCTGGACGGGCAGCGGCGGCGGCTGGACGACACCGCGCTGGCCTCCATCGTCTACGACGCGACCAAGGCGGCGCCCGCCGGTATCGGCGACGTCCCCGCGATGGTCCGCGCCGCGCTGCGCTCCGACGACGCGCCGCTGATCGAGGCCGCGCGGCAGGTGGCGCCGCTGAGCGGGTCGGCGCTGCGCCGAGACGAGGCGCAGCCCTTCAACCCGGAACTGGCCGCGACCGTGGTCTGCAACGACTACCCGACGCTGTGGGACCGCGAGGCGTCGCCTGCGGTGCGGCTCCGGCAGTTCGCGGCGGGGCGCGCTGCGCTGGCCGAGCGGGACTACCGGCCCTTCGGCAAGCGGGCCTGGACCAGCATGAGCTACGAGCTGGGGAACACCTGCGTCCGCTGGCCCGACCGCCACGGCCCGAGCCAGCCGACCGGCGGGCCGTTCCCGGACGTCCCCGTGCTGGTGACGTCCGGCGATCTGGACGCGAACACCCCGACGGAGACGGGCCGCCAGGCCGCGCGCCAGTTCCGCCGCGCCGCGGTCGTGGAAGTGCCCAACACCGGCCACGTGCCGGAAACCGAGCCGAGCGGTTGCGTCGCCGCCATCCAGACAGGTTTCGTCCGTGACCTGCGGGTTCCCGACACTGCTTGTCTGGCTCAGATCCCACCCGTCGCCGTGCGCCGCTAGGTGGCTGCCGCGGCGACGCGTCCCACCTGGCTCACCCCCCTCGTCGCCGTGCGCCTTTAGGCGTCCGCCGCTGAGCCCTCGAATGTGCTGGTCAGAGGGCGCTGCGGGTCAGGTCGTGGATGGCTTCGCTCATGGTGACCGGGTCGACGTCGCCGAGCGGTACCGGGTTCTCCGGGGAACGGGACGGGGCCGGGCCCGCCCAGAGGGCGCTGATCTCCTGGTCCTCGCCCGAGCCGTACATGTAGTAGTCGAGGCCGGGGGTCAGGTCCGCGATGACGTAGAGGCCCGTGGGGTCGCGGCGGGCGAGCCAGCCGCCCGCGAACTCGCCGTCGGCGTTCAGGGATTCCCAGCGTCCCTGGGAGTGTCCTTTGGCCTTTCCGTAGGGCAGGACGAGCCCTTCCAGCCGGGTGAGGCGGTGGGCGGTGCGCTCGTCGTCGGTGAGGCGGTGGAAGGGGCGTCCGAGCTGCTCGAACGGCTGGAGGATCTCGTAGTCGGCGAACAGTTCCGACCAGGTGTCGAGGTCGTCCAGGAGGATCGGGTGGGCGATGCTGACGCGGGCGTCCGGCGGCGGGGTGAACGGGTCGTCGTGGACGTCGGCGTAGGTGCGGTCTTCGGCCACGCGGAAGGCGGTGCCGCCATCGGTGATCCACACGAGGCGGCGGGCGATGTGGCCCAGCAGGGGGTGGGTGACGAAGAGGGCGTGGAGGTCGTCCGGTGTCCAGCTCCGCCGGGTGATCATCGCCAGTTCGAGGCGCCTGATCTCCTGGTCGGCGATCGTGCGCAGGTCCTTCCTGAGGCCGGTGAACAGGGCGTGCGCGGCGGGGGCGAGGGTCGGGTCGTCCTTGGGGCCGGGCTTGGGCGCGCTCTTGCGGACCTTGCCGTTCGGCTCCACGACCAGCGGGACGAGCTGCTGGTCGAAGGTCACGGTGAACCGGCGCGGGCCGTAGTCGAGGGTGAGGGTGCCCTCGGCGTCGAGCCCGAAGTCGGGGACGGCGCGGTCGGCGAGGGCGTCCGGTGTGATGCCGCGCGCGGCGGCGATCTGGTCGATGGTGCGGGCCGCCTTCGCCTTGAGGCCCTTGTACTTGCCGCGGCGGGTCAGCTCGAACAGGTGGGTGAGGGCGACGTCGGAGCCGATCCGGGCGAGGACGTCGAGGGCGGCGGTGGCGCGGGCGGTCGCGCTCTCGCCCGGCCAGGACCTGATCAGCGGGCTGAGCCGCCGCACGGTCGTGTCGTCGCCGAGCAGGCCGAGCTGGGTCATGGCCCACCTGTGCTTGGTCGGCGCGCCGAGCACGTGCCAGCGCTCGAACAGCGCCCAGGAGAACTCGGCCAGCGAGTGCCGGTCGCAGAAATCGCGGACGGCCGAGACGTCAGGGGCCGTCGCGGCGAGCAGGTTCAGCAGGCTACGGGTGGCGCCGGCCGGGAGTGCCCGGTCGCGGCCGCGTGTGAGGATCCGGGGGAGGAGCGCCGGGTCGGCCCAGGCCGCCTTCGAGGTGCGGGACGGCTTGCCCGCGAGGACGTCCGGCAGGTCGGTGCAGTCGGGGACGGGCGGGCGGGGCGCGAGCGACTCGGCGGGGCCGGGAGGCAGCAGTTCCCGCAGGTCCGGGTCGGTGTGCAGCAGTTCCCGCAGGATGCCGGCCGCGCGCAGGCCCCGGGTGGTGCCGTCACCGGCCAGCGGTGCCAGCGCGTGCATGGCCTGCACGGGGTGGCGGTCGGCCGCCTCCTTGAGGGTGGCGGGCACGTCCGGCACGGCCGTGTAGTCGACCAGCATGTGGAAGACGATCTCGTCGGGTATCTTCAGGAGTGCCTTCAGGATGATCCTGCGGGTCTCGGTACTGCTGAAGGCGTGGGCGAGCGTGCGTTCCAGGAGCGGGAGGGCGTTCGAGCCCAGCCCGTCGAGCAGCGTCCCGATCACGGCCGGGGTCACCGGAGTCCAGCCGATCCGCTCGGCGTGCGCGGCGGTGGACAGCGAGCAGAGCACGTGCTCGTGGTCGAAGCCGCCGAACATGTCTTGCAAGGACTCGCTCGTCCAGGCGGACTCGGTCGGGACGAGGTAGGAGGCCGTGCGGCGCCTCAGGGCGTCGCCGCGGTGCGCGGACAGGCGTGCCACGGCGTCGCGGTACTCGGTCTCGGGCGCCGCGGCCAGCAGCGTGCGGAGCCGTTTGGTCACCGCGTCCTCGGCGATCCACTGGGGCGCGCCGAAGTACTCGTCGGACGTGCTGCGCCGTATCTCGCCGCGCCACCCCGTGGACGGCGTCATGTACGCGACGAGCCGGATCACGCCGTCGGCGCCGGGTCTCGCCACACGAGGCGCCGGGCCCAGGGCGACGGAGGACGCCTCGGTCACCGCGCAGGCGGCGAAGGCGAGGCCGTGGTCCAGGACCCACGCGTCCAGGAAGGCCGCGCCGTCGACGTCTGGGAGATGGTTGACGGCGATCGAGGCGACGGCCGCGGCGCCCGCCGGGTCGGGGTCGCCGTCCAGCCAGGCTTGGACGGCCTTGCCGAGCTCCGGGTCGGTCCGCTCGTGCCCGAGCATCTCCTCCGCGATCGGACGGGCCGCGGCCAGCCAGTCGCGTGCCCGCCGCGCGGCGTCCTCGTCGGGGACGATCGCCGGGCCGGGGATGCCGCCGCGCCTCGGATGGATGAGCTCGTGCCACTCGGCCGGAACGCCCGCCTTCTTGACCATGGCGCCGCACGCTAGCCCCCGCGGCCGACATTTCCAGCGGGCGAAACCGACGCCGGAGCGGGCGCCGCTGCGTGCGCCGTGCGGGCGCAGCTGCGGGTCCGTGCAGGCGCCGGTGCGGGCGGAAGAGCGCGGCGGGGCGGCGCGCCGGGGGAGCGCGCCGGGGGAGCGTGGCGGGGCAGCGCGCCGGGGAACGTGCCGGTG
>NZ_CAACUY010000102.1 GCF_900659615.1 Actinomadura fibrosa | reverse complement strand
CTCGACGCCGCTGCGCGCCGCGGCCGCCGAGGCGGCCGTCACCGGCACGGACGCCGCCGGCGTCGAGCCGGACGACGTCGGCGCCGCCGCGATGGCCGGGCTGGACGCCGTCCCCGGTGACCTGCACGCGTCCGCCGAGCACCGGACGCTCGTCGGTGCCGCCGTCGTGGCGCGCGCCTGGCGCAAGGCGGTCGACGAGGCCGTCCACGAGTCCCTCCAGGAGGCCGCCGATGCCTGACGTCGAGATCCGGGTGCGCGTGAACGGCGTGCGGCGGCGGGCGACCGTGCCGCCGCGGCTCACCCTCGCCGACTACCTCCGCGAGCGCTGCGGGCTCACCGGCACCCACCTCGGATGCGAGCACGGCGTCTGCGGGGCGTGCACCGTCCTCGTGGACGGGCAGGCCGTCCGCGCCTGCCTGATGTTCGCGGTGCAGGCCGACGGGGCGGAGGTCACGACGATCGAGGGGATCGCCTCCCGCGACGGCGAGCTGTCCCCCGTCCAGGCCGCGTTCCGCGACCACCACGGGCTGCAGTGCGGCTTCTGCACGCCCGGCTTCGTCCTGTCCGTCACCGCGTTCCTGCGCGACAACCCCGACCCCACCGACGAGCAGATCCGGGACGGCCTGTCGGGCAACCTGTGCCGCTGCACCGGATACCAGGGAATCCTCAGCGCCGTCCGGGCGGCGGCGCGCACGACCACCGACCAGGAGAGCAGGTAGACGATGCCCGGACGACTCGAAGGCAAGGTCGCGTTCATCACCGGCGCCGCACGCGGGCAGGGGCGCAGCCACGCCGTGCGGTTCGCGCAGGAGGGCGCGGACATCATCGCCGTCGACATCTGCAAGCAGCTCGACACCGTCCCGATCCCCATGTCCACCCCTGAGGACCTGGACGAGACCGTCGCCCTCGTGGAGAAGACCGGGCGGCGGATCATCGCCGGCCGGACCGACGTGCGCGACTTCGACGCGCTCAAGGCGGCGGTGGACGAGGGCGTCGCGCAGCTCGGCGGGCTGGACATCGTCGTCGCGAACGCCGGCCTCGCCGCCGACGGCGCCCCGATCCAGGACCTCGACGAGAGGCTCTGGCGCGACTCGATCGACGTGAACCTGACCGGCGTGTTCCACACCGCCAAGGCGTCCGTCCAGCACATCATCGACGGCGGGCGCGGCGGCGCGATCGTCATCACCAGCTCGGTCGGCGGGCTCAAGGCCCACCCGAACATCGCCAACTACGTCGCCGGCAAGCACGGCGTCGTCGGGCTCATGCGCAGCCTCGCGGTGGAGCTCGCCCAGTTCAGCATCCGCGTCAACTCCGTCCACCCGACGCAGGTGAACACGCCGATGCTCATGAACGACCTGACGTACCGCATGTTCCGCCCCGACCTGGAGAACCCGACCCAGGAGGACATGGCGCCGATCTCGCAGATGATGAACTCGCTGCCCGTGCCCTGGGTGGAGGCCGAGGACATCAGCAACGCCGCCCTCTTCCTGGTCTCCGACGAGAGCCGCTACATCACCGGCGTCACGCTGCCGATCGACGCGGGCTCCCTGCTCAAGTGACGGCACCACCCCCGCACCACCGGAGGAGCACGGTATGAGCGCGCAGGACACCAAGGTCTCCTGGGACCCCTACGACCCGACGCTGTACGCGGACCCCTACCCGACGTTCCGCCGCCTCCGCGAGGAGGCGCCGCTCTACTACAACGAGAAGCACGACTTCTACGCGCTCAGCCGGGCCGCCGACATCGAGCGGGGCCTGCCCGACTGGCAGACGTTCTCCTCCGCCCGCGGCGGCATCCTCGAACTGATCAAGTCGGGCATCGAGATCCCGCCGGGCACGCTCATCTTCGAGGACCCCACCATCCACGACGTCCACCGCCGCCTCCTCGCCCGGGTGTTCACGCCGCGCCGGGTCGCCGAGCTGGAGCCCCGGGTGCGCGAGTACTGCGTCCGCACCCTGGACCCCCTGGTCGGCGCGGGCCGCTTCGACCTCGCCGCGACGGTGGGCGCGGAGATGCCCATGCGCGTCATCGGCATGCTGCTCGGCATCCCGGAGGCCGACCAGGAGGTCGTCCGCGAGAGCGCCGACGAGAACCTGCGGACCCGGGACGACGGCAAGATGGACTTCAAGGGCGGCGCGATCCTCAGCAACGAGGTCTTCGGCGACTACATCGACTGGCGCATGGAGCACCCGTCCGACGACCTGATGACCGAGCTGCTGAACGCCGAGTTCGAGGACGAGGACGGCACGCGCCGCACCCTCACCCGCGACGAGGTCCTCACCTACGTCACGGTCGTCGCGGGCGCCGGGAACGAGACGACCGGGCGGCTCATCGGCTGGTGCGGCTCGCTGCTGGCCAGGTACCCCGGCGAGCGGCGCAGGCTCGTCGAGGACCCGTCCCTGATCCGCAACGCCATCGAGGAGGTCCTGCGCTTCGAGCCGCCCGGCCCGGCCATCGCCCGCTACGTCACCAGGGACGTGGAGTTCCACGGCGAGACCGTGCCCGGCGGCAGCGCCATGATGTTCATCGTCGCCGCCGCCAACCGCGACGAGAGCCGCTTCCCCGACCCCGACCGCTTCGACGTCCACCGCAGGATGAGCCAGCAGATCACCTTCGGGCTCGGCCCGCACTACTGCCTGGGCGCGGCCCTCGCCCGCCTGGAGGGGCGGGTCGCGCTGGAGGAGATGCTCAAGCGCTTCCCGGACTGGGACGTCGACTGGGACGCCGCGAAGCTCGCCCAGACCTCGACCGTCCGCGGCTGGGAGACCCTCCCCCTCATCATCGGCTAGGGCGTGTCTCAAAGTCGGCGCCCGTAGCGAGCGGCGTCCAGGTGCGTGCATCGTGGGGGCGGAGGAGGGAGTCGGCCCGGTGTTGGCCGTCGACCGACGACAACCCCGCGAGGTGCGTGCCTGGGCGTCGCGCAGTAGGGCAGTCGACTTTGAGACACGCCCTAGGCCCTCCGCGGCGGAGGAACCGGCGTTCAGGCCCGCTCCGCGCTGCCCCGGTAGCGCTCGGCGAGCCGCCTGCGGTGCAGCGCGGGCGGGCCGAACAGGGAACGGTTCAGCACCGCCCGCTTCAGGTACACGTGGACGCCGCTCTCCCACGTGTAGCCCATGCCCCCGTGGAGCTGCATCGCCTTGCCCACGACGTCCACCGCCGCCGCGCAGGCGTAGGACTTGGCCATCGACGCCGCGACACCGGCCTCCGCGCTCCCCTCGGCCTGCGCCCGCACGGCTGCGGCGACCAGCTTCCGGGCCAGGGCGACCTGGACGAACATGTCGGCGCACGCGTGCTTCACGGCCTGGAAGGAGCCGATCCTGCGGCCGAACTGCTCGCGGACGCTCGCGTAGGCGACGGTGGCGTCGAGCATCGCCTCGCTCAGCCCGAGGCTGTCGCAGGCCATCGCGACGGCCGCCCGGTCGCGGAGGCGTCGCAGGGCGCCGTCCGGGTCGCCGCGGAACCGCCACACCGATTCGGGACGGACCGTCACCCCGCCGGCGGCGACACGGCCGACGGCCCGCGTCGCGTCGACGACCGGCCGCTCCGTGACGTCGAGCCCGTCCGCTCGCGGGCCGGTGTCCACGATGACGGCCGTCCCGCCGGGATCGAGGGCCGGGACGAGGAGCCGCCCGGCGGCGGGGGCGTCGAGGACGAACCCGGCCGCGCCGTCCAACACCGGCCCGTCCGGGGTGCGCGCGAGGCGGAACGGGGCCGGGTCGTCGGTCTCGGCGTCCAGCGCGAGGACGGGGACGGCTCCGCCCGCGGCGGTGTCGCGGAGCAGCCCGTCCCGGCCGGGCCCCGGCTCCAGGAGGCCGAGGGCTCCGACCGCGAGGGCCGCGACCGCCGGGTACGGCCCGCGCGCCGCCGCCCTGCCGAACTCCCGCAGGACGACCGCGACCTCGGCGAACGTGGCGTCCGCGCCTCCGAGGGCGCCGGGCACCTCGAATCCGGGCCAGCCGGCCGCGGCGACCCGCTGCCAGTCCACCGGCACCCGATCGCCCGCGCCGGCACCGGGCCCGGCGCCCGCAGCGCCGAGCAGCCCGGCCGCGACCGCGCGCAGCTCGTCGTGGAACTCGGAGAGGTCGCCGCCGGGCATCAGGCGCCCGCGGGTTCGCGGGGCAGCCCGAGGCCGCGCTCGCCGATGATGGTCCGCTGGATCTCGCTCGTGCCGCCGGGGATCGTCCACTCCCACGAGCCGACGAAGTCCAGGACCCAGGCGCCCGACTCCCACCCGCTGGACAGCGGCCTGCGCAGCTCGGTGTGCGCGGCCGGGCCCGCGACCTCCGCGGCGAAGTCCGTCAGCCGCTGGAGCAGCTCGCTGTAGACGAGCTTGGCGACCGAGGCGTCCGCCGGACCGGGCCGGTCGTCCGCGACGAGCTCGGCGCACAGCGCGCGCAGCCCGGTCAGCTCGGTCTCCAGCGCGGCGAGCCGGTCGAGCACCAGCGGGTCGTCGAGGGGGCGGGCCCCGCCGGGACCGGGCCGCGCGCACGCGTCCACGAGGCGCCGGAACCCGCCGTGCGCCAGCCGCTCGGCCAGCTCCAGCATGGTCATGCCGCGCTCCGCTCCGAGCGTCCGCTGCGCGACCCGCCAGCCCTCGTTCTCCGGCCCGACGAGGTTCGCGGCAGGGACGGCCACGTCGTCCAGGAAGATCTCGCAGAAGTGCGACTCGCCGGTGGCCTGCCGGGTGGGGCGAACGTCGATGCCGGGCGTGCGCATGTCCAGCAGGAAGTAGGAGATGCCGTGCCGCTTCGGCGCGGCCGGGTCGGTGCGGGCCAGCAGCAGGCACCAGTCGGCGTGCGCGGCGCCGCTCGCCCAGCACTTCTGGCCGTTGACGACGTAGGTGCCGCCCTCGCGGCGCGCGGACGTCCGCAGCGCGGCGAGGTCCGATCCGGCGTCCGGCTCGGAGAAGCCCTGCGCCCAGACCTCACCGTCCAGGATCGCCGGGAGGTGCGCATGCCGCTGCGCGTCGGTTCCGGCCGCCAGCAGCGTGGACGCCGCGTGGTGGATCGCGACGAACGCCAGCACCAGCCGCGGCGCGTCGTGCGCGGCGAGCTCCTGGTACAGGACGGCCTGCTGGGCGACCGGCATCCCGCCGCCCCACTCGGCGGGCCAGTGCGGCACGGCGAACCCCGCCCGCCGCAGCTCCTGGAACCAGGCGCGCTGGAACGACACGAACTCCTCGTCCGGGACGCCGGTCTGCGCCCGCCTCCAGCCGTCCGGGACGTGCGCGCGGCACCAGTCGCGCACATGCGCGCGGAAGGCGCCGAGGTCGGCGGGCGTCGCGGCCGAGCCGCCGCCGGTCATGCCTCCGGTCATGTCGCGGCCTCGGAGAACAGGCCGGTCAGGCCGTGCCGCCCGAGCCGCCGGGCCAGGTGGTCCCGGGTCGCCGACAGGCCGAGCGGCAGCCACCGCACCGGCCGGCTGCACCGCGACACCCATGACAGCGGGGACTCGTCGCAGAAGCCCATCGCGCCGTGCAGCAGGTGCGCGGTGCGGAACACCGCCTCGGCCGCCTCCAGGGCCGCGAGCCGGAGCGCGAGCGCGTCGTCGAGGGCCTCGGCGCGCCCGCTCTGGACGCTCCACAGCGCGTACGCCGCCAGCGCCTCGGCGCCGCCGCGCTCCACCTCGGCGTCGGCGAGCTGGAACCGCACGCCCTGCCGCCGGGCGAGCGGCTCGCCGAACTGGTGCCGGGCGAGGACGTGCGACCGGGTGAGGTCGAGCGCGCGGTCGAGCATCCCGAGGAGCGTCCAGCACGGCAGGACGAGGCCCAGCGCCACGTCGCCCGCGCCCGCGGCGTCGAGCGGCCGGACGTCCAGCTCGGCGACGACGGCGCTGTCGAGCGACCGCTCTCCCGAGCGGACCACGGCCTCGCCGCGCCGCCCGTCGAGGGTCACCGCCGTCCAGCGGAGGTCCAGGCCGGCGACCGGCGCTCTGGGGGCGGGCCCGTCGACGACCAGGAGGCCGTCGGTGCCGAGGCCGGCGGGGCGGGCGAGGCGCTCGGCGAGCGGGTAGGCGAGCGCCCGGTACCCGGCGCTGCGGCACAGGGCCGCGGCGGCCTCCAGGTCGTCGGGGTCGTCGCGCGGCCGGAGCTCCCACGCGCCGAGCTCGCGCAGCACCGGCTCGACCAGCGCGCCGCGCCGCTCCGGCTCCGCCTCGGCGAGCGGCGCGAGACGGTCGCCGCCGGCGGCCGCGAAGGCCCGGGACGCCTGCCGGCCGTACTCGGCGGCCTCGCCGCTCGGCTCGATGTTCACGGCGCCGCCAGCAGGGCGCGGGCCAGCAGCATCCGCTGGACGTCGATGCTGCCCGAGGCGACGGTCGAGGCGTGCGAGTAGCGCCAGTGGTCCTCCACCGCGAGGCGGAAGCGGCGGGCCTCTCCTGTGCCCGGGCCTTCCGGCGGCGCCAGCCCGACGATGTCCATCAGCACCTCCGCGCTGTCCTGGTCGAGCCTGGTCACGGCGATCCGGTAGGCCGCCGCGTCGCCGGGCCGCACGCGGCCTCCGCCCTGGAGCGCGATGACGCGGTAGGCGAGCAGGCGCGCGCGGCGGCACTGCACGAGTCCGCGGGCCCACCTGGTCCGCAGCTCGGCGGGCAGGCCGTCCCACGCGTCGCCGAGCACCCGCGGCGCCGTCTGGAGCAGCCGCTCGCAGCGCGCGTAGCGGGCGATGCCGACCCGCTCGAACGACAGGACCTCCTGGACGACCTTCCAGCCCCCGTCCACCTCGCCGAGGACGGCGTCCCCGCCCACCCGCACGTCGTCGAGGAAGACCTCGTTGAGGTGGTGCGGGCCGAGCAGCGACCCGATCGGCCGGACCTCGACGCCCGGCGCGTCCATCGGCACGAGGAAGATCGTCAGCCCCTGCTGCCGCCGCTCGCGCTCGGACGTGCGGGCCAGCAGGAAGCACCAGCCCGCCATGGCCGCGTAGGACGTCCAGACCTTCTGGCCCGAGATCAGCCAGTCCGCGCCGTCCCGCCGCGCCGCCGTGCGGAGCGACGCGAGGTCGGAGCCGGCGTCGGGCTCGCTGAAGCCCTGGCACCAGATCGCCTCGCCGCGCGCGATCGGCGGCAGGTGCGCGCGGCGCTGCTCCGCCGTGCCGTGCCGCATGATGGTCGGCCCGACCCAGTTGACGCCCATGTACTGCGCGCCGCGCGGCTCGTGGTGGGCCCACATCTCCTCGCGGACGACCGTCTGCTCCCACGGCGAGGCGTCGCGGCCGCCGTACTCCGCGGGCCAGGCCGGGCACAGCAGCCCGCGCTCGGCGAGCAGGCGGCAGAACCGCTGCGCCACCTCCAGGTCGGCCGGGTCGCCGGTGAAGGCCCCGAGGTAGCCGGGCGGGACGTGCTCGGCCACGAGCGCGCGCACCTCGCCGCGCAGCCGCGCGGCGGCCGGACCCATCGTGAAGTCCATGCGCCGACGGTAGAGAATCCTTATAAGAATGGCAATGCTTGTAATCAAGAAGCGGAACACTATACTCCGCGCATGCACAGGAAGCCGAGGTCGTGACGGCCGCCCGCCGCGGCCGCGTCCCGCAGCGCCGCATCGCCGAGACCGTCGCCGAGGAGCTGCGGGTCCGGATCCTCGCCGAGGGCGCCGACCGGCTCCCGACCCAGGACCAGCTCGTCGAGGAGTTCGGCGTCAGCTACCCCTCGATCCGGGAGGCGCTGCGGATCCTGGAGACCGAGGGGCTCGTGACGGTCCGGCGCGGCAGCGTCGGCGGCGCGGAGGTGCACCGCCCCGACGGCGCGGCGGCCGCGTACCACCTGGGCCTCGCCCTCCAGGGCGGCCGGGTGACGCTGCGGGACCTCGCCGAGGGACTGCGCATGATGGAGCCGCTGTGCGCCGCCGAGTGCGCCCGCAGGCCCGACCGCGCCGAGACGGTCGTCGCCGCGCTCGACGCCAACATCGAGGCGTCCGCGGGCCTGGTCGAGGACGGCGTCGCCTTCACCCGGACGGCCCGCGAGTTCCACGACCTCCTCGTCTCGTTCATGCCGAACGCGACCGTCCGCTCCGTGGTGAGCGGTCTCGTCGCGCTGTGGTCGGCGCAGGAGGAGGCGTGGGCGGTGACCGTCGCGCGGCGCGGCGAGTACCCGTCCCCGGCGGAGGCGGAGAGCGTCGTCCGCGTCCACCGGCGCATCGCCGGGGAGATCGCCGACGGGGACGCCGTCGAGGCCGAGCGGCTCGTCCGGTCCCACCTCGCCGCCACTCAGAAGCTCCTCCTGGACCGCTCCGAGGACGGCGTCGTCGACGCCGCGTCCGCCCGCGCCCGCCAGGCGATGCGGTCCAGCCGCGGCCTCCGCCTGTAAGGCCCGGGCCGTCCAGAGCCCGGGTCAGCGGGCCGTCCAGCCGCCGTCGACGACGATCGTCTGGCCGGTCACGTAGCTTCCGGCATCCCCCGCGAGCCACAGGACCGCGCCGGCGACGTCGTCCGCCTCCCCCTCCTTCGGCAGCGGGGTGTTGCGGCGCAGGTACTCGGCGGCGCGCCCGCTCGCGTAGAGCGGCGCGGTGATCTCGCTGCGGAAGAAGCCGGGGGCGACCGTGTTCACCCGGATCGAGTGCCGCGCCCACTGCACCGCGAGCTCGGCGGTCAAGCCGGAGAGGGCGGCCTTGCTCGCCGCGTAGGACGCCTGCGGGATGCCGGGGACGCCGACCCGGCCGCTGATGGACGCGATGTTCACGATCGCGCCCCGGCCCGCGTCCCGCATGTGGGGGAAGGCGTCCTGCGCGAGCAGGAACGGCGCCAGCAGGTTGAGGTCCACGGTCCGGCGGACGGCGTCGAGCGGCTCGGACTCGGCGCGCTCGGTCGTGAACATGCCGCCCGCCGCGTTGACGAGGATCTCCGGCGGCCCGAGGCCCTCCGCCACGGCCGTGACGACGGCGCGGACCCGCTCCGGCTCACCGAGGTCGCAGGGAACGGCGAGGCCGCCGATCTCCGCGGCGAGCCCGGCGAGGCGGTCCCGGCGGCGGGCCACCACGCCGACCCGGGCGCCGGCCGCGGCCAGCGTCCGGGCCACCGCCGCCCCGAGCCCGGACGAGGCGCCGGTCACGATCGCCACCCGCCCGTCGAGGCCGAACATCCGGGCGACGGCGTCGTGGTCTGGCGGCACGTGAGGTCCCTTTCGGTGGTGGCCCGGCGGTCCTCAGGCCGGGTCCGGCCGGTGCTCCGGGAGGAGGCCGGCGAGCCGGGTGCGCTGCACCTTGCCCATGGCGTTGACCGGCAGCGCGCCGACCTGGGCCCACACCTCCGGCACCTTGTACGGGGCGAGCTCGCGGCGGCACGCCTCGGCGACCGCGCCGAGGTCCACCGCGGGACGGGTGCCCTCGACCAGCGCGGCGACCCGCTGCCCGAGCCGTTCGTCGGGCACCCCGAACACCGCCGCCCGGGCGACGTCCGGATGCGCGCCGATGACCCGCTCCACTTCGAGGGGGTAGACGTTCGCGCCGCCCCTGACGATGACGAGCCTCTTGCGGTCGAGCACCGTCAGCCAGCCGTCGCCGCTCACCGTCCCGACGTCGCCGGTGGGGACGGGGCCGGGTTCCGGCGGCCGGACGCGGCCCTGCTCCCAGTGGCCGAGCATGGGCGTCCAGGCGCCCGCCCACGGGCCGGTCCCGGTCCCGCGGAGGCGCAGTTCGCCGAGGTCGCCGTCCGGGAGGCGGCGGCCGTCCTCGTCGTAGGCCGCGACGTCGTAGTGGGGCAGCACGCGGCCGCTCGCCCCGGCGCGCCACTCGTCCCCGGGCGGGTCGATCGAGACGACGGTCGGCGCCTCGGTCAGGCCGTAGGTGGCCCGGGGGACGGGTCCGTGCGCGTCGGCGAACGCCCGGCGCACCGCGTCCGGGGTGTCGGCGCCGCCGCTCCACACCTCCGTGAGCGAGCGGAGGTCGAGGTCCGGGCGCCGCGCGAGGTCGTAGAGCTGCGCGGGCGCGCCGTTCCACACCGTGACGCGGTGCGCGGCGATCCAGCCGGCGACGCCCTCGGCGTCCCGCCGGTCCATGATGACGGCGCAGCCGCCCGCCTGCGCCGTGAGCAGCGTGGACAGCACCATCAGGTTGAGGATGGTCAGCGGGAAGCTGTCGCCCTTGCGCAGCTCGGGTCCCCAGCCGCGGGTGGCGGTGAGGACCGCGCCGGGCAGCAGCAGGTTCCGCTGGCTGTGCACGACCGCCTTCGGACGCCCCGACGTCCCGCTGGTGAACGCGATCCCGGCCGGTGCGCCGGGATCCGTCGCCACCGGCGGGGCCGCCGCGTCGCGGGCGAGCAGGTCCGCCCACCGGTCGGGGTCGACGCGGCCTGGAACGTCCAGCCGGCAGCGCGGCCCGGCCAGCACGACCGCCGGCTCGCAGAGGCCGGCCAGGTCCCGCTGCTCGCCGGCGGTGAGCGCCTCGCCGATCCCCGCCCAGACGGCGCCGATCCGCTGCGCGCCGTGGAAGGCGGCGACGATGCCGAGGTCGTTGGGCAAGCACGCGGCGACGCGGTCGCCGGGACGCACGCCCAGGGACCAGAGCGCACCGGCCGCGCGGCGCGCCCGGTCGTCCAGCTCGGCGTACGTCCAGGCCCCGGACGCCGCCTCCACCGCCGTGGCGTGGGGACGGATGGCGAGCGGGGCGTCCAGCACCCGGGCGATCGTGCCGTTCACGGACTCTTGATAGCACTATCCTTATAAACATTCAATTGATAGCGTCGGGACACCAGCCGGTCGATCACCGGCCTCCCCCGGTCCCCCACGCGTCGAGGCCAGCCGAGATGAAGCACCCAGGCCCGCTCTCCGCCGTGCGCGTCGTCGACCTCACGGCGATGGTCATGGGCCCCTACTGCACGCAGATCATGGCCGACATGGGCGCGGACGTGATCAAGGTCGAGCCGCCCGCCGGCGACAGCACGCGCTACATCTCCGCCGGGCCGGAGCCGGGCATGGGCGGCGTCTTCGTCAACGTGAACCGGGGCAAGCGCAGCGTCGCGCTGGACCTCCGCTCGGACGAGGGCGCGCGGGCGCTGCGCGAGCTCGTCCGGGACGCCGACGTGTTCGTCCACTCGATGCGCGCGAAGGCGGTGGCCGCCCTCGGGTTCGGCTATGCGGACGTCGCCGCCCTCAACCCGTCGATCGTCTACACCAACTGCTACGGCTACGGCCGCCGCGGCCCGGACGCCGACCTCACCGCCTACGACGACACGATCCAGGCGGAGTGCGGCCTGCCGTCGGCGCAGGAGCAGCTCACGGGCGAGGCCGGCTACGTCGCCACGATCCTCGCCGACAAGGTCGCCGGGCTGACCGCCCTGTACGCCACGCTGATGGCGCTGTTCCACCGGGAGCGGACGGGCGAGGGCCAGGAGGTCGAGGTCGGCATGTTCGAGACCATGGCCTCGTTCATGCTGGTCGAGCACGCCAACGGCGCGATGTTCAGCCCGCCGCTCGGCAACGCGGTGTACCCGCGCGCGGTGGCGCCCGGCCGCCGCCCGTACCGCACCAAGGACGGCCGCATCGCCGCGCTTGTCTACAACGACAAGCAGTGGGCGGCGTTCGTCGGCGCGGTGAAGCCCGCCTGGGCGGACGAGCGCTTCGCCACGCTGGAGCAACGCGCGCGCCAGATCGGCACCGTGTACGCCCTGCTGGGCGAGACGTTCCTGACGCGGACGACGCGGGACTGGCTCGGCCTGCTGCGCTCGCTCGACATCCCGGCCGCGCCGGTCCGCACGCTCGACGAGCTCTTCGACAACCCGCACCTCACCGAGGCGGGGTTCTTCGAGACCGTGGACACCCCGAACGGCCCGGTGCGCTTCCCCGGCCCGCCGACCTGGTTCTCGCGCACCCCCGGCCGCGTCGCCGGGCCCGCGCCGAGGCTCGGCGCCCACACCCGCGAGGTCATGGACGAGCTCGGCCTCGACGCGGAAGGACACGCCTGATGGAGCAGTCCGAAGACCGGCCGAGCATCCGGGCGCGCTCCTGGCTGTTCGCGCCCGGCGACAGCGAGAAGAAGATGGGCAAGGCCGCCGCGGGGGCGGCCGACGTCGTGATCCTCGATCTGGAGGACGCGGTGGCCGAGGAGGCCAAACCGGCGGCCAGGGCACTCGTCGCCGGCTTCCTCGCGTCCCGGCCCCCGCAGGAGAGGGATCGGCTGTGGGTGCGGATCAACCCGCTGGACGGCCCGCACGCGCTCGCGGACCTGGCCGCCGTGGTCCCCGGGCGTCCGGGCGGCGTCATGCTGCCCAAGGCGCGCGGCCGAGCCGACGTGGAGGTGCTCGACCACTACCTCTCGGCGCTGGAGGTGTCGGCCGGTGCGGAGCGTCGCTCGACGAAGGTCATCGCCCTCGTGACCGAGACGGCCGAGGCGATGTTCACGACGGGCACCTACACGGGCGCTCCCCGGCTGGTCGCGATGACCTGGGGCGCCGAGGACCTCGCCGACGCCGTCGGCGCCGCCGACAACCGCGGGCCGGGCGGGGGCTACGGCTTCACCTACGAGCTGGCCCGGAGCCTGTGCCTGCTGGGGGCCGCCGCCGCGGGCGTCGCGCCGATCGAGACCATCCAGGGCGACTACCGCGACCTGGAGGGGCTCCGCGGGCGGGCCGAGAAGGTGCGCCGCGACGGCTACCGCGGGATGCTCGCCATCCACCCCGCCCAGGTCGACGTCATCAACGCCGCGTTCACGCCCACGCCGGAGGAGCTGGCCGCCGCGCAGGAGATCGTCGACCTGTTCGCCGCGCATCCCGGCGCCGGGACGCTCGGCCACCGGGGCGCCATGCTCGACCGCCCGCACCTCGCCCGCGCGCGGGCGCTGCTCGCCGCCGGAGGGCGCGCGTGACGGCCGGTCCCCGGGCGGTCGCCGAGGCGGACGGCCTGGACCTGGCCCGCGTCCTGCGCCCCGGCGACCGCATCGTCATCGGGCAGGCGTGCGGCGAGCCGACGACGCTGGTCGAGGCCCTCATCGAGCAGGGCGCCGGCATCGGCGGGCTGTCGGCGTTCATCGCCACGAGCTTCTCCGGCCTGTTCACGCCGGCGGCGGCGGACGCCTTCGCGCCGTCCAGCATGGGCGCGATCGGCGCGCTGCGCCCGCTCGCCCGGGCGGGCGTGCTCGGGATCGTCCCCTGCCATGTCGGCCAGGTCGGGCCGCTGATCGAGGCGGGGACCCTCGGGTGCGACGTCGCGTTCGTCCAGGTGAGCCCCGCCGACGCGAACGGCGACCACAGCCTCGGCCTCATCAGCGACCACGTGGGCGCCGCCGTGGCCGCGGCCCGCGCGGTCGTCGCCGAGGTCAACGACCAGGTCCCGGTCACCTGCGGCGAGACGATCCCCGGGAGCGCGATCGACCTGGCCGTCCGCGTGTCGCGCCCGCCGGTCGAGGTGCCGCCCGCCGCGATCGGCCCGGTGGACGAGGCCATCGCCGGGCACGCCGCCGCCTACGTCGAGGACGGCTCGGTGATCCAGACGGGGGTCGGCGCCGTCCCCGACGCCCTGCTCCGGCTGCTGCGGGACCGCCGGGACCTCGGCGCGCACTCGGGCATGCTCGGCGACGGCCTGGTCGACCTCGTCGAGGCGGGCGTCGTGACGAACGCCCGCAAGGCCATCGACCGTGGCGTGTCGGTCACCGGCGCGCTGATCGGCAGCAGGCGCCTCTACGCGTTCGCCGACCGCAACCCCGCGGTCCGCATGCGCCCCGCCTCCTACACCCACGACGCCGCGGTCCTCGCCCGGCTCGACCGCCTCGTCACGATCAACTCGGCGGTGGAGGTCGATCTGACCGGCCAGGTGAACGCCGAGCAGAGCGGCGCCGCCTACCTCGGCGGCACCGGCGGCCAGGTCGACTTCGTCCGGGCGGGCGCGCGCTCGCCCGGCGGGCACGCGATCATCGCGCTGCCGGCCACCGCCCGCGGCGGCGCGGTCAGCCGGATCACCGCGGGCCTGTCCGGTCCCGTCACCACCGCGCGCAGCGAGGTGGACGTGGTCGTCACCGAGTTCGGCGCGGCGGAGCTGCGGGGCCGGACGCTCGCCGAGCGCGCCCGCCGCCTGGCCGCCGTCGCGCACCCCGCGTTCCAGGACGACCTGGAACGCGAGGCCCGCGCGATCGCCCGGCGCGGCTTCTGACGGTCCCGTCAGCCGGACTCGGGGGCGTGGCCGAGGACGCCCTTGGTCTCCAGGTAGTCCTCGAAGCCGAACTCGCCCCATTCGCGGCCGTTGCCGCTGCGCTTGTAGCCGCCGAACGGGCAGCCGAAGTCGAACGCGTCGTTGATGACGACCCAGCCGGACCGGAGCCGGCGGGCGATCGCGCGGGCCCGGTCCAGGTCCTCGCCCGCCACGTAGGCGGCGAGGCCGTACTCGGTGTCGTTGGCGATCTCGACGGCCTCGTCGAGGTCCCCGTAGCCGAGGATCGTCAGCACCGGCCCGAAGATCTCCTCGCGGGCGACGGTCATGTCGTTGCGGACGCGGGCGAAGACGGTGGGCCGGACGTAGTAGCCGCGCTCCAGGCCGTCCGGCCGGCCGGTACCGCCCGCCACGAGCACCGCGCCCTCGTCGACGCCCCTCTGGATCAGCCCCTGGACCTTCGCGAACTGGGCCGCGGAGACCACCGGGCCGATCGTGAACCCGCCGTTCGGGTCGCCGACCGTCGTGGCCTCGGCGGCCCGGCGGGCCACCTCGGCGGCCTCGTCCATGCGGGCCTCGGGCACGAGCATGCGGGACGGGGCGCTGCACGTCTGGCCCGAGTTGCCCATCATGCTGACGACGCCCTTCTCGACGTTCTCGGCGAACGCGCCGTCGTCCAGGATGATGTTCGGCCCCTTGCCGCCGAGCTCCTGCGTGACCCGCTTGACGGTGGGCGCGGCGTTCCGCGCGACCTCGACGCCCGCGCGGGTCGAGCCGGTGAAGGACACCATGTCCACGCCGGGGTGCGCGGACAGCGGGACGCCCACGCCGGGCCCGTCGCCCTGGACGAGGTTGAACACGCCGGGCGGGACCCCCGCGGCGTCCAGGATCTCGGCGAAGATCTGCCCGGTGAACGGCGACTGCTCCGACGGTTTGAGGACCATGGCGCAACCGGTCGCGAGCGCCGGGAACACCTTGACGGCGATCTGGTTCAGCGGCCAGTTCCACGGCGTGATCAGGCCGCAGACGCCGATCGGCTCGCGGACGATCAGCGTGGCGCCGCGCCGCTCCTCGAACCGGAAGTCCCGCAGCACCTCGATGGCCTTGCCGAGGTGCCCGGCGCCGAGGCCGACCTGGAAGCCGCCGGCCAGCTCGGCGGGGGCGCCCATCTCCTCGGTCAGCGCGGCGGCGAGGTCCGGGGATCGCTTCTGGTAGACGTCCAGGATGCTCTGGAGGAGGTCGAGGCGCTCGTCCACGCCGGTCGCGGAGTAGGCGGGGAAGGCGGCGCGGGCGGCGGCGACGGCGCGGTCCACGTCGGCGGCCGAGCCGGCGGCCACGCGGCCGCAGACCTCCTCGGTCGCGGGGTTCACGACGTCCATGGTCCGCGGCACCGCCGGGGCCGCCCATCCGCCGCCGATGTAGAACGCCGGGTACTCCCTCATGGCCCGTCCTTCCTGCTCCACTGCCGGTCTCACTGCATCCCCTCCGCGTACCAGGTGCGGAACTCGGCGTAGCTCGGCATCTCCTCGGAGTTCGCCTTCGGGTCGACCGCCACGTGGACGACGCCGGGCCTGCCGCTGGCGTACGCGCGCTTGATCGCCGGGGCGATGTCCTCGTCGCGCTCGACGTACTCGCCGTGGCAGCCGAAGCCCTCGGCGACCCTGTCGAGGCGCGTCTCCCGGCTCCAGTGGACGCCGGTCTCCCGCGACCCCTGGCCGAAGGTGCGCTTGTAGACGCCGACCTCCAGGCCCCACGCGTAGTCGACGGCCACGACGCAGACGAGCGGCAGGCCGAGGCGCGCGGCCGTCTCCAGCTCGGCGATGTGGAACTGGAAGGACGAGTCCCCGGTGATCAGCATCACCGGGCGGGTCCGGCCCTGCGCGACCGAGGCGCCGACCGCGTAGGGCAGCCCGGTGCCGAGGTGCCCGAAGTTCTGGTTCCACAGGACGTCGTGCGGTCTGGCCTGCGAGTACGTCCACCCGAAGATCGTCGTGGCGCCGCCGTCGCGGACCATGATCCCGTCGGCGGGGAACGCCCTGGTGGCCTCCACGATCAGCCGGGCGGGATGCACGGGCGACAGGCCGGACGGGGCCGACGCCGCCAGCTCGGCGAGCCGCGCCGCGTCCCGCTCGATCCAGCCCGCCAGCTCCGGGGACGGCTCGCGCGGCGTGCCTCTCAGCGCCTCGGTGAGCTGCGGGACGACCGCGCGCAGGTCGCCCACCAGCGGGATGTGAACGGGGCGGTTGACGCCGATCGCTTCGGGGTCCTGCTCGACGAGGATCCAGGTGCGGTTCGCCTCGTTCTCGGCCCAGTGGCGTCCGCGCCCGTAGTGGACGGGCTCGCCGAGCTCCGTCCCGATGGCGAGGCACAGGTCGGATCCGACGACCGCCTCGACCGCCGAGGGCGAGAAGCCGTAGGGGAAGGTGCGGTCTTCGAGCCCCTCGATGTAGGAGGTGCCGCCGGACGTCTGGACGACGGGGCACGCCATCAGCTCGGCGAGCGCCCTGACCTGCGCGGCGGCGCGGGCGGTGTGGACGCCGTGCCCGACGAGCAGGATCGGCCGCTCCGCCGCGCGGACGGCGTCCGCGGCGCGCGCGACCGCGTCCGGCCCGGCGGTCTGCCCGACCAGGCGGTAGGTCCCGGGCGGCGCCGCGGGCGGCACGTCGAGCTCCTCCTGGATCACGTGGGCGGGGTACTCGATGTAGACGGGTCCGGGCGTCCCGGTGAGCGCCTTCCGCAGGCCCTGGCGGATGATCTCGTCGGTCTGGTCGGCGTACTCGATGCTGGCGGCGTACTTGACCGACGGCTCCAGCAGCCCGGACTGCTGGACGAACTGGATGCGGCCGCGGCGGACGCGCTGCTCGGTGATGCGGGCGCGCTGCCCGCCGAGGAACACGACGGGCGAGTTCTCGACCTTGGCGCACATCATCGCGGGGGCGAGGTTGGCGAGCCCGGGGCCGAGCGTCCCGACGCACACCGCCGCCTTGCCGGTCATCCGCGACACGGCCTCGGCCATGAACCCGGCGGACGCCTCGTGGTGCGGGGCGACGACGTTCCAGCCGCGCTCCTCGGCGAGGTGGAACAGGTGGACGAAGTTCGGGTCCGGAATGCCGAAGATCGTGTCGATGCCCTCCGCCTCGAAGAGGTGCAGCACGCGTTCATAGACTCTGACCGGCACGGCGGCCGCTCCCCTCGCCCGTCGCGGGCCCGCCTTCCGCGCGGGCCATCGCGAAGCTTCTGCTGATGTGGTCGTCGTGCGCCGACGGGACGACCGGCAGGATCCACGGGTCGCCCGTGTCGCGGATCGCGGCGATGTCCTCGCCGACCTGCTCGATCGTCCAGGACGGCCGGTGGACGCCCGGGGTCTCGGCGACGAACGCCCGCGCGATCCGCCCGGCGATCGCCACCAGCATCTCGCCGGTGACCGAGCAGGACTCGTGCGCGAGCCAGCCGACGGCGGGCGCGGCCAGGTCCGGGTCCATCGGCGGGTACGCCGAGGTGTCGAGGCCCGCGGCCATCCGCGTGACGGCGGCGGGGACGACGACGTTGCAGGTGACGCCGCAGGCGGCGCCCTCCAGGGCCACCACGTTGGACAGCCCGGTGATCCCGGCCTTCGCGGCGGCGTAGTTCGCGACCCGCCCGTTCCCGTACAGCCCGCCGATCGACGAGGTCAGGACCACGCGGCCGTAGCCCGCGTCGCGCATCGCGGGGAACGCGGGCCGGACGACGTGGAAGGCGCCCCGCAGGTGGACGTCCAGGACGGCGTCGAAGTCCGCGTACGTCATCTCCGCCAGCGGCGCCGGGCGGTGGTTCCCGGCGTTGTGGATCAGGATGTCGATGCGCCCGTACCGGTCGAGGGCCGTCGCGACGATCCTCTGGCCGCCCTCGGGCGTCGCGACGGAGTCGTGGTTGGCGACGGCCTCTCCCCCGGCGGCCTCGATCTCCCGGACGACGCCGTCCGCGGGCCCGGGGTCGGTTCCGTCCCCGCTCATGGCGGCGCCGGGGTCGTTGACGACGACCTTCGCGCCCTTCGCGGCGAGCAGCAGCGCGTAGGCGCGGCCGAGGCCCCGGCCGGCGCCGGTGATGACGGCCGCGCGGCCGTCGAACCTGAGGTCGGGCATGGGGCGGGGTTCCTCTCGTGGCGGACCCGGCCGGTGTCGGGGGCTCACGCGTCCAGCACCAGGCCCTCCAGGTCTCCGGTGTCGCGCCAGGCCTGGAGCACGTCCTCCATGGCGTAGAAGCCGGGCCAGTAGGGCTCCCCCAGATGCGAGCGGATCCTCTGCTCGCCCTCGCTGTTGTAGTAGCCCGGGGTGCACTCCCGCTGGAAGGCGGTGTTGTCGACCGCGGTCTCCCGGACGGTCTGGCACCAGCCCTCCTGCGCCTCGGCGGTCGGCTCCACGGCGGTGGCGCCGCGCGTCCGGGCCTCGGAGACGATGTAGGCGATGTGGGCGGCCTGCTGCTCGAACATCGCCGTGGTGCTCGCGGTGACGCCGCCCTGGATGAAGCCCGTCCAGAACAGGTTCGGGAACCCGTGGCTGGTGAGCCCGTGCAGGGTGCGGTAGCCGCCGGCCCAGTGGTCGTAGAGCGAGAGGCCGTCCCGGCCGGTGAACGGCGCGATGCCGAGGCGCCGGTCGAGGTCGGTGGTGATCTCGAAGCCGCTGGCGAAGACGATGCAGTCGACCTCGTGCTCGTCGCCGCGGGCGATGAGGCCCTTGGCGGTGATGCGCTCGACGCCCTTGGTGCCCGACACGTCCACGAGGGTGACGTTCGGGCGGTTGAAGGCCGGCAGGTAGTCGTCGCTGAAGCCGGGCCGCTTGCACAGGAAGCGGTAGTACGGCTTGAGCGCCTCGGCGGTCACCGGGTCCTCGACGATCGCGTCGATCCGGTCGCGCTGCCGCTGCATGGCCCGGTAGTCCTGGATCTCCCGGAGCTCCATGAACTTCTTCGGGTCGGCCATCGCCGCCCAGCCGTCGGTCGCGTCCAGGTGCGCCTGGAGGTTGCGGCTGACCTCCGTCCAGCCGTCGCAGACCAGGTCGGGCTGGCCCGGCGCGAACGCCTCGAACGCCGCGGTGTGGAAGTTGCGCTGCCGCTCCTTCTGCCAGCCCGGCTTCAGCGTCCGCACCCAATCCGGGTCGGTGCGGCTGTTCCCGCGCCGGTCGATGTAGGACGGGGTCCGCTGGAACACGTACAGGTGCCGGGCGGCGCGGGCCAGGTGCGGGATCACGCCGATGCCGGTCGCGCCCGTCCCGATGATCGCGACCCTCTTGTCGGCGAGCCGGTCCATGCCGCCGGTCATGTCGCCGCCGGTGTAGGCGTAGTCCCAGCGCGCCGAGTGGAACATGTGCCCCTCGAAGTCCCCGATGCCGGGGACGCCCGGAAGCTTCGGCTTGTTGAACGGCCCCTGCGCCATGACGACGAAGCGGGCGCGGAGGTCGTCGCCGCGGTTCGTGCCGATCCGCCAGCGCCGGAGCCCCGCGTCCCACTCCAGCGACTCGACCTTCGTGCTGAGGATCGCGTCGCCGTACAGCCCGAAGTGCCGGCCGATGCGCTGGGCGTGCTCGTAGCACTCCCGCCCGGACGCGTACTTCTCCGTCGGCATGTAGCCGACCTCTTCGAGCAGCGGCAGGTAGCAGTAGCTGTCGGTGTCGACCTGGATGCCGGGGTAGCGGTTCCAGTACCAGACGCCGCCGAAGTCGCCGCCCAGCTCGATGATCCGGCAGTCCGCGACGCCCGCCCGCTTCAGCCGGGCCGCGACGATGAGCCCCGCGAAGCCGCCGCCGAGCACGGCCACGCCGATGTCGGCGGACATCGGCGCGCGGGGGGCGGCGGGCGTGTACGGGTCGGCGTCGTAGTAGTCCTCGAACCCGTCCTCGGTCGCGAGGTACTGGGCCTGCCCCTCGGGGCGGAGCCGCTTGTCCCGCTCGGCCAGGTACTTCACCTTGAGCGCCGCGTGGTCGATCTCGGGCGTCGGCGTCGGTGCGCAGTGCTGCATGCGGTGTCTCCGGTCCGGGGTCTCGGCGCTCGTCAGAGGTCGCGCGGCGCGCCGGTGCCCATGTACGCCGCGAGGTTGCGGTGCAGGTTGACGACGCTGCGCTCGCGGTAGGGGTTGGGCTTCGGGCCGGTGAAGCCGCGCGACTTCATGCCCTTCTGCACGGCGGCCATATTGGAGAAGTCCTGCGGCAGGACGGTGCGCCAGCCGGGGTCGTCCTGCGGCGTGAGGACCCACTCGGTCTGCGGCTCCTCGCCCGGCGGGAACAGCTCGAAGACGGCGGCCTCGAAGACGCACCGGTCCGGGTCGTGCCCGTACGGCCGGAACCGGTAGCAGAGCATGTTGTTCGGCGCGTGCCCGATCTGGAAGTTGGGGAAGATCTGCCACGCCGTGCCCGCCTTCGCCGTGATCTCCGGCGGGACGGCCGGCCAGACCACACCGCGCTCGGCGTCCTTCGCGCGCGCGGTCGCCAGCCAGTGCTGGAGCACCTGCGGCGCCGGGGTCCCCTCGGGCAGGTCCTTGGTCAGTTCCTGGGCGGCCTCGACGAGCGTCCAGGTCGTGTTGGTGTTGGCGTTCTCCCACGTGAAGTTCTGGAGCTCGGCCGTCGAGACGCGCGGGTCGTCGCCGGTGCCGAGCCGCAGCTTGGCCTGGTTCTCGTCCATGTCCTTGGGCGCGTCGTAGCCGATGTTGCTGTGCCTGCCGTGGGACCTGGCCCAGCCCAGGAACCCGCCGAACCTCATGAACTCGGGGTGCGTGTACGGGACGTGGTAGGTCTCCATGAACGCCTCGAAGGCGACCTTCCAGTTGCAGTCGAAGACCAGCCAGCGCCGCCACCGGTAGCGCATGTTCTCCAGTCGGAAGGGGTCGAGCAGGGACGCCGCGGGTTCGAGGTAGTCGCGCAGCGGCTCGCAGTCCGGGTCCATGTTGATCCAGATCCAGCCGCCCCACGTGCCGGCCGCGACCCGCTTCAGCGCGATCCGCTCGTCGGTCAGCCCGCACGGCCAGTCCTCGCGCTCGGGGACGTGGGTGCAGTCGCCGTCGATGCCGTACCGCCAGCCGTGGAAGCCGCAGACGAACTGCCGGCCGCTCCCGCGGGCGTCGTGCGCGCCGGGCGGCGTGTCCACCAGCCGCCGCCCGCGGTGCGAGCAGACGTTGTGGTACGCGCGGAACCGGTCCTTCGCCGTCCGCACCACGATGACCGAGTCGTCCATGATGTCGTAGGTGAGCCAGTCGCCGACCTCGGGCAGCTCCTCGACCCGGGCGGCCTGCTGCCACACCTTCGCCCACAGCCGGTCGCCCTCGGCCCGGGCGTACTCCTCGGAGACGTACGCCTCCACGCCGATCGTCATCGGCTCCGACAGCGCTTCGGCCGGGACGGTCTCCTGGACGTTCGCGAGGGTCTCGCTCATGGCTTTCTCCAACCCGCGGCGCGGCGGTGGTAGCGGTCGGTGGTGGGGTTGCGGTGGTGCGGATGCGGTGGTGGGGTTGCGGTGGTGCGGCGGCGGCGTGCGGTGGTCAGCGCGTGATGGCGGCGCGGAACGCCTCGTCCTTGAGGAACAGGGAGGTGTTGTCGGCGCCGAGATGGGTCCATTTCAGGTTGAGCCCGCCGTCCACGAGGATCGTCTGGCCGGTGATGTAGCTCGACAGCTCCGACAGCAGGAAGAGGATCGCCCCGGCCTGCTCCTCCGGGCGGCCGCGGCGGCCCATGGCGATGGCGCGGCGGTCGCGGTCCGGGTCCTCGTCGACGTAGGCACCCGAGGCCGGGGTCGCGGTCACGCCGGGGGCGACGGCGTTCACGCGAACGCCGTCCAAGGCGAGTTCGACGGCCATCGTGCGGGTCGCCGCCTCGATCGCCGCCTTGGCCGTGCCGTAGGCGATGTGGAACGGCGCCGTGTTCGCGCCGCTGATCGAGGAGATCGAGACGATCGAGCCGGGACGGCCCCGCGCCTTCAGCTCGGCGGCGACGGCCCGGCTCATGAAGAACGCCGTCTCCAGGTTCTGCGCGAACAGGGCGCGCCAGTCCTCCCGGGTGACCCGCGTGGACGGCATCCAGGTCGCGGGGGCGGCGCCGCCCGCGACGTTGACGAGCCCGTACAGGTCGCCCGGGGTGCGTCCGGCCTGCTCCAGGACGGCGGCGATGCCCTCGTCGGTGGACGCGTCCGCCGCGACCGGCACGATCGGGAGGCCCTCCTTCACCAGGGGCCCGACATGCTCGTCCAGGTTGGCGCGCGAGCGGCTCACCGCGACCACGGTCGCGCCGGCGCGCGCGGTCAGGCCCGTCACCGCCGTGCCGATGCCGCCGCCTCCCGCGCCCGAGACGATGACGACGCGCCCGTCCAGCCCGAAGAAGTCGTGTGCCATGCCCGCCTCACCCCTCCTCGCGGACCGCCAGGACGCTGCCCTCGGCGTCGGCGGAGACGTAGAGGGCGCCGTCCGGTCCGGCCGCGACGCCCGCGAACAGGCCCTGCGGCCCGGTGAACGGCATCAGCCCCTTGAGCGGTTTGGGCGGCTGCCCGCTCGGATCGCCCACCGGCAGTTCGCGCGCGATCGTCGTCCGGGACGTGCCGTCGAGACCGGCCTCGATCAGCGACCGGGCGCCCGCGTCCACGACCGCGAGCCGCCCGCCGCGGACGGCGATGCCCTGCGGCCGCTCCAGACCGTCCAGGACGGTCTCGGCGGCGGAGCCGGGACCCGAGCCGGAGATCGCGACGACGCGCCCGGCGCCGGACTCGGAGACCAGGCAGGTCCCGTCCGCGGCGAACGCGACGCCCGCCGGCCGGTCCAGCCCGGAGGCGAGCGTCGTCACCTCGCCGCCCCGGACGGACACGACGCGGCCCGCGCCGAGCTCGGCGGCCACGACGTCTCCGCCGGGCGCGACCGCCACGCCGTAGAGCTGGTCGAACGGCTCGGTCCCGCCCGCCAGCACCGCGTGCTCGCCCTTCGCGGGCCACCATCGCGCGATCTGGCCGAGCGAGGTCGTCACCACGAACTCGTCCGCGCCTGCCGAGGCCACCCCGCGGACGTAGCCGGGCCAGCCGGGGCTGAACAGCATGCCGAGGACCCGCGGCCCGCCCCCGCCGGGCGGGAGGGCGTAGAAGTAGGTGCCGTCGGCGACGTACACGGTGCCGTCCGCGCCGGCGGTGAGGTCGAGCGGCCAGGTCATGCCGCCCGGCAGCACCGTCCGGGTCCGGCCGCCGTCCAGGATCTCGGTGATCTGGCCGGTGAAGCCGGACACGAACAGGCGGGCCCCCACGAACGTCAGGTTGTCCAGGCCAGGGGCGATGGTCGCGAGCACGGTCCGCTCACCGCTGCGCGGGTTGATCCGCAGCACCTCACCGGTGCCCACCTGGGTGGAGACGAGGTTGCCCGCGGCGTCGAACTTCACCGCGTCCGGGACGCCCAGGTCGCCCGCGACCCGCTCGGGCTCGCCGCCGTCCGGGTCGATCCGCCAGATGTCGTTGCTGCCGAGCAGCGGGTAGTAGAGCTTGCCGTCCGGCCCGAACGCCATGGCGTTGGGCAGCGGCAGGTCCTCCAGGATCACCCGGGGCGCCCCGCCGCCCGGGTCGAGTTCCAGGAGCCGCCCGCCGATCCGGCATTCGTCGATGAACAGCCTGCCCTGGTGGAAGGTGATGCCGTTCGCGCCGGGCACGTCGTCGCGCAGCACGCGGGTGCGCCCGTCGGCGCCGCGCGCGCTGACACGTCCGTCGTAGTACTCCGTGGCGTAGAGGTCGCCTGTGGCGTCGAAATCGACGTCGTCGGGCGCGACGATGTCGGACCCCTGCGCGCTGACGGTCTCCAGCCGCCCGGTGTCGACGTCGAGCGCGCTGATCTGGCTACCGGCGACCTGGGCCACGTACACGCGGCCGTCCGGACCTGTGCGCAGGCCGTTCGCGCCGAACAGCCGGCTCGGCGGCGTGAGCCGCTCGACGCTCCACCCCCCGGCCGGACGGATCGGCGGAGCGCCCGTGTAGCGCGTCTCCTGCATCAAGGCGGAGTCTCCCAACGCGATGAGGAAGCGCAGGGGAACGCGCGGTGCGCTCCGTCCGTGCGCGACATGGCGGACGACCCGGATTGGTAACGTTACTTTCGTTTCGGAGAATGATGCTTCCATGAAAGGCGAGAAGGCGTCAACCCTCTTCCTTCCAGGCGATTCACTTCCAATATGTCAATGCGCGATTGACATTTCCATTCCGTCAATGGGCTGTTGACACCCCGCCGCCCGTGGCCGATTCTTGCGGTGTGGGACTTCCGGATCTCGACGCGCTCATCGCCGAGGTCGCGCGCACCGCCGGCGGCGGCACCGGCCCGGACCCGGGGCGCCGCGACCCGATCGCCCTGCTGGAGGGCGCCGCCGCGCTCGCCGCGCGGCTCCGCGGGCTGGCCGACGACCTCGTCGACGACCACGTCGAGCAGTGCCGCCTCGACGGCCGCTCCTGGGCCGAGATCGGGACGGTGCTCGGCGTCACCCGCCAGGCCGTCCAGCAGCGCTACGGCGCCCCGCACGGCGGGCACGGCACCACCGCCGGCGACGTCGCGGACGAGATCTGCGCCGCGGTCGCCCACATGCGCGAGGCCGCCGTCCGGCACCGCAACAGCTTCATCGGCACCGAGCACGTCGTGTGCGGGCTGCTGGCCGAGAACAACAGCGCGGTGCGCCTGCTGTCGTCGCTCGACGTCCCGGCCGGCCCGCTGCGGCGCGGGATCCAGGGCTGCCTGACCGTCGGCGCGTCCCAGGCCGTCAAGCGGCTCGCCTGGACGCCCCGCACCCGCCGCGCCATGGCCACCGCGCGCGAGCTGGCCGCCGAGGAGGGGCGCCCGGTGGGCTGCGCGCACCTCCTCCTCGGCGTCGCCGCCCTCGGCCGGGGCCCGGCGGCCGCCGCGCTCGCCGCGCGCGGCGTCACCCGTCCCGCAGCCGCCTGGCGGCCAGCTCCCGCAGATCGCCCGACCTGATCTTCGCGCTGCCGGTCAGCGCGACCTCGTCGTCGCGGAGGAACACCACCCGCCGCGGCACCTTGTAGCTCGCCAGCCGCTCCCGCAGGAACGCCCGGAGCCCCTCCGCGGTGAGGCCCGCGCCCGCGTGCGGGACGACGCAGGCGACGACCACCTCGCCGAGCGTCTCGTGCGGCAGCCCGATCGTCTGCGTCACCTTCACGCCCGGATGGGCGGCGATCGCCTCGTCCACCTCGCGCGGCGACACGTTCGCGCCGCCCGTCTTGACGATGTCGGTCAGCCGGCCCTCCCAGTGGAGGCGGCCCTCCGCGTCGATCCGGCCGCCGTCGCCGGTGTGGAAGAAGCCCTCCGCGTCGAGCGTCTCGTCCAGCGGCGTGCCGAGGTAGCCGAGCATCAGCGTCGGGCCCTTGACGCAGATCTCGCCGGGCTCGCCGCGCGCGGTGACGGCGCCGCTCAGCGGATCGACGACCTTGACGGTCACGCCCGGCAGCGGCACGCCGCTGCTGCCCGCGTGCACCTCCTCCGGTGTGTTCGCGGGATAGCCCGTCGAGATCGTGAACGTCTCGGTGTTGCCGTAGGCGTGCCCCGGCTCGTACCACCGGGACGTCACCGTCGGATGGCGCGCCAGAGCGGTGCCGTGGTCGACGAACCGCAGGCTGCTCAGGTCCGCCTCGTCCCAGTTGGGGGCCGCTTCGAGCTGCGCCCACTGGTGCGGCCAGGCGACCGGGAAGTTCACCCGCTCCGCCTGCATGAGGCCGAGGGCCTCGGCGGCCCCGAACGACCGCTGGAGCACGAGGCTGCCGCCGCTGGACAGCGTCGCGCCGATCCCCATGCCGACGTTGCCCGACCAGAAGAACCCGTTCGCCGTCCAGCAGCGGACGTCGTCCTCCGGGCGGAACCCGTACATCCGCCCGAAGCGCCACAGCTGGACGCAGACGCCGCGGTGGGCGCTCAGGATGCCCTTCGGCCTGCTCGTCGAACCGGAGGAGAAGAACAGCACCGCCGGATCGCTCGGACGGATCGCCGCGGCGGCCGCCTCGACCAGCTCCGGCGGCTCGTCGCGGCCGCTCGCCAGGAACGCGTCCCAGGTCTCGACCGCCCCGCCCGGCTCCCTCCCACCCGGCGGCGGGTCGCCGACCATCGCGAGGCGCCGCAGGAACGGGAAGCGGGCCGTCCGCAGCGCACCGGGCGCCGCCCCGGCGATCCCCGGCTCCAGCGCCGCGAGCGCCTCGGCGAAGTCCCGCTTCGGGACGGTCCGCTCGAACAGCAGCACCGACACGCCGGACGCCTGGAGCAGGTACTCCAGCTCGGGCGGCGTCGAGAACGTGCTGAGCGGCACCGCCACGCCGCCCGCGAGCGACGCGCCGAACACGGCCGCGAGCCACTCCGGACGGTTCGTCATCAGGACGCCCACGCGGCCGCCCTTGTCCAGCCCGCCCGCCCGCAACGCGCGCGCCACCTCGACCGCGCGGTCCCACAGCTCGGCGTAGGTCCAGCGCGTGACCCGGCCGCCGGGCCCGCGCCCGTCCGCGCCGACCTCGCGCCCGTCCGCGCCGTCCTCGCGCAGGACCAGGGCCTCCCGCGTGCTGTACCGCTCCGTCACCTCGCGCAGGAAGCCAGGGAGCGTCAGGGCGCCCAGTCCAGGCTCCTCGTCGAGCGGCGGCCCCGACACCACCGACAGGGACCGTGTCGATGGGGACTGGTTTGACGGGGACCGTGTTGATGAGGACCGTGCGGCTTCGGATGCCATGGCGTCCATGGCCCACCTCCCGCCCGCCTGAACGGCGGCGCGCTAGTACGGCAGCTCGACCTCGGCCGTGCAGTCCACGAGCACGCCGCCGTCCTGGTTGGTCAGGCGCAGCTTCACCTGGACGACCGGCGCGCCCCAGGACGACTCCGCCTGCTTGCCGACGACCTCGCCGTCGAAGTACGTCACGTCGCCCTCGAAGGCCGGCCCCCGGAAGTCGGCCCTGGAGTGCCGCACCAGGCCGTCGTGCCCGGCCCAGTAGGCCAGGTAGTCGGTGCACCAGGCCCCCATCGTGGCGCCGTAGCCGTAGGCGCGCGCCATGCCGACCTCGCTCGCCCGCTCCCCGTCGATGTGGCCGCGCGACGGCCCGACGTAGAGCCCGTCGCGCTTGCGCGGGTCGATCCTGGCGCCCTCCTCGTCGAACGCGAAGTCCGCGCCCCACCCGGGGTCCTGGTTGATCCACGGGTCCTCGACGCCGGGCGGCGCCGTCCAGTGGAACGTCCCCCAGATGTTGAAGAGGAAGGCCCGGTACTCGGTGGTGAAGGTGGCGACGCTGTGCGGGCCGATCACCCGCCGGGGCAGCCGGTCGCCCGCCTTCACCTCCGCGAAGCGCGGCGACGTCCCCGCCCGGTTCGACAGGATCCACGCGTGCCGCGTCTCCGCCACCTCGGCGAGCTCCGCGTCCGTCCACTGCCTGACCGGCGCGAGCCGCGACGCGTACATGCCGCGCCTGCGCGCCTCGGCGGCCAGGTAGCGGATCGCGGTCGACCGCTCGCGCGCCACCAGGACGCCGTGCTGGTTCCGGTGCGCGGTGTCGCCTCGCGAGAACATCGTCGGCCCGGCGAACTTCGTCTCGACCACCTTGTAGTCGTGGAACCGGCGCTCCTGGAACAGCGTGTCCCCGGGCCGCACCGGGCAGCCGTAGAACCACCACTCCTCGCCGCCGAAGATCAGGTGGCTGCCCGGAATGCGGCCCACGCACGCCGGCTGCGCGCCGTGCCCGTAGTCCAGCGCCACCGCGATGGACTGCGGCGCGACGAGGCCGCCGAAACGCGACCCGCGGGCGTACTCCTCGTCCCAGTGCAGCGGGTTCGGGTAGTCCATCGCCATCACCCAGCGGCGGATGTCGGACGAGGCGCACGGGTCCCAGAGCTGCCCGCCGCCGACCGCCCCGCCCACGCGGTGCTCGACGTCGGACAGGTCGAGCTCGGCGGCCTCAGGTCCGTTGGGATCCACGCTCACGTCCGCTCCCCGGTCATCGGTTGACGTCCACGACGATGCGGCCCCGGACCGTCCGTCCCAGGAGCCGGTCGGCGGCCCCGGGCACCTCGCCGAGCGCGACCTCCTCGGCGATCGCGTCGAGCACCGCCGGGGCGAGGTCGCGCGCGAGCCGCCGCCACGCGTCCGCCCGCCGCTCCCGGGGCGCCATGACGCTGTCGACGCCGAGCAGCGCCACCCCGCGCAGGATGAACGGGGCGACCGACGCCGGAAGGTCCATGCCCTGGGCGAGCCCGCACGCGGCGACCGCGCCGCCGTAGCGCGTCCGCGCGCAGACGTTCGCGAGCGTGCGGCTCCCGGCGGTGTCGATCGCGCCCGCCCAGCGTTCCTTCTGGAGCGGCCTGCCGGGCTCCGCCAGCTCGGCGGCGTCCACGACCGTCCCGGCGCCGAGCCCCTTGAGGTAGCCGGCCTCCGCGGGCCGCCCGGTCGCCGCGGCGACCTCGAACCCCGCCCTCGCCAGCAGCGCGACCGCGACGCTGCCGACGCCGCCCGTCGCGCCGGTCACGACGATTTCCCCGTGCTCCGGGCGCACGCCGTGCGCGACCAGGGCGTCCACGCAGAGGGCGGCCGTATAGCCGGCCGTCCCGATCGCCATCGCCTGCCGCGCGCTGAACGCCGCCGGCAGGGGGACGAGCCAGTCCCCCTTGACGCGCGCCTTCTGCGCGAACCCGCCCCAGTGGCTCTCACCGGCGCCCCAGCCGTTGAGCACCGCGCGGTCGCCCTCGTTCCAGTCCGCGTGCGCGCTGTCGGTGACGACCCCGGCCAGGTCGATTCCCGGAACCATCGGAAATCTCCGGACCACCGGGGATTTCCCCGTGACGGCGAGCGCGTCCTTGTAATTCAGCGACGAATACTCGACGTCGAGGGCGACGTCCCCGTCCGGGAGATCGGCCTCGTCGAGACGCGCCAGGCCGATGTTCCGCCCGCCGTCGTCCTGGGTGATGAGAACAGCCGAGAAACCCAATCCGCCCTCCTCGGGGCAAGCCGCCCGAAAAATGTCAATCTCTCATTGACACTCTACGAGAATGTCATTCTCGCCAATGAGCATGAGGCTTGCATAGGAGGTTTCCGGCGTCAACCCCGGCCGCTACCCCTGCCCGCTCCCCAGGTGGACGACCTTCACCGCCGTCATCTCGTCCAGCAGCTCCGGGCCGTAGCCGAACCCCTGGCCGCTCGCGCGGCGCGGCGTCGCGGCACCGCCGGGGGCACCGCCGAACACCGCGTTCACCTTCACGGTCCCGACCGGCAGGGCCCGCCAGGCCCGCTGCGCGCGGGCGAGGTCGCGGGTCAGCACCGTCGCGGCGAGGCCGTAGCGGGAACGGCGCGCGGCGTCCAGCGCCTCGTCGAACGACGCCACGGCACGGACGGGCGCGACCGGGCCGAACGTCTCCTCCGCCATGACGGCCATGTCGTCGGTGCAGCCGGCGAGGACCGTCGCCGGGTAGAAGCTGCCCGGCCCGTCCGGGACGCGCCCGCCCGCCAGCACGCGGGCACCGTCCGCGACGGCCTTCTCCACCTGCTCGTGGACCTGGGCGCGGTGCCGCTCGTCCACCAGCGGCCCGAGCTCAGTCGACGCGTCGGCCCCCGCGCCCATCCGCATCGCCCGGGCCCGCCCGGCCAGCGCGTCCAGGAACGGCGCCGCCACGGCCTCGTGCACGTACACCCGCTCGACGGACGTGCAGATCTGCCCGGCGTTCGCGAAGCAGCCCGTCGCGGCCTGCCCGGCGGCCCACACCGGGTCGACGCCCTCGTCCACGATCAGCGGGTCGGCGCCGCCGTTCTCCAGCAGCGCCCGCGCGCCGGTCCGCGCGGCGAGCCCGGCGATGCGGCGGCCCGCGCGGGTCGAGCCGACGTGCGCGACGACGCCCAGGCCCGGATGCCCGGCGAGCGCCTCACCGGTGCGCCCGTCCCCTGAGACGACGTTGAGGACGCCGTCCGGCAGGGCCCCCGCGAGCAGCTCCACCAGCAGGGCACCGGTGTGCGGGGTGCGCTCCGACGGCTTGTGCACGACGGTGTTCCCGGTGACCGCGGCGGCGCCGATCAGCCCGCAGGCGATCGCGACCGGATCGTTCCACGGCGTGATCACCCCGACCACCCCGCACGGCTCGCGGACCATGAAGTCGGCGGCGCCCCAGCCACCCTGCAGGCTCCGCCCGCCGTGCAGCGGCCCCAGCTCGGCGTACTGGCGCAGCGTCCCGACCCCGGCCTCGACACCGCCGAGCGCGTCCGCCTCCGGCTTGCCCATCTCCGCGGTCACCAGCGCGGCGACGGCGTCGGTGCCGACGTCGGCCACGTCCGCCCAGTACGGCTCGTCCGGGTCGGAGCCGGGCGCACCGGGCACGGTGCCGGAGCCGGC
>NZ_CAACUY010000101.1 GCF_900659615.1 Actinomadura fibrosa | reverse complement strand
CGGCGGTGAACCAGCCGGGACAACGCCGCCAACCACAGCCGGTCGCCGTGATCCCACTGCGGCCGACCGCCCAGCTGACGACGCAGCACCTGGTTCTCACGCCGCAGCACAAGCAACTCGACGTCCTTGGACGGATCCGACCGAACCAGCACCGCCAACAAACCGAACAGGCACCTCACCAACCGGTACAGCAGCGACAGCAGCACCTCGAGATGGTCCCAGCCAGATACGTGATCCCGTAGCGAGACCCCAGGTCACAGCATGAATCGAGTTTCCGAGCGGCACACCGTGTCCCCACACAACCTCAACCAACCTGCCTGGGCAGTACATCTAGGTCACGAGATCGACGTCGTTCCCGGGCACGCGGACGCCGCTGGCCTCGAATGTCGGGCTGGATGCGGTCAGGGTCCTCCATTGGATGGCGTCGACCGGCCTGGACTCGCGTCCGGCAGTGAGGTCAATCGTTTCTCATTTCATCTAAAAGGTCGGGCCGCATCCGGGTAAGTCGCGGTGGAAGGGTCAGCAGGGGAGAAAGGAGGACCAGCGGGAGGCGGGAGCGTAGAAGCTTTTCAAGCATCAGTGATACATGCTCGGATTGGTAGGGCAGTAGTTCCGGCTGTGCGACGTCATGCGACCGCGGCGGGATGAGCGCTCGGCCGTAGGGCGCCAGTTCGGCCAGGAGTACTGCGTGTTGTGTTGGATCATGGTGTTCGCTGGGAGCACCGACCGCCGTTTGTAGCGCATGAGCGATTTCGGGCAGCTCGAGCTCACCGCTGGGCACCCTGGTCAGTACCGCACGAGCGAAGGCGAGAATTTGCTGTCGCTCTTCGGGATTCACCATCTGGTTGATTGTTAGATTGGACAGCCGTCTGCGCATTCCGATGCTCTCGTGGTCGTCGGCCGCCATGTGGCGCATTAGCGGTTCGACGTGCAGCGAGCGCTGTGCTCTGAGGCCGGCTTGCCACAGGAGATGGACGGCGGAACGATCCGCCGTTGCATTCCCAGCGGTGCCGAGCCGGTCCAGCAGGATGATCGTCGCCAGGAGAGGCGCCAAAGGGAGTTCTGCATCGTTCTCCCCGAATGCGCCTGGCCCGTGGGTACCGAGCCACGTCGCGAGGGGGGCATGCCAGGCGGCCAGCTCGCTGGCCAGGCGCGTGTTCGCTGCCCAGACGACCGCGTGGTGCGGGTCGGAGGGCCGAGCGTCCGGACTTGTTCCCGCGTCGTAGGAGTCGCCGTACGAGGTGTGGGCGGCCGAGCTCTCCGAGTCGAGTAGGGCCTTGGGCAGGTCCAGCCGCTGCTCGCGGCGGCCCGCGGGCACCACGATGACTCCGGGGTGGTGGTTGTATGGGCAGGCGGCGACCTCGCAGCGGATCGGTTCGCCCAGGCCGAGCCGCAATTCGAGGTCGACGTCGCCACCAATGTCCAATTCGACCAAGAGGTCGGTGTGGTAGATGCGGGCGAGGTACCGGCCGTTCGACCTCTTGTCGCTTGGCTGGGCGTCCACACGGAGCGGGTGCCCGGGTTCGAGCGCCTGCAGCCGCCGCCGGACGCCGAAGGTCCTCGTGTGGGAGACGGTCCCGTTGGTCTGCAGTTGCACGCTAACCGGCGCCCGCCGCAGCTCGCCGTCTTTGTCGCTAAGGAAGGAGCGTAGTTCTGCGGCGGTGAGGTCGGTGATCCAGCTGGCCTCCGCGGCGGGCAGCCAGTACATCGCTCGTGTGCGCGGGTCGAGGCAGAGCACGCCGAGCTCGGTCTCGTTCTCGAGCACGTCGATAACACGGAGAGTCAGGGCGTGATCGCGGCCTTTCCCGGTTCCCAGCCCGGAGGCCGGCTGGCTGCTGTCGTTGGTGTGCAGCCAGATACTCTCCTTGCCCCGCAGGCTTTCCACCACAGTGCCGGTGAGCGATGCCGGCAGCCCGAACACCAGCCGGTCGTGCCGCATCCTCAGCAGAGCCCCGCCGCTGCGGACGAGGAGCCAGGTGCTGTCCAGCCTGCCGAGGACCTGGCCGAGCATGATGCTCCGGGGGGCGACCGTACACGGGGCGTGCTCCGGCCAGGCAACAGTTACCGTCGCGCCGTTCGCCGTGATGACCTGGAGCGGTAGTCCACCTCCGCACAGCCGGAACAGCGTGGCAGCGCCGTCCGGGTCGCTAAGCAAGTCGCGCATCCAAGAAGACCGGTAGGGCCACTGCTGGGATTCGGCCAGGACGATCCGCTGCGAGTGTGCCGAGGGCAGCACGAGGCCGTTCGGGCCGAGTTCGGTGAGGACGACGTCACCTGGTTGGAACACCTCAGAGGACCTGGTAAGCAGCGTGTTGTCTCGGTTCAGCCAGACGGAGTCGCCGATGGTGAATTCTCGCAGCTCGCTGCGGGAGACTGGTCGGGCCATCCGCCATATGCCCACGCCGAGCGTGATCGAGAGCTCCTCCACGTCAACACCCGTGATGGGGAGGAGCGCCGATCCCACATCGGCCGCCCGCCCAGTGCGGCGGAACAGCGCGCCTCGCGGGCCGGGTTTCCAGTCGGTGAAAACCAGCAGGTCGGGCTGTGTCCCGGAGCCGTGGCGGCGCCGCAACCGGACCAGGTCGCCCGCAGTGAAATGCGTCCATTGGAGCCCGTCAAGCACCCGGCCGCCCTCGGTGACCATGAGGTTGCCTAGGACTTCCAGGACCGTGCCCGGTGAGGTCTCCAGCCAGAAACCGGTGGGCTGCCCCTTCTGATTGCGTATCAGCCCGACCACTGGGAACCAGTGGGCCTCGCCGGAATCGGCGAGTTCGCTCTCGACCAGCTGCGTCGCCGGAAACGCCCGGTAGCGCAGAGTGTCGCCTGGCGAGTATCGCAGGAGCCACTCGTTCCGACGCTGCTGGAAGAACAGCGGGGGGCGGGGACTGTCCGGGCTGGCCAAGTCCATCTGATCGATGATCACCCGCCCGGTCTGCGGGTCGATCGACGACCAGTGGCCGGTCCGCGTGTCGTGGTAATAAGCCGGCGCGCTGTCGATCAGTTCGCGGAGTTCGGCCGCGCCACAGTCCCGGTAGGACAGTTGCGCCCAAGTGAGGGGGCGGTCGGGACGGCCGTCGAGTGGCCTGGCGTACGGTCTGGCCTGGTCGTCCACGAAAAGTTCGGCCGCGGCGACCGACGTGCTGGGGTCCTCCGCGCTGCGGCCCTTCACGATCATGGCAATTTTCGGATGCTTCCGCATCATGAGCGCCCTTCCGCTCTCCTCGGTCGCGGAGACCTGGGCGCCGGGGAGGCCGCCGACAGTGAACTGGCCGGTGGCCCCCGCCTGCTCGGGGCGCACGCCGCTCCGGATCAGCTCGGTCTTGGGCAGGATCACTGCCCCTCGCTCCGAACCGAGAAAGTCGACGTCGCTGGAGATGGCGGGGCGGAGGGTGACGGTACGGCCCTCCAGGCTGACACGGACGATGGCGCCGGGCTTCGCCCAGGAGGGGAGTTCGTGGGGGAACCGGTGAGTGAACAGCATTCCAGGGCCCAGCTCCAGCGCCACCGACTGGTCTTTCCAGTGTCGTGTGCCGATCACCCCGAGGCCGTGGCCGCCCTGAGACTTGATGTAGCCGACGAGCGCCGAGGGGCTTCGTTCCGGCGCGTTCTTGGTGACGCCGCGCAGGTGCGACCGGCTCCGTTGTTCCGAAACGAGCTCGACGACCATGACCCAGCCGTTGAGGATGCGGCCGAGCCGTTGTTCACCGTCCGGTACCTGGTAGAGCCGGCGCAGGAGGCTTTCACGGTGGGAGAACTGCCGCCTGAGGACGGTTACATGCTTCTGCTTCCACTCCGGCGGAGGAACGACGTCGTCAGGCAGCTCGAAAGTGATGAGCGCGTCGTTGGGCAGCAGTTCGATGTCGCGGGCCCTCATGAACACGTGGTGCCCGGCCTGGAGTCCGCTGACGTAAAGGAACACCAGCTCGCGCCCCTCGGATCTTTCGAAGGCGTCCCGGTCCAGTATCGCCAGGACCAGCGATTCGCCGCCAGCCTGACGGCGAAGCCAGGCGTCCCGTTCCCTTCTGTCCGGGGTCCTGAGTACGGCTTTGCGGCGCAAGTGTTGCTCCTGGTCGTGCCTGCGGCCGGCGTCCACCGTCTCGCCGCGGCTCTCCCTCCGCCGGACCGCGACCACGCCGATGCTTCCGTCGTCGCGGACGACCGTTCGGGTGGGGAACACCATCTCGCGTCCCCGCGGGAGCCGTGCCTCTTCGAACAGGACCCGCGCGGGGTTGATCTGCCAGTCGACGTCGCTTTGGGGATCGATATCGAGTACGCCGTCGGGACCGAATTTGGCGGCGCGCAACAAGTCGCCGAAGAACATGAACAGCTCACTGCCCGCGGGCTCGCCCGCGATCCGCAGCTTGGACTGGGGGATGAGGGCAGTGCGGCCGTACCCCCACTCGAACCGGAACGCCCGGCCGCCGGTGGGAAGCGTCTCCGATCCGGCGTAATAGGTGGGATGTCGCAGCAGCTGGCGCTCTTCGAAGCGGCGACCCGGGTGCACCATGACCCGGGCGAACTCCGCCGCGTTGAGCGGTCGCGTCCGGCGGCAGGACGCCGTCCACTGTCCGTCCACCTCGTCGAGCCTGACCCGCACATCGTTAGGCGAGTAGGAGACGTCCTCGACCCAGGCCGGCTCGTCGTCCATGAATGGCACCGTATCGATGTAGGCACCGTCGCGGGTGGCCAGAAAGAGCCGCTGCAGCTTGAGATGCCGTCCGCCGAGGATCCGGCCGTCGGTGTGACCGTCTCCGTTCCGTATCCAGTTTTCGTAGATCTTGCGGCGCATGAGCTGGGGATCGGTGGCGCGGGTCTGGCGGCCCAGCGGCTCCAGCGTCAGCATGCGCTGCGCGACCGCGGCGTCGCGCCCCCGGCGCTCGATGACGATCGCCGCGTCCACCACCCGCATCTCCTCATCAGCGGGGAAGGCGTCCGCGGTGCCGAACATGCGGCGGGCGCCCGCGCCGACCTCCACGCGGATCATGCCCCTGAACGCCCTGCCGATGCTCCGAGCCCGGGCGCCTTGGCGGATGTAGGCCGCTTGGAGGGTCTCCGGCGGGTCCGCGGTTCCCGCAGGACCAATGAAGATGACCGGTCCTCGCTTGCCTACCGCGATTCTTCGGTAGACGCCGTCGACCTCAGCGAACCCCAGGTCGACGCAGTCGGCACCGAAGGCCGTCGTCTCTTTGATCTCCCAGCGGCCGACCGCGTTCACGACGGGCCCGCGCTGCCGGATGCGCACGTCCCACTCGTCCGCGGTCCGCTTAAACGTCAGATGGTCGCCGAGACGTCCGGACTGGCCTTTTCTCAGCGGCAGATCGACCTCGACCACAGCCTGGCCGAGACGGACCCAGGCGGTACAGGTCGCGTTCGCCGCGCCGGGATCGGCCGGCCAGCGGGCGATGAGGCCATCCGCTCGCCCTAGCCGACTCCAGTCGGGCACCTGCGATCCAGCAGCGTCCGCGAAGGCTGCGTGCGGGACACGGGCGAAGGGCTCCGGCTGGCCAGCGGCTTGCCACGCGGAGATCTCGATGTTCCGGTCATTGAGCAGGTTGTTGGACATATGGCCGACGGTCAGGTCTAGGGAGTCGGTGTCGACCAGCACGTCGAGGCCGTGGACGGTCCGAGCCCGCACCTTGTGGCTCAGTCCTGCCCTTCGCCACGAGCCGCGTTTAAGCGTCTGAGTGTGCCCACCCTTCAGCCCGCGAACGAGTTCGAAAACTTCGGCACGGCTCAGGCCCGCGAGCTCCAGGACTGCGTCCCGCGCGGGCCGATATTCCGCGACCCCGGCCCGCAATTGGAGCTCGTCCGCGACGATCATGCAGCGGACGGCGGTCGCGCCCGCCCCTTCAACGTCGGCGATCCTGAGCGACGCGGGGAAACCGAGCTCATGCAAGGACGATGCCCGGTTAGACCGCTGCTGAGTGAGCTCGCGTGTGTCGACCTGGTAGCCGCCTTCCTCGCTGTAGCGGGCGACCACGACGTCCTGGGTCTCATCGGAGAACAGCCGGCGCCAGCGCGGGATGCGCTCGTCGAACGGTCCGGCGCCGAGTAGCGGCCACGGAGTGTCCACAGGCGGGTCGGCAAGCAGCTTGAGCCGTGGCGGATCGTCCCCGGACCTCATTTTCTCTGCGTACACGAGCAGCCCGTCGGGGTCACCCTGCTCGAGCTGATGGAGCAGCCGCTGATGGCTCTCGGCCTCCCAGTCATCGGCAGTCAGCAGGTAGCAGACCCCGGGTTCGGTGGTCAGCCGCCATGTGCCGTCCGATCCGCCGGGCGCGGTCACGACGAACACCTCGGCAGGCGTATCCGCGGCGGTGCGGTACCGCATCTTGGCGGCCAACAACTCGACGAGGTCGAGATCCACTGGCAGCCAAGCCTGGTCGGCCTGCGACCAGCGTGCCTGTCGATGCAACCGCGTCCCGTCTCCGCGGTGCAGAAGATTGGGGTTCCAGCGTTTGACCAGTAGCTCCTGATCGGGTTCGCCCTCGCCGGGCAACACCGGATATTCGGGGACCTCGATGTCCACCTGGCCCGCCGGGCCGATCCGCAAGAGCGCCGGACGCACTTCACCGTCCTCAGGCCTCCGGGCCATCGGGACTACTGCACCCGCGACGTCGACCGTCCCGCCCTGGGCGTTCAGCGGTACCGCGACAAGGTCACCGACCGCGACGGGCTCGGTGATGGCCACGCGCCGCGGCGCCTCCAGCCCGAGGTTGACATGGGCCGCCGCACTCCCGTCCAGAGCTGCGACAACACCCAGCACTAAGCGCTCCCGAAATTTCACCGAGGAGGTTAAGGCGGTCTGGAAGAAGTTGGTGACCTCCCGCCCTTCCTGTGCGTGCTCCGTGGAGCGTTTGACCACTCTGCGATGGACCATCCCGGTTCGCTGGTCGTACGAGACGGCCACGGTGTTGCGGACGTCGGTCAAGGACAACTGCCGTCTGCGCTCGGAGACCAGCGTGAAAGGACCAGACAGCCGCGAACTCTGCCACAAGTCCGCAATCCTGACGCCCAGGGGCCGACGGCCCCAGCTGAACGTCTCCGAGCCGGTCTCATCGACGAATCGACGGATCATGCCGCGCACGAGCATGGCGTTCTCGGCGGCAGCGAGCGCGCCGTGGGCGGTGCTCATCGTGGCAGAACGCTGCTGAGGCCCCTGCCGGGTCACTACCGCGTGCATCCAGTGGTACCGAAGTTCACCGATCAAGTCCGCTGAGGCAACGGGTTCCCCCGTATCGACGGGTTTCGCGGCGAGGAGGCGGAACATCTCCTCGTACTGCCATGGAGTGCCCTGGCCGAACTCGGCAATTAGGTAGATCACCGTCTCAGCCGACCGATGCCACAGGTCGGCGACAGTGTCTGCGGGCGGTTCCGCCAGCAGGTCGATCATGCGCAGCCGCAGGGCGCGAGGAAGATCCTCCGAGGATTGGGCGTGACCGACCGAGGCCAGCCACTCGTCGAACCACCTCTCGCGCGTCCCCTCATCGTCCAGCCCTTCGGCGAGGAGGGCGAGGAGCCGCTCGGTACGCAACAGCGCCAAGGGCAGCTTTTTGAGCCAGCCGGACTCCACAGTCAGGTCGAAGCGAGACCACTCGGCCGGCCTCACTTTCGGCGACAGCAGCACTTCGCGCCAGTCGGCCTTCTGCATGGCCCACGAGCGCCGCCAGTCCCAGATGCTCGAGACGTCCTGCAGGGATGAGCCGAGTCGGCGGCGGCTCTGCAGTGCCAGGACGGCCACGAGGCCGAGGCTTGCCGCCTGTTCCTCCACCACCGGAAGTTGCCGGTAGTTGCCCTGTACGGGGTTCTCGGGAAACCAGTCGCGGATCCTCGGCCAGCCTTGCCCGATGGCCGTGACCGCCGGAGAGGGTTGGTCGACGTCGCGGTACAGCCATCTACCCTGTCTGGCCAGGAACGTATCGCCACCGGTTCCGGAGGACGCATTCTGGATCCAGCGGAAAACGGTGAGCCAACCACCGATCGTAAGAAGCTTCTGCAGTTCGCTGGGGCGGTGCGGATCGGCTGGCTCGGCATTGATCAACAGATCGACGAAAAGACTGGGCGGTATCGCGGTGAATCGCCCCTCGCCAGCTCGCGACACCAGTCTTTGAACATAAGCGGCCAGCCCTAGCGTGGGCTCAACCCGCCTAGCGCTCTGATCCGGCCGACTCCTCGTCAATCTGGACATCTGGCCCTTGGCCACGTTCGTGACCCGATTGCCGAACCCGTCGCTGGCCGTGACGTCGGCCGCGTGCAAAACCAAGGCGGTCAAGTGGTCGCCGGCCCCGCCATGCCGCATCATCGCCACCGCGGTGTTCGCCGCGCCGAGCATCCGGATCAGCGACTGGACCTCTGAGACCTGCGGGTAGCTGGGGAGCGGGTGCTTCCGTGACCGTTTCCCGGGTTGGTCGACGGTGTACAGCGACCTGATATTGCGTCGCCAGAGCCAGGGGGACATGAGGGTGGTGAGGGAGCGCGGCGAATTCTGCGCCATCTGGCCAGTGCGGGCTTGAAGATCGATTTCTCGGCGCTGGTGCTGGCGGAGCTGCAGCAAGCTCAAAGTCTCCGATCGCCAGCGCCTGAGGGCTGGACCGGTCAGTGGCACCATGGCCCGAAACGTGGCGCCGACCGGCTTCGGATAGGCCCACCAGTGCCCCAGCCGCCGAGCCGTCTCTTCCGGCAGGTGCCGAGCCGCGTGGTCCCACAGCAGCGCAATCCAGAGCACTAAGGGCAGGCTGCGCCGCTGCTCCGGGTCACCGGGCACATCCTTTCCGTAGAGCCGCATGTGGACGGGATTTAGCTTCGTCCAGTCGGTGACGTCCCCGGTCCAAAACCTCCGCAGCCGCTCGCCGGTGAACACTTCGGTCTCGATGGCGCCGAGCCAGCCATCGGGGTCGGCGCCGGGCTCACCGAACAGCACCTCGATCACCGCGGCGAGCAGGTCGGGCTCGATCTCAGGGTTGCCGTGGCTTCTCGTCCAGATGGCGCCGGCGAGCGATCCCGCCTGCTCCGGCTGAACCATGGCCATCGTGCGCGCGGCCAAGAGCAGTGGTAGGCGCCCGAAAGTTCCGTCGAGGGCCTGGCGGACGGTCTCTAAGGGCTCTTCCCCGGCGCAGACGAGTAGGACGGTCTGCGGATCGATGCGCGCCGTTACGGACAGGACCGATAGCAGCACCACCTCGGGGACAAAGTCCGGGAGCGCCAGGTAACTGTCGCCGGGCGACCGGCCAAGGCGGTCGTCGGCCACGGCGCTAACCATCCGGTCGGTCGCTCTCAGCAGGCGTTCCGTGATCTTGCCCAGCAACGCCGCCTGCACCAGCCCGTTCAGCTCACTGCGGGTAGCGTCGTCGTTCTCCTTGTCGATGACGTTGCGCGCCACATGCCGCGCCAGCTCCCGCAGCCGCGCTCGATCTGCTCCGGCCGCCGTCGACTCCGGCCCGGCCGCCCAGAGTACGGCGGGCAGCGCATACTCGATGATCCACGGTTCACTCTTCGCGAGTTCGCCGAGCGCGGCGCACTGCAGTTCTGTCGACTCCGGATCGCGTACGGAGAGCAGCAGATCGAGGACGATCGAAGTCTCCGACGGATCGAGCTGGATCGTGGTGCAGAAGGCCCAGTCAGCGAGCATCGGATGCCCCTCCATGGCGCTCGTAGGGTTGGATCGTCTGGTGAAGCTGCAGGACGTGTTCGGCGGCCGTGGGATCGAGACCATGGCCGTCGTCCATGCCGAGAAGGCACCGGACGGCGTCCGGCAGGCGCCCGAGCCGTTCGACGAGGCTGGGGCTCGGCTCGGTGACCGATACTGCGGCGAGGAACGCAGCGGAGACGGTGTCCAGCGGATCAGGGAAGTCGTCGGCGCGCAGACGAGCCGCCCGGACCACCGGTACGGCGCTCTTGGCGGGGTAGGAAGAGAGTGCCCCAGCTGGATCGATGGGTGAAGCGAGGTCGCGAAAACGCCCGGATCCGGCCGCCAGCCAATCCGCCGCCAGCGGGTGGCCAAGCACCTGCAGGCGCAGGCCGATCGTGTCCATATGGTCGGCGCCGAACAGGCTCCGCGGGGCGCGCCGCGGTTCGGCAACCGCAGTTCCCGGAGTGCTCTCCAGCCACTCAGCGAGGTCAGCGTCGCGGTCGGTGGCCACGGCCAAAGCTGCGAACCCGGCCGTGGTCGGGCCGCGGGAGGCGCACGCGCGCTGCATCTCGGTGTGCGCCTCCGGCATGAGGTCACGGATCAGTCTGAGTAGTCGGGCGGCTTCGGGGGCCTGCAGCGCATCGATTCCCGGCACGACGGCCAAGGCGAGGTCCACTGCGGGCATTTTTGGCAGCGGCGGGCCGCCCGGGTCGAGGGCCAGCGCCGGTTCGGCGAGTCCTAGAGCGCGTAAGCGCCGCCCGCACTCGGCGCGGAGCGCGACAAGGAGCGAGCCCCCGGCGCCGGGGTTGGCTGGCTCGACGCGAGGAACCGGCACCGCGGTCCGTACGAGAACTGAGCAAGGGCCCTGCCGGCCAAGGCGATTTCCCAGCCGGTCGGCGAGGATCATCGCAGTTACCGGTACGCCTGCCTGAACGTGATACAGGACAGCAGTTCCCGGGACCGTCCGTCTGAGTTCCTCGGCATAGCGGGCGAGGCTGTCGAGGGGGCTGTGCGCATCGGATGAGTGAAGGGCAACCACGATGCCCGCGACGGCGTCGTCGTATCCCCGGAAGGCGTTCCACTGGTGGTCATAGCTGAGCGCCTCCTCTATAGCGGCCCGGTCCGGGGCAACCTGACCGACGTCCAGTGTCGACCACCGCCGCTCAGGCAGACCGAGCGTCCGCATAGCGGCGGCGATCCGCTTCTCCACTGTGTTGAGAGCGGCGGCCAAGTCGGCTCCCGGGGCGTCGGCAAGCACCCCAGTAAAGGCCGTCCTATCCAGGCACCAGAGCGTGTCGATACGGCCACGGCGCTGGTCGCTCGGGCCATCCTCAGCTCCGGGGATCCAGTGCGGCGGCAGCCAGTACGCCTCCCAGCCGGGACGGGACACTCCTGGGTCGGGCCTGGCACGCAGCACTTGCAGTGAGGCCACGCCGGTGAACAGTGCCGGGACCTGCTGGCTGCCGGGCGCCATCGCATCGCGGGCGGCGCGGAAGGCCAGAGCGGCGTCTCCGCGGAGAGCCAGCTCGCGAAAGAACGCGGCGGTGAAGTCGACCGCGTCCGCGCCCTTGGCTGCGCCTTGCATCGCGACCACGACAGGTACCCCGCCCTGAACCAGCCTGGAGGCGAACGACCCGAGATTGAGCTCACCCTCATCCGCGACCGCCGTATCACAAGCAGCGATCACGGCGACCTTGACACCGGCAGAGACGAGCCTTCGCGCGAGTTCGTCCGCAGCTACCGCCGTAAATCCGTCATCTCTCGGCAGGATGAGCCCGCCCGCTTGAAATACGTGGTGCCCAAAGAAACACCAGGCGAAGACCGGCCCGGCCAGGGACGTGGGCACCTCGTTATAAGCCCTGGCGGTGATCGCGGTTTCCTCGAGCGCTTCATTGATGCGGGCATCGAACCGAGTGCCCCAGACTCGCGCGTCCTGCAGGTCCAAGTGCCCGCCCTCCGGGAGCGGGTACTGCGACGCCGTCTCGGTCGCCGTCACGACCGCGATCTCAGCGGGCAGCGCGGCCGGCGGCTCGTAACCGTCCGCCAACTGACGTATCAGCAGCAAATCATGACGTCTGAAGAGGAAGTCATAGGCGCGTCGCCCTACACCGCGGCGTTCCTGTCCCTCCGGGGGAGGGCCGACGGCGGTGTACTCCCAGGGCAGATGCTGTAGCTCGAGATCGGAAGTGCGCAGGCGTAGAGCCAGGCCTGATCTGCCGCTTTCGCGGCGCTCCTCGTGCAGGAGTTCGGCGACCAGACCCGGGAAGAGAGCATCCCGAAGTCTTTCGGCCGCCCGATTGTCTGCGAAGGCCGCGTGAGTCTTTGCGGCGCGGACCATCTTAGCCGCGTGACGCAACCTCGCGACCGTCACTGCTCCCACGCCGACCACCGTCTCGGACATGGCAGCCGCCGTGGCGGTCAACTCGTCGTCGACGATCTTCAAAGTGATATCGATGTGCCGTATGTCGCCCACCACCCCCGCTCGGCGTACCCTTATGCCCCAGAAGCATGATGCACCACAGAAGGGGAGTTGGGTAGAATATGAGAGAGATTCGGGAGCATCCCGAGTGGTCTTGGATCGAACTCGTCGTCACGCACGAGCGGTGGCGCGAGGTCGGTGATCAAGTGCGTGATCAACTCGCCGACGTCGCCGCCGGGGCCGTCCCCGCGCCCGAGTCGATCAGCTCGTGGATATTTGATCTCTCCGTCGACGACGAGGTCCTCGGCCAAATCTATGAGGACTCCCACAAGGTGTTCGTAGAGGCCGAACTCGGCCCACTGGGCGCCAATACCGGCCGGAAGATCAAAGTTATCGCTTACCGCTGTCCGCACTGCTCCTACAGCGAACCGGGAGACGCACGCGGCCCCTCACTGCGCGGCCGCTGCCCCGAGCACGGCAGCCTAATGCGAGCTGCTAATCCATGACCGAAAGCCTCGTCAAGGCTCTGGTGGACCCATGGACGAGCCGGTGGAAGAGCACCGCCATCGGCGCCGCCCTGCTGTTCTGGCTCACCGGTGCTGTGTGCTACATGCTGACACACTCGACCGCCGCAGCGGTCTGCGCGACCTCTCGGTCGGCGGGCTCACCATTCTGGTGCGTGATCACGCCATACCCCAAGGCGGCAGCGATCGCGCTCCCGCTGCTGGCGGTCGCCGTCGTCGCCACAACAGCGGCGGTTTGTGCACGGCTGGCCCCGGTGATGATCACTTTCCTCGCCGAGGCCAGCTGGAGCCGCCTGCCGTTTCTCCGGCCGCTGGCGCGTTGCAGGATCCGCCGCCACGAAAAGATACGCAAGCACTATGGAGAGCACGCCGAGATGGCATCCAAGCGGACGCCTAACGACTGGGTGGAGGCTGCGCGCGATGACGCCGTAATCGAGAGCCGCCGCGACTACGCGCGTGGTGAACTGGTGGTAGGCCCCACCCGTTTGGCGAACATTTTCACAGCCACCGCCGCCCGCATCGAGGAAGCCTATGGCCTTAACCTCCAGACATGCTGGCCATATCTGGTCGCCGTGCTACCTCCCGAGTCCCGTGCCGACCTATCCGCACAGGCGGCGGCCTTCCAACTCCGCGCTCAAGGCCTGCTGCTAGCGCTCGCGCTCCCGCTATGGAGCCTGCTCCTAGGGATCAGCTGGTGGACCGCCGTCCTCTGGTTGGTCGCAACCGTCCTTCTGATCGCCGGACACCGCTCCATGATCGATGCTGCTCGGTCCTATCTGACCGAGATCGAGGCTTTGATGGGTCTTCACCGCCGCGCTCTCTACGATGGCCTCGGGTTCCCCCGCCCTGCTTCGACCGAATCCGAGCCAGCCACCGGCAAGGGTTTGAGTGACTACCTCAACGCCAACACGGCCACCCCCACCGAACTCCAGTGGCCTGACTCACCCGCCCCTTCGTAACGTTGATCAATATCGCGGCGGACGGTGGCTGAACCGCCCCGGGTTTGCTGGAGGCTCCACAGAACCCGGGGCGGTTCACACAGCATGAAACTGAGTATTCGAGCGGTACAGGCTGGGGCTGGCGGTCTTCCCGCTCCCGGCGGGCGCCAAAGCGCCGGCGCCGTCCGGCTGGCAGCGCGCCGCGACCGCCGACCCCGGCCGGATCCGCGCGAGCTGGCCGACCGGCGCCAACGTCGGCGTGGGCTGCTGGCCCTCGCGCGTCGTCGTCCTGGTGTAGCTCGAACGTAGTGACCGCGCCAGTCAAGCTGTGAGTGCGTATTTCGGCTGGTGGCGGACTTGGTAAAGGCGATGGTGTTCGCGTTTGGTGACGAGCCGGTGGCGCCCTACCGGCCCAGCTGCCGGCGAACCGGTTCGGCCAGCACGAACATCCCCGGCTCGTCCTCCCGTTTCCTCTGCGGGGACCTCCCACGGCGAGCCTGGCCGCTGGGTCCTCACGACCGCCGCGCTACGCCCCGGGCGGCCAGCGCTGCGACCCCCGCGATCTCGTCGCCGCGGTGTGCGCGACGGAACCGCCCCGGAGTGCGGTTTCGGCGCTCGACCTCCGCACCGATCACGTGACCGGAATTCCCTGACGTCGTCCGGGGCGCTGACCTGCGCAAACGAACGGAGGAGACCAAATAGAATCCGCGTACTGTCCATCTAGAGATCATCGGCGGTCGGCGCGTCCTCTCGCGGCAGCCGCCAATCATCGTGCCCCCGCCTAAACGCCTAGAACAGGGTGTGCTTGTCCACCCTCGCCATCGCCCGAACCTTCGCCTCCGAGATCCCTTTGATATCTTGCAGATTTGCGCCCCGCAGGTCCGTGACCTGTAGGTTTGCGTCCTGCAGGTTTGCGTCCTGCAGATCCGCGTACCGCAGGTCCGCATGTCGCAGATTTGCGCTCCGCAGGTTCGCGTCCTGCAGGTTCGCGTTCTGCAGGTCCGCGCCCGGCAGGATCGCGTACCGCAAGTCCGCGCCCTGCAGGTCCGCGTACCGCAGGAACACCTCCTGCAGGTACGTGCCCCGCAGGTCCATGTGTGCCAGGCGCGCGCCTCGCAGGTTCGCGTACGCCAGGTGCGCGCCCCGCAGGTCCGCGTAAGGCATATACGCGTGCGACAGGTCCGCGTACTGCAGGTTTGCGGCCTGCAGGTTCGCGTCTGACAGGTTCACCGACTGCAGGTTCGCGGCCGACAGGTACGTGCTCTGCAGATTCGCGTCCGACAGGTCCGCGTCCTGCAGGTCCGCGTCCTGCAGGCGGGCACCGGTGAGGTGGAGACGGCTGAGATCCAAGCGGCGGCGTTCGGGGCGGTTCGGCCGGGCGCCGAGCGCGGTCAGCGTGGCTTGGACGTCAGCCTCGGGCTTCTCGGGCAGGGGCCGCGGTCGGCTCAAGGTGGGTTGGTCGTCGTCGTTGAGGCGGGCGGTGGGAGCGCGGCGGCGCACGAACGCCTCCAAGACCTCTACCACGTCGTCGTGGTGGGGGCTGGAATCGGCGGCCACGTGCGCCAGGGCGTAGATGCCACCCAGGCGCGCGTCGATGTCAGTAGAGCTGAGCCGTTCCAGGGCTTTGGTGAACCGGTCGGTCACCTGGCCGCGGTGGGAGAGCCGGTAGTTGCGGGCGGTGTACAGCAGCGAGATCGCCACCACCACCGCGCCACCGGCCGACACCACCAGCAGCCGGGCGTTGTGCCGGTCCTTGGCATCGCCGCCCTTGCCGTTCAAACCCATCCAGCCGGGGATCCGCCACAAGGCCACCGCGTACCCCACCGCCAGCACGGCCAGGCCCACCCCTGCCAGCGCCGTCCCCGTACGGCGCGTACCAGGTCGCGCCAACTCGTACTGCCCTCGGCGGTGCAACCGCCGCATCCGACCACCCATACCGCATCAGACGTCCCGGCCTCACCGCTCGTTCACAGTCCACCTGTTCATGAGGATTGACCTAGATCGTCAAGTCGCTGTCAGGGTGCAGCGATTTTTTTAGGGCTAGAGCCGGAACGCCTGCTGTGAGGACGGTGAGGACGACCGCAGTGAGACGCTGGTCATCGGTCTGGGCATAGCCCGCGAGGGTGGACAAAACCGCGACCCAGCCAGCGAAAATCGCGGCAGCGGCACGCGCGCGGCGGCTCCCGTTCGCCACAGTCGGCTCCCCTCAGGCGGATGGATGTCCCACGGTAGGACGTCCGTACCCGTCCACGCGTTCCCGCGCCAGATCGAACTGGCCCTCGACTGTGCAACCGCCGCATCCGATCACCCATACCTGCTCGGACGCCCCACCTTTTTTCCGCCCGTTCACGCGTGGGCCGACAGCAGACAGAGCCCGTGTTCTGTCCGGTTAGCCGTTCCGGAGAGAATCTTGGCCAGTGTCAGCTGGGCTCACCAGCCGAAGCGGATTGAGGTATCCGGCGTCCTGTCGCTCCAGCAGGCCCTCGACGAGCGTGGGCCGGCACATCGGCCTGATCAGCAAACACCTCGGCACCACCAGCCGGATCGCGATGGGCGCCGCGGCCGCGCGCCGCGGCTGGTTCGATTGACCCAACTTCTCTGCCCGAAGCGCTCGCACCGACGGCAACGGCCGACACCCCGCCGACCCGCCCGAATTACCGGCGGCCGCCCTTCGGACTATGCTGACGCCCTCCCCAGCCAGGCGGCTATCGTCGGCTGAGGGCCTCGATCCTCCTAGCCTGGCCGCTCCCCTGGTCCGGCCCGTGTCTGGGGCGACCGAGCCCACCATTGCGGGGCGGCGTCGGGCGTGACGTAGGTGAGGACGTACGGTCGCTGGCTTGTAGCCGAGGCACGGGTCTTGGACGACCGCGCCGCTTATGGTTGGTTGCGAGCCGGAAACGAGGTGCCGATGAGTAGCGACGAGCTTGCTCCGCGCAGGAAGCAGAGGGCCGACGAGCGCTTCGAGTCCGTGGTCGATGATCTGGAAGCGCTGATGCGCTCCTGTCTGAAACCACAGTTCGAAGGCTACGGCGGGCAGATCACTCTGAGTCGCGAACGCACTGAGGCCTTCGAGAGCGTGAACGAGGGCAGAAAGGCTCTGCGAGCCGCCGGCAAGCGCCTCGGCTGGAAGGTGCGCACCTACTACGAGCAGGACGGCGGCAGGCTCCATGCCTTCGATGTCCGGGAGCGCCCAGAGCATGTCAGCCGGGCAATGAGCCGGCACGCCGCCAAAGCCATCGACGGCTTCTTTCGCGGGCACTCGCAGGACTGAGCATCCGACTGAACGCCACAAAAGTGCAGACGTGGAGAGCGTCGAGACGCGCGAATGTTGAGCTCGTCGACTGACCTGATGCGTATCCGCACGGAGGCCGGGATGTCGGACGTGGCGTCGATCTCTTCTCGCGTTGTCGGTCCTACCTGGTTGGCTGAACGACGTGACGATGGTCAACTGGGATCAGCCTGGTGAGAAGGTCGAGGAGTTCGTAGCCGCGCTGCTGCTCCTGAAGTTTCCGCACGGGAACAGCCCGACGCCGGCGCGCGGCGATCGGGGCGTTGACGTTCGGGTGTGGAACCCCGATGGGGAGGAGTCCTGGGACACGTTCGTCAACGAGACGCTGCCGGTGCTACCGGTGCGTTCGTGGACTCTGGTGACGCCTTGGGAGCCCACCAACCAACGGCTCGATTGGCTGGAGAAGCTCACCGCCGGCCGCGGCATCCGCACCGGCTGGATGGGCGGCAGGACACTGGACGGCCTGATCGCCCAGAACCCGGCTCTGGTGGAGTACTTCTTCGGCGACGGCGGCGAGCGCCTGCATCGGTTGATGGCCGACATCCTGCGGGGAGGTCGTAATTTTCCTCAAGGCGTGCCTGCCGAGGACCTGCTCCAAGAGGTGATCGACCGCCAGTGCGGCCTCGCCAGCACGCTGAACGAGGTGGATCCCTTCTACCGCTACGAGGTACACGTCCGCTCGGGCCGCGTGAGCGAGCAGGCATGGGACGCCGACCTGCACGCCTCCTCTCCGGTTGCGTGGGTGCACTACCAGCAATTGGACGAGGACTCCTATCTGGTGCTGCGGCTGCTGCCCCGGTGTGCCGAGTCGACGCGTCTGCGGCCGATCACGGTCTCAGTCGAACTGGAGGCTCCCCAAGGCTCGCCGGAGCAGCAGGCCGTTGAGGACTGGCTGCGCCACGGCGCTCCCTTCGACGATGTGCCCGGCACTGTCACCGGCATCACCGGTCCGCCGAGCGCCCTGACCTCCGGCGGGCCTGGCCACCTGTCGTTCATGACGCCCAAGGGGTCAGGCAGTGAACTGCCCGACCTGGAGATCCGGTTGCTGAACCCGCAGGGTCAGGTGATGCACACGCTGGACCTGGTCGAGGTGCGCGCCTCCCGCGGTGTGGAGGGCCCCGGCCTGTGGCTGTCGGGCACCGACCGCTCCGGTGTCCTGCAGCTCGGTTTCCTCCTCAACGGGGCCGAGCACGAGCGAGTCCGCATGACCATGGCCTCCCTGGTCGGCAAGACCCCAGCCGAGGTGCTGCCGGCAGTGCGGCTGGTGGCTGGGCTTGCCGACGATGCCGGGCTGGTCCTGGCGGTGCGGGAGGGCCGGCCTCTGGTCGGGTTCGAGCACCCTGATGACTCCGAACTGCACGCCTCACCAATGGTGGACATGGCGCGCTGGACGGTGGGTCTCCTTGAGGTGCTGATCCTCGTCCAGCAGCACACCTTCCAGCGGGTGAGCGTCCCCGACCTGGCACAGGTGACACCACAGCAGATCGCCGAACTCATGCGCCTCGGCCGGTTGCTGCGCGGCGAGGAGATCCGCAGCACCTGGACCCAGGTCGAGATGACACGCGGCCCTTCCGCCCAGCCGGTGACCCCCGGCCCGGAGTTCAGCATGATGACCACCAGCGAGATACGCCTCAACCTCGCCGGCCACCAGATCAAACTCGACGACGTACAACACCGCGTCATCTACCACAGCGCCCGCATCGCCAGCCCACACAACTTCAACACAGCCCAACCCGGCGACACCATCCACCTGGTGCCCGCCTCCTCCACCGAAGCAACGATCGCGATCGTGCCCACCCCACCCGAACCACCTCAGATCAGCGGCTCGTGACCGGTCTGGGAGCCGCAAGGGTCGATCGCCGCGCTGGCCCGCACGAGATCCGACCATCGGTCCCGGTCGCTCCGAAGACCCCGCCGCAACAGCCGGACACCACCCGGCCGCAGGAGCCCCGCTTGTCCTGACATGGACAGCATCTTCCTGCCGCATACTCCAAGGCCGCGAACACCTCTACTCTCCCGCTATGAGCTGGGAGCAGCTTCGCCCCACCGTTCTGGCGCTAGCCGGTTCTGCAGCTGTTGTCGTCATCGGCTACGCCGTCAACACTCACTCGCCAGGCGAATCCGCAGGGAGGCCCTCCCCCACAGCGTCACAGGCCTGGACTCCTGATCCGCCGTTTCCGGAGCAGGGACCGCCGCTGGAGATCAACTGCAGCCCGGACGACGACCCGGCGATCTTGATGATGCGCAACGAAGTCTGCATGGACCCCGACCCCGAAGAGGAGGCCATCAATAGGCTGCTAGATCAACTCGGCAAGCAGATGCAGTCCAGCCCACCCGTCGTACCGATCGTGCCGTCCAGCAGCCCCATCCTGCCGCCCGGCGGGGGGACGATGTGCGCCGACGGCACATGGTCGTCCTCATCAGGGCGCGGTACCTACTCCTGGCACGGCGGCCAAGCCCGCTGACCCAAGCTGGCCCCGGCGCCGGACCAGGCATGGGGCAGATCGCGCGGTCCTTGTCGTAGTCATGCGGCAGACTGCGGCGGCGACCGACGGCACGCTCTTCACTCAGGGATCCCTCAACGACTATCTGCAACTGCGGCTGACGCACGCGCTCCAGTCCGTGGGCGAGATACCCGCCGAGGAGCTCCAATTCTCTCCGCAAGCGGTGGCCGAGCGTCTCATCGATGAGTATCGCATCGATCTGGTCGAGCTCCACTTCGGTGCGATGACCCGCACCCCCGTGACCGAGACGGCTTTCGTCGCCGCGGCGGACAAGACCCCGAGGGGTGCCCGGTTGCGGAGGCGACCTGGCCAGCGAATGTCCTTGATCGTGCCCTTCACCGGGAACCCGCAACTGCTGACGTCGGAGGCGAACACTTCCAGGCGCGGGGGCGGACCACAGGCGACCCTCAGCGAGAATGCAGTGATCTTCTCGGTCACCGCGGAGCTGCTCACCGAAGACCTGATCCATCGCGAGATCGCCAAGATGCGCAACGAACTCACCGAGCGAGTGCAGTGGGCGAACCAGGACGTCATGGAGTGGGAGCCGCAGTTCCGGGTGGCCCTCGAACGGGAGGTCCAGCGGCGCAAGGGAGCGTTGGACCACGCGGCCACCCTGTCGGCAGCGCTCGACATCCCGCTGGCGCCAGCGCCTGAAGAGGCTCAGATTCACGTGCCTGTGCGGCGCAAGGCGGTGCGGATCGAGCAGGGGCCGGCCTTCTCCGGCGACGACGAGCCGCGGCTGGCCGACGAGATGTACCAGGACGTGCTCCGGACGATCAGCGGCATGAGCCGGGCGGTCGAGCGGCTGCCGCGAACCGCCGGCCACCTCGGCGAGGACGGCTTCCGCGACCTGCTGCTGTTCGTGCTCAATGCCAACTACGAGGGTGCAGCCCGCGGAGAGGTCTTCAACTGCACCGGCAAGACCGACATCCTCCTCAACTGGAAGGACCGCAACGCCTTCATCGGCGAGTGCAAGCGGTGGCGAGGCAAGTCCCAGCTCACTGAGGCCATCGACCAACTCCTCGGCTACACCGGGTGGCGGGATACCAAGGCCGCACTGATCGTGTTCATCGAAGGCGGCAGCCCGAGCGAAATCATCAACAAGGCCGACACCGCGATCCGCGCCCACCCGGCCTTCCGATCCAGCACGCCGAGCGTGGACCCCGACCTGCGCCGCGACTACCTGATGACCTCCCCCAGCGATCCCCATCGCTACATCAAGATGGCCTTCCTACCGGTGATCGTGAGATCAGCAGGTCGGTCCGTTTAGCGGCCGGGTAGACGGTGCAGGCGTGGCAGACGTTGCCTGCTCGATGCTCGTGGTCGCCAGCGGGAATCTTGCGGTCGACTCGACGCACCAAACTTTGCGATGCCCACCACACCGCTACTCTGTGAGAGCCGCAACGGAGACGACCGTCGGGCGGCCGTTGACACCAGCGCATGTGGCTAAGTTCCTGTTCGAGCACATGCCGCAACGAAAACAACCGACGGCCCGTCGTTGACACCAGTGGCGACCGCAGCCTGGACGGGCGTGCAGTGGGCGCTGCCGCAATGAAGACGACGGTCAGCCGGTCCTTGACACCTCCAGCATCGCACCGACGAGAGGCTCATGGAGTTGCCGCACTGGTGACAACCGACGGCCGACCATTGACACAACCCCCAGCCACTTGACGACCGCGGCCCATATATTGCTGCAACGGAGACGACCGTCGGTCGTTGACACCACCGCACGATGGCCGCTGCCGCCGCCGGGCATCTCGACCATGCCGCAATGAAGACGACCGTCGGCCGGTCGTTGACGCGATGCCTGAGCGGGCAGTTTGCGTTGGGTGGCATTTCGTGGGTGGCCTTGGCGGCGACTCTCGTGCGCGTTTGCCTGTTTCCAGCTTCGGAACCTATCAGGGATCCCATGGACACTTGGGGTTCGCGACCTAGAGGCGCAACGGATAAGAGTTGAGACCGCGCAGTGGACGCCAGCTGACGGTCATGCCGCCGCCATCACCAGGCGCAAGTGTCGGCTGAGGACGAGGCGCGGCAACGGGGACGACCGGCTAACGAGCGTGACCGTTGGTCTACAAGCACAGTGAGACGGGCTCAGAACATCGTGCCATAACGGGAGGCGACCGGTCGGCGTTCGTTGGCGCTTCTTTGCCGATCAACGCTTTACCGGAGACCTCGGGTCATGCTCTGCGCAGAGCACGCCGCTACCACGTCGAGGCACACTCCAGCCGAGCCGTGCATCGGCGGATGGTTACCCGGCAATGTGGACGTCAACAAGTGATGCACGCACGCGTCCCAGGTGTCCTACATTGGACGACAGGCAGTGCCTCCGCAGCAGGACTGCTGCGGAGGCCCTGTTAGGTCCTGGCGAGCGTTTCGTTAGAGGTGCGACTTGCCAGGACCGCCTCTTACGTACTCGATGACGGCAAGTATGCTCCGAATCACGCCAGTCACGGCGGAGACCGCCTGCAGCCACGGGAACTGCTTACGGCCTGCTGACGCTTCTCTCGCTGGTGCCCCTTCGGGGCTGGGTCTCATGGCAACCACAGCCTTCCTTCAGCCGGTTGATGATTTGAGCTTGCGCGCGGACTCCTGCGAGAACTACGACCAAGACAGCGATCTAGACAAAGGGCCACAAAGCTGACTCCGTGTCGACTGCAGTGCTCCTGACGCCCTAAATACGCTTATCTCAACCCGCGCGCTCCCGATCCTGTCAAAGACTTGCCGTCGCGTCCGCTGATTCTTGAGACCAGTCTCTGTACCTTCGGCGATGTACTAGGCTGCGGAGTTAACGCACGTTCGTCACGAGCGTCCCAGTTGCGGAAGACCCGTCTCCGTCGTGTGGAGTCAGGACATGGACAGCCGCTTCCCGCGGCCCCCGTTGACGTGTTGCGCGAGTCATACCCCTCGCGCAACACGTCCATTGAGATCACCACGCCAAACCTTCCCCCGAGGACCGATTCGTTCCTGACGTGATCACGAGGCAGGAAACCAGCACTTTGGGTGTCATCCCGTGTCGTTCTATCCGCGAGACGGGGACGACCAACTAGTGGTCGTTGTAGCCTCACACACGAGCGCGTCCCGGGTGAGTGTGGCGGAGCGCCGCAATGAGAACGACCGGCTCACTGTGGTTGCCACCAGGCATTTCGGCTGGAACTACATCGTGACCGGACGCGGCCACAACGGGGACGACTAGCTGCGGGTCGTTGTCACTACCTGGCCAGGATCTGCCGGTCGAGGATGTCGCCGCCACAACGGGGGCGACCGGCTGCGGGTCGTTGTCACACCCGGTCGGGCCTGTGCGGGCCGCGGCGTCGCTGCCACAACGGGGACGACCGGCTGCGGGTCGTTGTTACGGGATCTGAGCAGGCGGTCTGTGCTTTGTGGCGTTCGTTCAGGGCCTTCGGTGACGGCTCCTGTGAACGTTAGTCCGTTTTCTGCTTCGGAACCTAGCAGGATCTCCATGGGCAGTGGGGTTCCGAAGGATCGGAACGGGCCAGGTGGAGATCGGCGCGGGACATTGGTGCATGAATTGTCGGTGCGGTGTGGCAGCCTGTGCTTTCTCGGTGTTCTCGACCGGAATGATCATTATGGATGAGGGTTTTGGCGAGTTTTTCCGGATTGCCCAAGATGGGCAGTTTGGGCCGTATCCGTATCAGCGGGTGATTGCCGAGTCGGGGTTGCCTGTGCTGTGTACGGTGCCGACGGGTGCGGGCAAGACGGCGGCGGCGGTGCTGCCGTGGTTGTGGCGGTTGCTGGTGAATGAGGGGTCGAAGGCGGCTACTCCTCATCGGCTGGTGTATGTGCTGCCGATGCGTTCGCTGGTCGAGCAGACCGTGGATGAGATCAGGCTCTGGCTGGAGCGGCTCGGGCTTGATGGCGTGGTGCAGTTGCATGTGCTGATGGGCGGCGTCAATCGCGACGACGATGCCTGGCAGATGCGTGCAGGGGATCCGGCGATCTTCGTCGGGACGCAGGACATGGTGCTGTCGCGTGCGTTGATGCGTGGGTATGCCGAGCCGCGGTCGCGCTGGCCGGTGTCGTTCGGGTTGCTGCATGCGGGCACCCAGTGGGTGTTCGATGAGACGCAGTTGCTGGGGCCGGCGCTGGGGACGAGTGCTCAGTTGCAGGGTCTGCGGGATGCGTTGGGGACGGCGCTGCCGACGGCGTCGATGTGGATGTCGGCGACGCTGGATGCTGGTGAGTTGTCGACTCCCGACCATCGTCTGGACCCCGCGGGTGCGGCGACGGTCGCGCTGGGGCCGGAGGATCTGGCCGGGGATGCGCTGGGACCGCGTGTCCGGGCGCCTCGCCGCTTCACCCGCTTGGCGCTGCCCGATGATCCCAGACAGTATCCGGCCGCGTTGGCGCGGACGCTGGTGGAGCGTCATCAGCCCGGTACGCAGACCATCGCGTTCTTGAACACGGTGGAGCGCGCGGTCGCGGTGTTCTGCGCCCTCTCCGGCCTGGACGCGGGTTTGGATCTGCTGCTGGTGCATTCCCGGTTCCGGCCGCGTGAGCGCCGGGAGCGGTCAATGCGGCTCCGTGCCGGCCCCGGGGCGGCGGGGCGGATCGTGGTGGCCACGCAGGCGTTGGAGGCCGGGGTGGATGTGTCGTCGCGGGTGCTGTTCTCGGAGGCGGCCCGGTGGAGTTCGCTGGTGCAGCGGGCCGGACGGTGCAATCGGGCGGGCGAGTACCCCGACGGCGCCGATGTGCTGTGGAGCTCGCCGCCCAAGCAAGCCGCAGCGCCTTACACCCCTGACGATGTGGCGGCTGCCGAACGTGCGCTGGCGGAGCTGGAGGGGCGGACGCTGACCACGTTGGAGCTGCAGGCGCTGCCGGTGGCGGAGAGCCGGCCGGTGCATGCGGTGTTGAGGCGGCGTGACCTGCTGCAGTTGTTCGACACCGCCCCGGATCTGTCGGGTGCGGATCTGGATGTGGGGCCATGGGTGCGGGACGCTGAGGACACCACCGTGTTCATGGCGTGGCGTCCTCTACGGGAGGGGCGGCTGCCACAGGAGTCGTTGTTCCCGGCGCGGGATGAGCTGTGCCCGGCTCCGCTGGCCGACGTGCGCAAGCTGGTGAGGAGCGGGCGCCGGCTGTGGGTTCATGACCGGCTTTCGGGGCAGTGGCGGCCCGCGGTGGGTGCCGATGTGGTGCCCGGTGCGGTGCTGGTGGCGGACGCGGCCGCCGGCGGTTACAGTCCGCTGCTCGGCTGGGCGCCCGCGAGCCGCGCGCCGGTGGACCCGGTGGGCGAGGCGGTCGAGGAGCCCGACGCGGTCGGCCATGACGGCTGGTCGTATGCCATGTCGCGGTGGGTGAGCCTGACCGAGCACCTCGACGACGTGGAGCAGGACATCCAGCGCGTCGTCGCCGAGTATCGGCGGCCGTTGGCAGGGCTGTCGGCCCCCCTGCTGCGGGCGGCCGCGCTGGCCGGCCGGTTCCACGATCTCGGCAAGGCACATCCAGTCTTCCAGGACAAGCTGCTCGCCGGCCTGGACGACGGCGATGCACTGCCGGGAGAGGGGCCGTGGGCCAAGTCAGCGCGTCCGGGCCCGCCGCACAGCGGGGACCGCAGGCTGCGGCATGAGCTGGTGAGCGCGCTGATGCTGCTGCATCCCGACTCAGGGCTGCTGGACGGGGTCGCTGAAGCCGACCTGGTGACGTACTTGGCGGCGGCTCATCACGGCAAGGTGCGGGTGAGTGTGCGATCGCTGCCGGGTGAGGGCGAGTTGATGCTCGGGGTGGCCGAGGGCGACCGCACACTGCCGGTGCGGCTGCCGGACGGCGCCGTGGTGGCGGAGTTGCGGTTGCGACTGGATCTGCTGCATCTGGGGGCGGGGGCCGGCGGGCGGTCGTGGACGGCGCGGGCGCTGGCGTTGCGTGACCGGGCTGACCTGGGGCCGTTCCGGCTGGCGTTCCTGGAGGCACTGGTGCGGGTCGCCGATTGGCGGGTCAGCAGCTCCTACCGCGTCGAAGGGGCCTGATGAGCACCTCACCCACCACCGCGCATCGTTTGGCGGGGTTGCGCGCCGACACCTTGGGCGGCTACCTGTCGGCTCTGGGGTTGCTGCGTGTGCTGTCCGAACAGGCCGATCCGGGCGCACACCTGCACTGGGACGGGGATGTGGGGTGCTTGTCGACGTCGCTGAGCGTCGATGAGCTGGTGGAGTGGCTGGTCGACCGGTATCGGCCGAGCCCGATCGTGTCGCCGTGGAATGCCGGATCGGGGTTCGCCGGCAACGGCAAGAGCATCACCGCCGAGAAGGCCCTGCACGTTTTCCGTGCTGCGCCCGGCGACCGGTTCGCGGCGCTGCGCGCTGCCATCCAGGCCGCCGACCAGGTCGTCGCCGAAGCCCGCGAACGCGGCTGGCAGGGCGGTGCGCTGTGGGCCGAGCAGCACAAGGCCGATGTGGTGCGGCTGTGCCGCGCCCGGCTGCCTGATGAGGCGCTGCCGTGGTTGGACGTCGCGGTCACCCTGACCAGCAGCGACCTGCGGTTCAGCCCGCTGGCCGGCACCGGCGGCAACTTCGGCCGCCAGGACCTGTCGGCCACGTTCCTGCAGCGGCTGGCGCTGGTGGCCGGCCCGCAAGCCGACCGCGCCGCCTCCGTGGCCTGGGCACACGCGGTCCTGCTAGGTCGGGAAGATGTCCCCTACGTCCGTGACACGGTCGGGCAGTACGACCCGGGCCGCGCCGGCGGCATCCTGTCCAGCCCGCGGGAGAAGAGCGACGACAGCGGGTTCGCCAACCCGTGGAGCCTGGTGCTGACGTTGGAGGGCACGCTGCTGTTCGCCTCCGCCGTCACCCGCCGCAACCGGGCCGCCGCCGAGGACGGCGCGTTGCCGTTCCTGACGCGTTCCTCGGCCGTCGGATACGACACCGCCGCGACCGGCGAAGACGTCAAGGGCGAACAGTGGGTCCCGCTGTGGCCCCGCCCGGCCGGGCGAGCCGAGGTCGAGCACCTGCTGGGCGAGGGCCGCGCGCAGTGGAACGGCCGCCAAGCCCGCGCCGGCATGGATTTCGCGTTGGCGGTCGCCTCACTCGGGGTCGACCGCGGCCTGTCGGCGTTCCGCCGGTTCGTCATCACCACCCGGCTGGGACAAAACCCGCTGGCCGTCCCCGTCGGGCGGCTGGCGGTGGAACCGCACGGTGAAGTCGATGTGCTGCGCGAACCATATGCGTGGCTGCTGCGCCTCAAACGGCTCCGGCTGCCGGGCGGCGTGGCCTCCGCCGTCCGCCGCACCGAACAGCAGATCTACCAGGTCGCCGCGGGCGGCGGCGCCGCGGCGTTACGCCGGTTCGTGGTGGAGTTCGGCCGCCTGCACGCTGCGGTGAGCCACTCGGGGGCCGTCCGCGCCGACATCAGACCCTACGCACCTGGCGCCGGACGGGTCGCCGAGGACTGGCCGGCGCTGCTGCCCGAGGACCCGGAGCTGTGGATAGCCGCCGCGATCGCCTCCCTGCGCGACTCCCCGGCCGACCAGGCTGGCGGTGACCGGTCCCCGCGAGGGCTGCTGACCTGCGTCCAGCGGCGCCGGGCGCCGACCGGCCGATGGGAGACGGTGTGGAGCGACCGCACCCCGACCCGGCTGGAGTTGACCGGCGTCACCCTGGCCGCCGCGCTCGGGCAGATGCACCGCCTGCGCGCCCTGCCCCCCGATACCGGGCCCGGCCAAAGCAGCGGGCGTGCCACCGGTTTCATCGCCTACCGGCGCGGGGTGGCGCTGCCGGAGCCGCTCGTGCAGGCGTTCGTCCTCGGCGATGTGGACGACCACGCGATCGCCGACTACCTCAACGGGCTGCTGGTCCTGGGCTGCCGCCCCGATACCGCCGCCACCTGGCCCGCGGTGCCCTGGCGGCCGCCGCATCCGCTGCTGTCGGCCCTGCTGCCCTTCCTAGCGCCCGGCCCGATCCGCCTCCCCGGCGCCAACGGCCCCGACCACACCCCCGGCAACACCGTTGACCTCGCGCCCCGCCCGTACTGGGCCGCTCAACTGCTGGCCGGCAACCTCCAGGCCGTCGCGGAAGATGCGCGGCGGCGCCTGACCATCGCCAGCTGCCGCCCCCTGCTGACCGGCCAGGACCTGACCCGCATGCCCATCGACGGCACCCGGCTCGCCGGAGCCCTGCTGCTGCACCTCACCCCCCGCGCACGCACCAACGCACTGGCCGCCGTGACCGCGGCCGCCCCCACCCACGACGAACAGGACGAAGAGGTCCGCTCATGAAGCTGCTCGACGCGCCCCGCCTGCGGTACACCGTCGCGCTGCGCCCCGCCCTGGGGTCGACGTTCCAGCCCACCGGCTTCCCCGACCTGGGCGCCGCCAAGTTCGACTACTTCGACGCCGACGGCCAGCCGCAAGAAGCCCTGCTGGTGGAGTCGGTGCAGTCGATGGCCAACCGCCTGGAAGCCACCGCCTGGGACGCCGCCGCCCAACAGCCCGTCCCGCTGCTGGCCGCCCTGCCCCACGTCCGGGTACACCGGGCCGGCGCACCCGAGGAGTTCCTGACCTCCAGCCGCCTGGAAGCACACCGCCTGGCATCGGCGTTCGTCCGCGACAGCACCCTGGACGGCACCAAGATGCTGCAGGTCATCAAGGACCGCCTCGGCCTGGCCAAGGACACCCCCCTCGACCGGACCGCCATGGCACGCGCCCTGCTCGGCCTGGACCCGTTCTGCCTGCTGCACGGCGTATTCTTCTCCCACAAAGAATGGATCGGCCAGCCCCGCTTCCCCCGCGCGATCTCCGCCGTCATCGAGGCCTACGACGTCCGGCAGGCCGTCTCCGGCGGCCGCAAATCCGACCACGTCCGCCACCAGCTCGACAAGGACGGCAACGGCGGCGGAACCAGCGAAGGCTACGGCTCCATCCCCTTCCACCGCATCGAATGGACCGCCCGCCAGATCAAGGCGATGTTCTCCATCGACGTCGAACTGCTGCGCTCCTACGGCCTGGACGACCACACCACCGAACTGCTGGCCACCATCGCGGTGTGGGAGATCAGATCGCTGCTGTCGCGGGGACTGCGCCTACGCACCGCCTGCGACCTCGACCTGACCGACACCCTCCCGGCCTCCCTGCCTCCGCTGGACGAGCTGGAAGAACGCATCAACACGCTGCTCCCGTCCGCCACCGACCTCACCGGCGCGACCGGGCCGCTCACCGTGCTGTGGAACGGAAAGAACTGACATGAGCGTCCACCTGGCCTTCCACTTCCCCTGGAAGCGATACCACGCAACACCCTGGGGCCACTACGTCAACGAGGGCAAAGTCGAACTACCGCCCTCCCCCTGGCGGATCCTGCGCGCCCTGTACTCGGTCTGGAAGCTACGCGCCCCCGACCTGGACGCCGACACCGTCCACGGCCTGCTGCACCAACTGGCCGTACCACCCGACTACACGCTCCCGCCCTACCGGCTCTCCCACACCCGCCACTACCTGCCCGACACCCAACACCGCACCGGAACCCCCAGCACCGACCTGGCTCTGGACGCCTTCGCGATCCTGGGCGGCGACGCCACCATCGGCGTGCACTGGCCCATCGACCTGCCCGACCACCAGCACCAAGCCCTGCACCGGCTCGCCGCCTCCCTGCCCTACCTCGGCCGCGCCGACAGCCTCTGCGAAGCCACCCTCCACACCGACAACCCCCACCCCACCACACCCAAAACCGTTCCCCTCCTGGACGGCCACGCCCCGCACGGCATGCTCAACACCCAAGTCCTCGCCCCCGACCTCCCCCTCAACCTCGACGCCCTGACCGCCGAAACCACCGACACCCGCCGCGCCAAACTCCTCTACCCACCCGGCAGCCGCCTCCTCAACTACGCCGTCCCCGCACCCGAACAACCCGCACCACCACACCAGCGCCGCACCCGCACCCGCACTACCGCGACTTCGCTCACCACCGTCCGGTTCTCCCTCCACGGCACCCCACAACCACGCGCCACCGACACCATCGCCGTCACCGACGCCCTCCGCGCCGCCACCCTCAAAGCCCTCGGCCCCACACCCGGCCCCAGCAACCTCGTCGGCAAAGACACCCACGGCCAACCCCTCAAAGGCCACCAACACGCCCACTACCTCGGCCTCACCGACAACGACACCCTCACCGGCCTGGCCATCTGGGCACCCGGCGGCCTCACCGACCAAGAACTCCACGCCCTCCACAACCTCGCCGGCCGCAGCATCAGCGTCCCCCAAGGCGTCCGAGGCCCCCACAACCTCCAGATACGCGTCAACGCCTACGGCGAACCCGACATCCTCCCCCCACAACTCACCACGCCCTCAACGAACTGGGCGACAAGCACCCCCTTCGTTCCCAACCGCTGGCGCCCCCGCAGCACCACACCCGACGATCACCTCACCCAAGAAATCAACCGGGAACTCGCCCACCGAGGCATCACCACTACCGTCAAGATCACCGAACTACCCAGCAAACACTGGGTCACCTACCGCCGCCACCGCCCCACCCAACACCAACGCACCAACCGCGCCAGCACCACCCGCAGCCCACACGGCCTCCACCTCCAATTCACCCAACCCATACCCGGCCCACTCTGCCTCGGCGAACTTTCCCACTTCGGCCTCGGCCACTTCCACAACACCAACCACTAGACCCCTTCGAAACCCACAAGCTCCCCACAGAACCCCCAGGAGATCCCGAACCAGAAACCGGACACTGAAACACAGAGCCAACCCTCGCTGACAACGATGAAGGTTAGAGATGGGTGAACTGCCAGCTCAGGTACCGTGTCAACGACCAGTCGACAGTCGTCTCCGTTGCAGCAGGACCCAGAACAGCCCGGCGGGCGGGTGTCAACGACCGGTCGACGGTCGTCCCGTTGCGGCTCTTGGAACGCCGAGTGGACACCGCTCTCCTCCTCGTGCCAACGGCCGGCCGATGGTCGTCTCCGTTGCGGCGCGATCCGCAGGGTCTTGCCAGTCGGCTGTTCACCGGCTAAGAGGTCCTCACAGAATTAGCGGGCGAGGCGTCGCCAGCAGACCTCCGATGGTGCTAAGCCGTCAAGCGGCCGTCATGAGGGTGGGGGTGAAGGCCTTGTCGGGGTCGTAGGTCTGGCTGGTT
>NZ_CAACUY010000100.1 GCF_900659615.1 Actinomadura fibrosa | reverse complement strand
CCGCGCGCCGCGCGTCCGCCGCCGCCCGGAGCGGCCCGCGCGCCGCGCTCGCGCCCCTGCTGGACGCGCACCGCACCGCCTTCCCCGGCGCCGACGAGGCGGAGCTGCTGCGCGGCTACGAGGTCGCCGAGCGGCTGCACCGCGGCCAGCTCCGCAGGTCCGGTGCCCCGTACATCACCCACCCGCTCGCGGTCGCGATGATCCTCGCCGGGATGGGCCTGGACACCACCACCCTCGTCGCCGCGCTGCTGCACGACACCGTCGAGGACACCCCGTACACGATCGGGGAGCTCCGCGCCGACTTCGGCGAGGAGGTCGCGGTGCTGGTGGACGGGGTGACCAAGCTCGACGGCGGCCGCTGGGGCGACCGGGCCGAGGCCGAGACGTTCCGCAAGATCGTGCTGTCCGCCGCCGACGACCTGCGCGTCCTGGTGATCAAGCTGGCGGACCGGCTGCACAACCTGCGGACGCTGCGCTACCAGCCGGCGCACAAGCGCGCCCGCTACGCCAAGGCGTCGCACGAGCTGCTGGTCCCGTTCGCCGAGCGGCTCGGCATCCACGTCCTCAAGCGGGAGATGGACGACCTCGCGTTCGCCGCCCGCTCCCCCGAGGCGCACGCCGCGACCGGGCACGCCGTCCGCGCCGCGCTGCGCGACGCCGGCCGCGCGTTCGGGCCCGCGACGGACCGGCTGCGCGGGTCCCTCGCCGAGCACGGCGTCGAGGCGCGGATGGAGATCAGGCCGTCCCACCTGTACGCGGTGCACCAGTCGTTCAGCGGCGAGCTGGCGGGGCTGCGGCCCTGCGAGGCCGCCCGGCTCCTCGTCCTCGTGGACGGCGCCGAGCGCGACTGCTACATCGCGCTCGGCGCGGTGCACGCCGCGCTGCACCCCGTCGCCGGGCAGGTCCGCGACTTCATCGCGATGCCCAAGGACAACATGTACCAGTCGCTGCACACGCGGGTGATCAGCCCGGACGGCGACCCGTTCGAGGTCATCATCCGCAGCCTCGCCATGCACCCGGTCGCCGAGTACGGCATCGTCGCCCACATCCGCGACGCCTGCGACGACGCCGCCACCGCCGACGCGGTCGCCGGGCGGCGCGACCTCGTGTGGCTGAGCCGGCTGCTGGCGTGGCAGTCCGACGCGCCGTCCGCGGACTTCCTGGAGAGCCTGCGCGCCGACCTCGCGGCGGGCAACGTCGCCGCGTTCACCCCGGACGGCGAGATCGTCGCGCTGCCCGCGGGCGCCACCGCGCTGGACTTCGCCTACGCGCTCGGCGCCGCCACCGGCGACCGCTGCATCGGCGCGGTCGTGAACGGGCGGCTCGCGCCCATGTCGGTGCAGGTCCGCAGCGGCAACGTCGTGGAGATCCTCACCGACCCGGCCGGCCGGCCGTCGCCGGACTGGCTGGAGTTCGCCGTGACGGTGCCCGCCCGCGTCCACATCCAGCAGGGTCTCGCGCGGCACCGGGCCGAGCAGGCCGCCGAGGCGGGCCGCCGCCGCCTCGTCCGCGCGCTGGCCGGACGGCATGTCGACCTCCTCGCCGCCGAGGCGCGCGGCGACTCGCTCGCCGTCGCGCGGGCGCTCGGCTACGGGGAGATCGACGAGATGTACGGCGCGCTCAGCACCGGCCGCCTGCCGCTGGAGGAGCTGCTCGCCCGCTTCGTCCGGTCCTGGCACCGGCGGAGCCCGTAGCGCACCGGGACGGGACCCGCGGGGCATACGCCCTAAGGTGGGCGTATGTCCTTTGAATACGGCGTCGACGGGCCGAAGGTGATCGTCGCCGGCGTCGACGGGTCGGACACCTCGATGCGCGCCGGGGCCTACGCCTGGGGGCTCGCCCGGCGCGGCGGCGCGCGGCTGGTCCTCGTCCACGTGGCGCCGATCGCGGCGCTGTCCACGCTCACCCCCGGCGGCGCCGCCGTGATGCGCGAGGCGGCGGACGAGGTCATCGGGGAGCTGCGCACCGAGCTGGAGCGGGCCGCGTCCGAGCGCCCCGTGCGGTACGACCTGGTCACCGAGCAGGGCGACCCGTTCACCGTCCTCGCCCGCGTCGCCGACGAGAACCGCGCGGACGCGGTCGTCGTCGGCGCGTCCGCGCAGGCGGGGCACCGGCTGGTCGGGTCGGTCGCCGTCCGGCTCGTCCGGGCGGGCCGGTGGCCGGTGACCGTGGTGCCCTGACGCCCCGCCCACGCCCCGCCCGCGCCCCGGTTCGACACCGCGTACGGGGGAAGGGCACCCGTCATGCCAGCTCCTTACCTGACCGGGGTCTCCTGGTCCGGCACGGCCCTGCGGGTGACCGGCCGGATCGAGCGGAACGGCACCGTCCCGCCGGCGCCCGACATCGAGCTCCACCTGCGCGAGCGCGACGGCGGCGGCCTGCTGCGCGTCCCCGCCGACCGCACGGTCGGGGACGGGACGGCCGGGAACGGGACGGTCGGGTTCGAGGCCCGCATCGACGTCGAGGACGCCGGCGACGGCTGCCCGCTGCCCGGCGGCCTGTGGGACGTCGACATCGCCATCGGCGGGCCCGCCGAGGACATCGTCATGCCGCTCGGGCCGCGCCGCGCCCCCGATCTCGACGACGAGCCCCAGCGCCGCTTCCTGCCGGACTCGACCACGGTCGCCGTCTACTTCAACGCCCAGGGCGCCCTCGCGATCGACGTCGGCGGGCGGCCCCACGTCGCCGGCGCCACCGTCGCCGACCGCCTCGGCTGGAACGAGCAGGACGAGGAGGTCGTCGTCACCGGCCGCATCGACTACGAGCGGCTCACGATGCCGGTCTCCGGCATGCTCGACCTGGTGGAGCGCCACACCCGCAGGACGTACGAGGTCATCGCCATGCTGGAGGAGTGTCCCGGCGGGCTCCGCTACACCGCCGAGGTGCCGGTGACGCGGGCGCTCATCGACGACCCGCTCCCCCGCGGCACCTGGGACGCCCAGCTCTGCCTCGGGTTCTCCGGCATGCACCGGGTGCTGCGCCTGCTGGCCCCCGCGGACCCCGTGGACGTCCAGGTGCGGCGGCGCCTGCGGCACCTGCGGGTGGTGTCGTCCACCGCGCCCGACCCGCTGACGATCACGGTCGGCCGCGCCTGAACGCGCCCCCGGACGCCGCGGCCACGACCGCCGCCAGCAGGGCGACCACCACCGTCCCGCCGACCATGTCGAGCGCCGCCGTGGCGAGGACCGCGTCGAGCGGCGCGCGCAGCGCCAGCGGCAGCAGCGACACGACGCCGACCGCGAGGCCGCCGATCCAGGCGAACGCCCGGACGGGCCGCGCCGCCGTCGCGTACAGCAGGTGCATCAGCGCCGTCGCCTGGACGGTCCCCGCGAAGGCGCACAGCGCGTAGCTGGTGGCGGCGGCCCCCGCGCCGGTGTGGCGGCCCGCGAACACCGGGACCTGCACGCCGAACACCCCGCGGACGCCGAGCACGACGGCGAACGCCAGGCCCGCGGCCATCAGCGCGCACGCGAGGCCCGTCAGCCAGAGGGGGCGCAGGACGGGGTCGTGGCCCGCCGAGACCTCCTCGTGCAGGGCGACGAAGTCCTGGTAGCGCGCGACCTGGGCGGCCTCCGCCGGGCGGGCGCGCACGGTGGACGGGCATCGGAACGACCGCTGCCACGGCCGCGGCGCAGGGCGGCCGGCGTGCCTGCCGGGCAGGCCGCCGGGATACCGCCCGAACGGCGTATCGGGCATGTTCCCTCCCCCGGTGCGAACAGGGAGGTGCTACCCGGCACCGATCGGGGGAACTCCGCCAACCCGAACAATTTGCAGAGGTTTGGCCACATCCGACATGCGCCCCTTCACGGAACGAGCCGCCGCCTCCCTGGCATGGCGAAGGCCCGGGGGGCGCGCCTCCCGGGCCTCACCGTCCGCTCGGGATCAGACCTGGCCGGCCTTCTCCAGCGCCTCGCAGCAGGTGCCCGTGATCAGCCGGGCCACCACGTACGGGTCGACGTTGGCGTTCGGGCGCCGGTCCTCGATGTAGCCCTTCTTGTCGACCTCGACCTGCCACGGGATGCGCACCGACGCGCCGCGGTTGGAGACGCCGTAGCTGAACTCGCTCCACGGGGCGGTCTCGTGCATGCCGGTCAGGCGGCGCTCGATGTCGGCGCCGTAGCCCTGGACGTGCTCCTGCGCCTTCGCGGCGAGCGCCTCGCACGCGGTGATGATCGCGTCGTAGCCCTCGCGCATGGCCTTGGTCGAGAAGTTGGTGTGCGCGCCGGCGCCGTTCCAGTCGCCCTCGACCGGCTTCGGGTCGAGGGTCGCGGAGACGTCGGAGTCCTCGGCGATGCGGTAGAGCAGCCACCGCGCGACCCACAGGTGGTCGCCGACCTCCAGCGGCCCGGCGGGGCCGATCTGGAACTCCCACTGGCCCGGCATGACCTCGGCGTTGATGCCGGAGATCTTCAGCCCGGCGTCCAGGCAGGCGTCCAGGTGCCGCTCGACGATGTCGCGGCCGAACACCTCGTCGGCGCCCACGCCGCAGTAGTAGAAGCCCTGCGGGGCGGGGTAACCGCGCTCGGGGAAGCCGAGCGGGCGGCCGTCCTTGAAGAAGGTGTACTCCTGCTCGATGCCGTACCAGGAGTCCTGCGCCTCGTACTTCTCGGCGATCGGGCGCAGCGCCGCCCGCGTGTTGGTCGGGTGGGGCGTGCCGTCGACGAGGAAGACCTCGCACAGGACGAGCTTGTTGTCGCCGCCGCGGATCGGGTCCGGACACGAGAACACCGGCTTGAGCACGCAGTCCGACCTGTCGCCCGGGGCCTGGTTCGTGCTGGAGCCGTCGAAACCCCAGTCCGGCAGGTCGGCACCGTCCGGGAGGATCCTGGTCTTCGACCGCAGCCGCGCGGTGGGCTCCGTGCCGTCGATCCAGATGTACTCGGCCTTGTAGCTCAACGTCGATCCCTTCGTGGGCCTTTGGAGGTCGCTTGCCGGGGGGCAGGGCGGGGGTTTCGGCGCTGTCGAACCTGCCGAACAGCGATTTCGGACCTGTTGCCCATGTGTGAACGTCGTGTAAAACGCAACCTGACCTGGCCGAACCCCGTGAGACCTCGCTCACACCCGCCGCCCGGGCCGCCGTACCAGACGCCGGGCCGCGGGCCCGCCGGGGCCGCCGCCGGACAGCGCCGCACTCGAACCCATGCACGAAAAGGATCACCCTGACGACGTCCGAGCGGCCCCTCCCGTTTACCTCGATCCGTAGATCGGCACGATCCGGCCAATCTCGGCGAGCCATTCGTTCGTGACCAGGCAAGAAACGAGACGCGACCATTCGCGGCAATTCTCCGTGTGTATCGGGAGAGGCCCCGGGTAAGGCACGGGCCTCGCAAGGTGCGACGCAACACGAAATGGAGGAATGCGTCCGTGAAAAGAGTTCTCATTCACCTGTCCGCCCTCACGGTGGCGGTGCTGACCGCCCTCGCGTTCAGCATCGTCCCGGCCTCGGCGGCGCCCCGCGCGGCGGCTCCGGCCCCGCTCGACAGCGTCCCCGTCTCCGGCACCACCGAGGACGGCTCGACCTTCACCGGTACGGTCGTGCCCACGGCCTTCACCTCGCAGGGCCGGCAGGTGCTCGTCAACGGCGACCTGACCGGAACGCTGCGTGACAGCTCCGGCACCACCACCGAGGTGACCCGCACCCCGGTGTCGCTCCCGGTCGCCCTCCCCGCCGCGACCTGCCCGATCCTGCACCTGACGCTCGGCCCGCTGGACCTCAACCTCCTCGGGCTGACCGTGCACCTGGACCGGGTCGTCCTGGACATCACCGCGATCTCCGGGCCCGGCAACCTGCTCGGCAACCTCCTGTGCGCGATCGCCGGGCTGCTGGACGGCACCGGCGACCTCAGCGGACTGGCGGCCCTGCTCGCCCAGCTGAACGCCCTGCTGGGCCTCGGCAACCGGTAGCGAAGAGTCCCCCCGCCGACAATGGCCGGCCCCTGGCTCCCAGGGGCCGGCCCGCGGCGTTTTCGCACCACGCTCTCCAGTGGAAAACAAATGGCATCCCCACTGCCCGCCGCCGCAAATTACCACTATGCCCGTCCAAGATCATCTGAGAATTGCACGGACGCCGCCGTACCCGCGCCGGCCGGGCCGCCGGAAAATGAATGGCCCCGCCGCCCGCGGCCGGGCTAGGTTGCGCCCATGGCAGCGATCCAGGGAACATGCGACGACCGTTTCGGCGCCGTCGCCGACGCGCTGGCGGCCTCGCTGGACGCCGACGACGTCGGCGCCTCGGCGGCGGTGCACATCGACGGCGAGCCGGTCGTCGACCTCTGGGGCGGGCATCTCGACACCGCCCGCACGCTCCCGTGGGAGCGCGACACGATCACGAACGTCTGGTCCACCACCAAGACCATGACGGCGCTGTGCGCGCTGATCCTCGCGGACCGCGGCGACCTCGACCTGGACGCGCCGGTCACCCGCTACTGGCCCGGGTTCGCGGCCGCGGACGTGCGCGTCCGGCACCTGCTCGGGCACACCGCGGGCCTGCCCGACTGGGACGACCCGATCACGGTCGCGGACCTGTGCGCGTGGGAGAGCGCCACCGCCCGGCTGGCCGCGCAGGAACCGCGCTGGAAGCCGGGCACCGAGGGCGGATACCACTCGCTCACCTTCGGCTTCCTGATCGGCGAGGTCGTCCGCCGCGCCACCGGCCGCCCCATCGGCGCCTTCTTCGCCGACGAGGTCGCCGGACCGCTCGGCGCCGACTTCCACCTCGGCCTCCCCGCCGAGCACGAGCACCGCCTGGCCCCGCCGATCGCCGATCCCCGGGGGGACAGGCCGGAAGGCTTCCTCGTCGGGGTGGCCGACGCGAACACGCCCGCCTGGCGCCGCGCCGAGATCCCCGCCGTCAACGGCTACGGCAACGCCCGCTCGATCGGCGCCGTCCAGTCGGTCCTGGCCTGCGGAGGCGCCGTCAACGGCGTCCGGCTGCTCTCCGAGGCGGGCTGCGAACGCGTCTTCGAGGAGCAGTTCCGCGGCGAGGACCGCATCCTCGGCATGCCGATCCGCTGGGGCCTCGGCTACCGGCTGGAGGGCCACACCTGCTCGTGGGGCGGCTGGGGCGGCTCGCTCGTCCTGATCGACTACGACCACCGCATGACCGTCGCGTACGCGATGAACCAGATCCTCTGGGACGACGGCTACGCCCGCGCCCTGAGCATCGTCCTGGCCGCCTACGAATCCCTCACCGCATGACCGCGGCCGTGGCGGAGGGTCCGGGGGGTGGTCAGGCCCCCGGTACGCGCCGGGTAAGTTGGGCGGCATGACCGCGTCCGGGCCCTCCAGCACCGCAGAGGAACTGCGCGGCGCCGGCCTGCGCGTGACCGCCGCCCGCGTCGCGCTGCTGGAGACCGTCCGCGACGGTGACCACCTCGGTGTCGAGGCCATCGCCACCGGCATCCGCGAGCGCGTCGGCCACATCTCCCTGCAAGCGGTCTACGAGGCCTTGCACGCCCTCACCGATGCCGGGCTCGTCCGCCGCATCGAACCCGCCGGCAGCCCCACCCGCTACGAAGGCCGCACCGGCGACAACCACCACCACATCGTCTGCCGCGCCTGCGGCGCCGTCACCGACACCGACTGCGCCACCGGCCAGGCCCCCTGCCTCACCCCCACCACCGACCACGGCTACACCATCGACGAAGCCGAGATCACCTTCTGGGGACTGTGCCCGCGGTGCCGCGCACAGGGCGGCTGACCGCCGCCCGGGGGCGGCCGGTCAGCGGCGAACGTCCGGACCGGCCCGCGCGGACCGGCCCGGACGGCCGCGTCAGACCAGGTCGAACCGGTCGGCGTTCATGACCTTCGTCCACGCCGCGACGAAGTCCCGGACGAACTTGCCCTTCGCGTCGTCGCTCGCGTAGACCTCCGCGAGCGCCCGCAGCTCGGAGTTCGAGCCGAAGACCAGGTCCGCGCGGCTGCCCGTCCACCGGACCTCGCCCGTGGCGGCGTCGCGGCCCTCGAAGACGGTCTGGTCCTCCGACGTCGCCTTCCACACCGTGCCCATGTCGAGCAGGTTGACGAAGAAGTCGTTGGTCAGCGTCCCGGGCGCCGTGGTGAGCACGCCGAGCGGCGACCCCGCGTGGTTCGCGCCGAGGACCCGGAGGCCGCCGACGAGGACGGTCATCTCCGGCGCGCTCAGCGTCAGCAGGTTCGCCCTGTCGATCAGCAGGTACTCGGCCGGCAGCCGGTTGCCCTTGCCGAGGTAGTTGCGGAACCCGTCCGCGGCCGGCTCCAGCGCGGCGAACGACTCCACGTCCGTCTGCTCCTGGGACGCGTCGACGCGGCCCGGCGTGAAGGGCACCTCGATGTCGAACCCGGCGTCCCGGGCGGCCTTCTCGACGGCCGCGCCGCCGGCCAGGACGATCAGGTCGGCGATCGAGATCCGCTTGCCGCCGGTCTGCGCAGCGTTGAACGCCTCCTGGATGCCCTCCAGGGTCCGCAGCACGACCCGGAGCTGGTCGGGGTCGTTGACCTCCCAGCCGATCTGCGGCTCCAGCCGGATCCGCGCGCCGTTGGCGCCGCCGCGCTTGTCGCTGCCGCGGAACGTCGAGGCCGACGCCCACGCGGCGGACACGAGCTGGGACACCGTCAGCCCCGACGCGAGGACCTGCTCCTTGAGGGACGCGACGTCCGCGGCGTCCACGAGCTCGTGCGCGACCTCGGGCAGCGGGTCCTGCCACAGCAGCGTCTCGGACGGCACCTCCGGGCCGAGGTAGCGGACGACCGGGCCCATGTCGCGGTGGGTGAGCTTGAACCAGGCGCGGGCGAAGGCGTCCGCGAACTCGTCGAAGTTCTCCATGAACCGCCGCGAGATCTGCTCGTAGACCGGGTCCACGCGGAGCGCGAGGTCGGTCGTCAGCATCGTCGGGTGGGTCCGCTTGGACGGGTCGTGCGCGTCGGGCACGGTGCCCGCGCCGGCGCCGTCCTTCGGCCGCCACTGGTGGGCGCCCGCGGGGCTCTGGAACAGCTCCCACTCGTAGCCGAACAGGATCTGGAAGAAGCTGTTGTCCCAGGTGGTCGGCGTGTCCGTCCAGATGCCCTCAAGACCGCTGGTGATCGTGTCGGCGCCCTTGCCGGTGCCGTGCGAGTTCGCCCAGCCGAAGCCCTGCGCCTCCATCGGCGCGGCCTCAGGGTCCGGGCCGACCGCGTCGGCCGGGCCCGCGCCGTGGGTCTTGCCGAAGGTGTGGCCGCCCGCGATCAGCGCGACCGTCTCCTCGTCGTTCATCGCCATCCGGCGGAACGTCTCGCGGATGTCGCGGGCCGAGGCGAGCGGGTCCGGGTTGCCGTTCGGGCCCTCCGGGTTGACGTAGATGAGGCCCATCTGCACCGCGCCCAGCGGCTCTTCGAGCTCGCGGTCACCCGTGTACCGCTCGTCCCCGAGCCAGGTCGTCTCGGGCCCCCAGTAGACGTCCTCGTCCGGCTCCCAGACGTCTTCGCGCCCGCCGGCGAAGCCGAACGTCTTCAGGCCCATGGTCTCCAGCGCGACGTTGCCGGCGAGGATCATCAGGTCGGCCCACGAGAGGCTCTGGCCGTACTTCTTCTTCACCGGCCACAGCAGCCGGCGGGCCTTGTCCAGGTTGCCGTTGTCCGGCCAGCTGTTGAGCGGCGCGAACCGCTGCTGCCCGGCCCCGGCGCCGCCGCGGCCGTCGCTGATCCGGTAGGTGCCGGCGCTGTGCCACGCCATGCGGATGATGAACGGCCCGTAGTGGTCGAAGTCCGCCGGCCACCAGTCCTGCGAGGTCGTCAGCACCTCGGCGATGTCGCGCTTGACGGCCGGGAGGTCGAGGGCCTGGAACGCCGCGGCGTAGTCGAAGCCCTCGTCGAGCGGGTTCGACACGGCGGGGTTCTTCGCGAGGATCTTCAGGTTGAGCCGGTCCGGCCACCACTGGCGGTTGCCGCCGCCCTGGGTCGGGTGCGGGGCGCGCGTGTGCGCGACCGGGCAGCCGCCCTCGCCCTCCGCCTTCGGCTCGGTGACGATCGCGTCGTGGTTCTCGGTCATGTCCGTCCTTCGTACTGAGTGGGTGTCACGGGATTGGAGGAGCAGGCCGGGCACAGTCCCCAGAAGGTGATCTCGGCTTCGTCGATGGTGTAGCCGTGGTCGGTGGTGGGGGTGAGGCAGGGAGCCTGGCCGGTGGCGCAGTCGGTGTCGGCGACGGCGCCGCAGGCGCGGCAGACGATGTGGTGGTGGTTGTCGCCGGTGCGTCCCTCGAAGCGGGCCGGGCTGCCGGCGGGTTCGATGCGGCGGACGAGCCCGGCATCGGTGAGGGCATGCAAGGCCTCATAGACCGCTTGCAGGGAGATGTGGCCGACGCGCTCGCGGATGCCGGTGGCGATGGCCTCGACACCGAGGTGATCGCCCTCGCGGACGGTCTCCAGCAGCGCGACGCGGGCGGCGGTCACTCGCAGGCCGGCGCCGCGCAGTTCCTCGGCGGCACTGGAGGCCCGGGACGCGTTCATGCCGCCAACCTACCCTCCCAAACACGAATAGTTCAAGTTAACGAACGATCCAAGTCTTTACCGGGCCCTAGACTCCCCCGATCGGCACGAAGCCCCCAGGATGCGGCGCATGACACCATCCACCCCTTCCAGCCCTCCCGGAACAGATCTCCCAAAGCTATACGCACCCGCTGCAATCAACTCAACACTCTGGGTTAAGAAGCGGGAGTGGGACGGCCGAGGACCTCGGCCTTCACACGATCTACGAACAATGCAACCGGAGCCCTGGGGTTCCGGCGAGAAGGGGACTCACCATGACGCGACGCGCACGGCTCATCCTGACGGTGGCGATGACGATGGGGGCACTGGGGAGCCTGGCGCCCGCCGCCACCGCGACCCAGCTGCCGGACAAGGGACACGGCGGGTTCGAGCACGGATACGACCACGGCTACGGCCACGTCTGCGGCGGCCTGCTCGGCCCGATCCTGAACCTCAACATCCCGATCCTCAGCCCCGGTTCTTGGCAGTACTGCTGACGAGGGCGGTGCCGCACCGGCACGGCAAGAGGGCAACCGCGACGAGTGCCGGACCCGCCTCGGACGACGACGTCCGCCGGCGACCCGGCACTCTGGAGGAAACCACTACGGGAACATCGCCCGGCCTCGGCCGTGGGGTTCACCCCCCACGACCAGGCCGGGCGAACCCGTCCCCCCACCCCCCGCCATCGCGCATTTCACGCAGGCGCCTGCACAGCACGCCCCCGCCACACATCAATGCCCCCGAAATGACGCCCCCGTCCCCCTCAAACTCGCTGACCTGGCCCACCGCCGCCCGTTCCGCCCGCCCGGTTAGACCAGGCGTATGCAGCGGCGCCGAGGAGCGCAGAAACCTCCACCGAAGTCCCGCCCAATCAGGACCCTCTCACCTCGGCCGCCGTCATCCCGGCGCCTTCCGGTCGCTTCCATGAGGTCGCCGACCGCTCTCCGCGCGACCAAGTGAAAGTCCCCGGACAGGGCGCGTTACCGGCGATTCGTGCCACAAGAATGGAGCGGATCCTGACAGATCGCGTCCGTGCATTCCCGTGAGAGCAACATAAGATCTGGCTGGATCGATCCACGGACACCGACGTGAAGTGCGCTTCCAACGCTCGGGACGCGTTGACTCCCAGTTCCCGGGCGTCCCCCCGCCTGGAGGTATCCGCATGCACCACCGCGTCCGCAAACCCCGCCGACTCGCAGCCGCAGCGGCCGTCCTGGCCGCCTTAGCCTCCGTCTCCCCCGCTCCCCCGGCCCTCGCGTCCTACGGCAACAGCATCCACATGGGCTGGGACGCCTGCGCCGCCTCGATCGCCAAGGCGCAGGCGTTCTGGACCGACACCCCCTACTGGAACATGGGCCTCTACCTCGGCGGCTCCGCGTACGGCAGCGGCTGCAAACGGTGGACGTCCTCGGAGGTCTCCCAGCTCCGTTCCATGGGCTACAAATTCTTACCGCTCTGGGTGGGGCCGCAGGCGCCCTGCACGGGTTTCGGCAGCAGGTTCAGCTCCGACACCGCCACCGCCTACTCCCAGGGCAGAACCGAAGCGAGGTCGGTGTACAACGCGATGGTCGCGCTGAGCTGGGACACCCTCAACGCGCCCGCCATCTACGACCTCGAAGGCTTCGACACCACCAACGCCGGATGCCTGAACGCGGCCAAGTCGTTCATCGACGGATGGGTGTACCAACTGCACGTCGCGCCCGCACAGAAGGCCGGCGTCTACGGGTCGAGCTGCGCGTCCGGCCTCAACTCCTACGCGGGAATCGCGAACGTCCCCGACTTCATCCACGGCGCGAACTGGAGCGGAGTCAAAAGCACCTCGACCATCGCGTGCATTCCGAGCGGCAATTGGACGCAGCGGCAGCGGCACAAGCAGTACCAGGGCGGGCACAACGAGACCTGGAACGGCGTGACGATGAACGTCGACAGCGACTGCTCCAACGGCCCCGTCTACCCCGCGCCCGACGCGCTGACCAGCCCGCAGGGATGTGAGTGACGATGATGCGACGGCTGATCCCCCTCGCCGCGGCGCTCCTCGGCCTCTCCGCCTGCGGGACCGTCCAGGCCGCCGACGAGTCCCGCGTCCAGACCGGCGGCGCCGCCCCCATCGACGCGGCGCTCGTCACGTCCGGCTTCGGCTGGGTGCTGACGTCCGACCGGCTCCTGCTCACCACGGACGGCGGCGCCCGGTTCAGCGAGGCCAGACCGCCGGTCCCCGTCACCGACGCACGCGCCGCCCACTTCACCGACGCCATGAACGGCTACGTCGCGGCGTCCGACGGCGACGGGATCACCACCGCCCGCACCGCCGACGGCGGCCGCACCTGGACGACCGCGACACTCCGCGATCCCTCCGCGCCCGCCGAGTACGGACGGCTGCGGACCGCCTTCCGCGACGCCGCCCACGGCGCCGTCCTGGCGCAGACGTCCGCCACCGCGATGTCGTCCGCGGCCACGCTCTTCACCACCGACGACGGCGGCGCCACCTGGTCGGCACGCCGCGCTCCGGTGAGCGGCGAGGTCGCCCTCGAACCGTCCGGCCGCATCTGGGTCGCGGGCGGCGTCGCCGGCGACCGCCTCAGCTTCACCACCGACCAGGGACGCCACTGGACCGACGCGAAGACCCAACTCAACGGCTCAATCGACACAAAGGCCATCGCACCTCCCGTAGACGGCGTCCTGCCCGTCACGGTCGTGGACGGCTCCGACCGAACCCAGGTGGCGCTCCTGACGTCCACCGACCAGGGCCGAAGCTGGCGCGAAAGCCGTGACCGAATCGACGTGCACGGACGCACGGGCCCCGGCGTCCGCATCCCGGTGGCACCTTCCACCGGCGGCCTCCTGGTCGTGGACACCGCGGGCAGCCACGCCTACCGCGTCCCGTCCCGCGAACCCGCCTCGGACGTCCGTCCCACCGGCCTCCCCGAGGGCGCGGACGCCGTCACCTTCGCGCCCGGCGGACGCACCGGCTGGACCCTGGCGACCTACGGCCGCTGCACCAAGGGCAAGACCGGCTGCACCCTCTACCACCCACTCCTGACGACCACCGACGGAGGCGCCACCTGGCGCCAACTGCGAATGTGGCAACAGAGACTCAACTGACGCCCCCGCCCGACCGGCCCTCAGGGCCGGTCGGGTCCGCGGTAAGGCAGCGTCTGGCTGTAGACAACGCTGGTACTCGTGGTGCCGAAGCCGGCCAACTCGTCCACAACCCGCTCCAGATGCTCCATGGACGTCGCAGCGACCTTCAACGTGTAGCAGTCGTCGCCCGTCGTGCGCAGGCACTCCAGGACCTCCCGGCGCTCGTCCAGCAACCGGCGCAACGGCTGATGATGGTTGCCCGGATACTTCAGCCGGACGAGGGCCAGAACGGGATAGCCGACCTTGGCCAGATCCACCACGGCCCGATAGCCGGTAATGATGCCTCGCGCCTCCAGTTGCCGCACCCGTTCGGTGGTGGCCGAGGCACTGAGGCTCACGCGCCGCCCCAACTCGCTCAGGGAGAGCCGGGCCTCCCCTTGCAACTGGTCGAGGATCGCCCAATCGACGTCGTCCAGATCAACGGTCATTCCGCGAACCTACCGGCAGATTCACGGCACAACCCCGCCACAACCGGGAGAAGTCCGTTCCATGATCGTCGTGGAACGGTATAGCTTCACCGTCATGCAACTCGGCGTCAATGTGGCGAACTTCGGGCCCGGGACGGACCCCGGCGTGCTGCGCGAATGGGCGGCGGTGGTGGAGGGGCTCGGATTCGACATCCTCATGATGTCGGACCACGTGGCCATCACCGCGGACGTGGCCGAACGGTACCCCGAGCCGTTCTACGAACCGTTCACCACGCTGTCCTGGCTCGCCGGCATCACCACCAGGGTGCGGCTGGGCACGACCGTGCTCATCCTGCCCTACCGGCATCCGCTCCTGGTCGCGCGCATGGCCGGCAACCTCCAGCAGCTCAGCGGCGGCCGATTCGTGCTGGGCGTCGGCGTCGGCTGGGCCCGCCAGGAGTTCGAGGCGCTCGGCGTGCCGTTCGGCGAGCGCGGCAGACTGACCGACGAGTACCTGGCCGCCCTACGGGACACCTGGCGCACGTCCGACGACACTCCCCCGGTGCCCATCTGGGTCGGCGGCAGCAGCGACGCGGCGATCCGGCGCGCCATCACCTTCGGCGACGCCTGGCACCCCCTGCACAGCACACTCGCCGAGCTGCGCTCCACCCTGACCGACTACTCCCAGCTCAACTTCGCGCCCCGCATCGCCCTGCGCCTGACCACCGAACCGGTCGAAGACAAAGACCGCCTCGCAGGCGTCGGAACCCTCGACCAGATCTTGGACGACCTCGACCAGATCCGCTCGATGGGCGCCGAAACCGTCGTCCTCGACCCCTATCACGGCGATCCCGAAGAAACCCGCAGACCCCACGAAGCCTGGCGGGCGCTCACCGCCGTGGCCACCCACTGGAAAGCGACGTCATGATCACCCCAGCTGACGAGGAACACCTGCGGCGCGCGATCGCCATCGCCGCCCACGCCATCACCCTGGGCGACGCGCCCTACGGCTCCCTCCTGGTCGGTCCGGACGGCGCGGTCCTCACCGAAGCGCACAACACGGTACGGCGCGACAACGACATCAGCGCCCACCCCGAACTGAAGCTGGCCCGCTGGGCAGCTCGCGAACTCGACCCCGCAACCGCAGCAGGCACCACCATGTACACGAGCTGCCAACCCTGCGGCATGTGCACCGGCGGCATCGTCCGCTCAGGCCTCGGCCGAGTCGTCTACGCCCTCTCCACAGAACAGCTGGTCGCCCTGAACCCCTCAGGAGCCTGGCCGACAGTGCCCCAGGAAGGCCCAGCCCTCTTCGACGAAGCAAGAACCCCCATAGAGGAGTACTACCGCCAAGGCCAGGAATAGCACGATCGTCCTTGCCGGAGATGATCGCGACAGCTACCGTGCGAACGTGGACTCCATGTACGGAGCGGCATACATCGGGCTAGGCGTCCTCTTCCTTCTCACCGGATGGCTGCTCCCGCTGCTCCGCGCCTTCCGCGCACTGAGCCCCGAGAACCGCCTGATGAGACCCCTCCCCTGGTGGGCAACCCTGCTCCTACTCCCCCCTTTGGCACTACTAGGAGCAGCGGGCCTATTCGCGACCCTCCTAGGAGTAGCCACAGTCGCAAAGTGGGACTAACCAGCAGCCGCACTCCCGAGTCACGCATGACGCAAGCAAGCCAAGACGGACGAGGGTCCCGGAGCGCCGATCATGCACACGACCGCTTGTCTCCGTTGCGCGGGACGATGAGCTTCGTACTGGCGTCCGAGTGGGGCGGGAGCTGAGTCGCGCCGAGCCCGTCGGCCTGCGCCACCTTGGTCAGCCATTCACCCCAGGCATCGTCCACCAGAATCGCCTGGAACACGTACCGGACGTGGGCTCCCTTCGCGTCACCGACCTGAGTCCGCACGCGCCAGTGACCACCGTCGTCGGGGTCGACCTGCACGGGGTTGAAGTAGAACGTGCTGTCTTCGTACTCCTGATGCGCGAGCCAGATCGCCTTGCCTTTCGGAGCCCGGCCGACACCTGAGATCGTGGCGCACATCGGAAGCTGCCCGGAGTCGGGCATGGAGACCTTGAGCGCGACGCTCTCCCGCCGCCACGGCGGCGTGAGGCGGAAGTCGAAGATCGCCTGCAACAGCGAGGCGACCGTCACGCATCCCAACAAGATCTCGCCATACGTCCGCCTGTGGGCGCTCAGGTGGGCGGTGAAGGCAGACATACCTCTCCTCGCGGCAGTGAGCAGTCAGCAACACTCCATAACGTAATCAGACGATCACAGATCGTCAGTTAGTTCATCAATCCGTTACCATCTCCGCACACGGAGTAACCAAGATCGTCAGGCGCAGTCGCTCTCCCACCTCCAGAAGGCTCATCGCTTACCGGAGGACGTCACCTCGGCCGTGTACATGTAGAGCACGCGGCGACCGCCGCACCGACCGGTGACGATTCCGGCACGGAGGAAGCTGGCAGCGCGGTCAGATGGTCACCGCGGGCACCGTCCTGACCACCGTCACCGACGGCAAGGTCGTCGCCGTCCACGCTCGCGACCGGGGCGACTTGCCCTGTTCTGATCACGACGCCACTCGCACGGCACACCTGTCAGCCTGCCGGATGCGCCCAGACGGGACTCGTGGCGATGTTCGGCCACAGGCGGCCGTTGGGCTCGTCCGCAGGTGCCGGCAAGACACGCTGTGCGAGCGTCTTCATAAGACGGTCCAACATTCATCCGGGGGACGCGATGCCGGAGCCCGGCGATGGCGCGAGTAGCGAGGCAGCCCCGAGGCAGCGGCGCTGGTGGGGACGTCGGCCCGCAGTACCTGAGCCCACTGCCGCCGAGCTGGCGGCGCTGCCCGCCAGGGACCGTCTGGAACTGCTGGGCCAAGGACGGCAGGCCCGCCACCAAACGCTCAACAGCATCGGCATCGCGTTCGGGGTCGTGTTCACCGCCGCCAGCCTCATCGCGACCGCCTTCACCGTCCGGACCGCGCAGGACGATCTGCGGACCAGCAAGGAGGGGCAGGTCACCGACCGCTACACCAAGGCCGTCGAGCAGTTGGGGTCGAACAAGGCGGAGGTGCGGATGGGAGGCATCTATGCCCTCGAACGCCTGATGGACGACTCGCCACGAGACCGGCGCACGATCACCGAGGTCCTGGCCGCCTACGTCCGCACCCACGCTCAAGACCGACCTCCGACCGGCTCGGACAAGACACGGTTGGCCGTGGACGTCGAATCGGCTCTGACCGTGATGAGGCGAGCCCCACGGCTCACGGGCGTCGTCATCGATCTCCGCAACGTCGACTTCCACGGCAAGAATCTCATCACCGCGAAGCTCACCCACGTCAATCTGGTCGGCGCGAACCTGGCTGACGCGAACCTGGTCGGCACGGATCTCGCCGATGCGAACATGGGCGGCGCGAACCTGACCCGTGTGAACCTGGCAGCCGCGCGCCTGTCCAACGCGAGCATGACCTACGCGGATCTGACCGAAGCCGACCTGACCGGCGAGAAGCTGGCCGGCCAAGGCATATTCGCAGCAGACCTGACGCATGCGAACCTGCTCGGCGCGCGTCTCACCAGGGCCCGCCTATCCGGTGTACGGCTGTCCCGTGCAGATCTGGTCCGCGCAGACCTGACCGGAGCGGACCTAAGGAACGCAGACCTCTCCAGTGCGAATCTGTTCGGCGCGAACCTGGCCGGCGCGGACCTCCGTGGAGCAGAGGGCGTGTCCGAGAACGCCGTCCGGCAAATCGCCCGCACAAACAACAAGACACGGTTCTAACGCCCCTATCCGCGACGCCGCGTGGTCATCCCCGGCCCCTTCACCTCGACCGGAACCATGTCCGCCGCAGACCTCGGCTCCCCGGCCAGGGTGGCCAATCCCCGGCTATCGGCGGAGGCCAGCGCCGTCCGGGCGTTGGCTCGGGCTCAGCGACCGCCGGAGGGCAGCCGGACAGAACCGCAGGACGGTGACGCCTCTACGGGCGATCGTCCCGCACCTGCGGCGGAATCTCGGCAAGTTCACCGGGCGGAAGATGGCCAGCCCGCACGGGAAGGCTCGCACCCGTGGGCTAATGGCACGCCGATGGCACGGGACCCCGTTTCCTTCACTTGGGAACGGGGGCTTTTGGTGGTGGGCGCGGCAGGTTTCGAACCTGCGGCCACTCGCTTGTAAGGAGCCGTGAAGATCCGAACGGCGCCCCTGACCTGCACCCGGCCACCACCCTCGGACGCTTCGTCCCCACCGCCCAGACGACCTAATGGCACGCGCCCGGCCCCGATACCGCAGCTCGATCATGCTTCTGACCTGCCCAGAACCATGCATCACACGGGCCTCAATGGCACGCGAATGGCACAGCGCCCTCGCCTGCGTGCCACGCGCACCCCCTCCCGCCTGAGCTTCCCGTCTGCCGTCGTCCCGCGCTCCGCGCTGCCGGGCCAGGGCCAGGGGGTGAAAGTGGAGCGCCCCACCGGACGAACGACCTTCACCCCCTGGCCCTGGTCTGGTGGATCTCCGATCGGGACAGCGGCAGACGGGAAGCTCAGGCATCCCCAACCCCGGACGACCGTCACGAGCACGCCCCGAGCTTCCCAGAGCCAGAGCCCCCCGCCGGAGGCGCTTGAACCTCGGCTTCGTGTGGGGACCAGGGCGGCGGCGCGACTCCGTGACCGCCGGCGCCTGGCGGACGGAGCTGGCGCATCGCGATGCGCGGCCCGGCGCGGCCGTCCGGTGACCGGCGCCCACGCCGCACGCTCCGGGCGGCCAGGCGCGGGGCCGCGCAGCGGCCCAAGCGCCGCCGCCCCTTGATCCAAACCAGCCCAATTCGGCAGTGCTTGGCACTGCTACGAGTAAGTTGAGCGCCGTCCGAAAGTACTCCCATGAGTCGCCTGGCCAGGCTCCACACGCCCAGACAAGTCTCCGATCGCCCACTCATGCTGACAGCACCGCTCGCACACCCCTCGCGGGAGAGGTCACCAGTACAGCGAGCGCCATCCGCTCTTGTCAGTCCAACTTGTCGTTAGCCCTGTCGTCAGCACAGGCGGACGACTAACCTGTCCCATAGGGGTGAGTGCAGCAGTGCTAACAGGTTGGCGGTACATCTTCAGGTGTCGAGTATCCGCCAACCGTCCGACGTATATCATGGATTCGATGAAGAATCGGGTGAATAAATGGCAACCAAGATTGCGCTCTTCAACAACAAAGGCGGCGTGAGTAAGACCACGACGTGCTTCAATCTTGGATGGATGCTCGCCGAACAAGGCAAGCGGGTTATCATGGTTGACGCCGACCCACAGTGCAATTTGACTGGCATGGTTCTCGACCTAAGCGGAGAAGATGCTCTGGAAGATTTCTATATTGAGAACCCTGGAAGGAACCTTAAGGATGCTCTAGAGCCAGCCTTCAAGTCCAGGCCGGTACCACTCACCGCTGTCGACTGTGTCGAGGTATCAAACCGTGGAGGGCTCTTCCTAATTCCGGGACATGTCGCACTGGCCGAGGACGAGACTTCACTCGGCATAGCACAGCAGCTCTCTGAGTCTCTACAAGGGCTCCGGAATCTGCCGGGCAGCTTCGCTCACCTGTTTGACATTACAGCCGATAAATACCGAGCCGACATCATCCTACTGGATCTAAGTCCCGGCCTGGGATCGATCAATCAGAACCTTGTAGCCACGGCTGACTACTTTCTTATGCCGTGCAGCCCTGACATATTCTCCGTTATGGCTGTCGACTCCCTTGCTCGGATCGTTCCCCGATGGGCGGATTGGGCCAGAAGGGCATCAAAGCTTGAAGTCCTCAACGAAGCCGACTACCCGTTCCCCGAACCAGATCTGAAGTTTCTCGGAGTACTTGTACAGAGATTCCGGCTGAAGAGCGGTAAACCTACGCGCGCCTTCCAGGATTACTTCAATAAGCTGAACGCCGCAGTTGCGGAAACTCTGGTTCCCGCATTGAGCAAGGCAGACATTCTTCTGCCCTCCGAAGCATACACAAGCGCTGGCTTGGACAGCGATTATGTATTGGCTCAGATCTCTGACTTCAACACACTAATCGCACATTCACAGCAATCCCGCAAGCCAGTATTCGCTCTGACGCAGGCGGATGTGGGGCGCCAAGGTCGGCTGTGGGGAAGTACCGAGAACAGCATTGCCAACTTCCGACAGACATTCGAGGATCTTGCAAGTAAGGTCATCGAGTTGACTCAAGGCGGGAACTAGAGCCTTGAGTTCCTGGCGATACCGACAATTCGAGGAAAACATCGGGCGGGCGCGGGAGCTAGTAGGATTAGGGCAGTCGTTCGCGAGCATAACAGTTGGACGCATCGACGCAACAGACATGTACCGTGCTGCCCTAGTGCAAGCCATAGCGGCTGTAGATACCTATGTGCATGGCATGGTCCTGGACTATGCCGTCGAGATCCTCACGGGACGACGCCAGCCTGGCAGTGCGACGCAGGTAGGGCTTCACTTTGGGGCAGTGAGCGACATGCTTGCCGCACCGTCGCCGGTGGATCTAGAACTTCGAGCCCGATCTCACATCGCAGAGCGACTTGGCAGGGAAACATTCCAAAAACCCGATGATATCTCCAGGGCGTTTGCGATGGTCGGTATCCGCAAGATATGGTCCACCGCGTTCGGAGTGGATGCCGAGCAAATGAAGACCACTCTTAGCGTTGCCGTAAATCGCAGAAATCGAATCGTGCATAGCTGTGACGCCGACCCGGCAAATCCCGGACAGTTTCAATCACTAACTGACGGTGATGCGTTGAGTGCAGCCAATTCGGTAGAGCAAATCATCAAGGGGATTAACTCTCTTTTGTAACATTTAAGTCGACTGAGCACTGCCCCAAAGTCTTGCGTCATCTGCCTGTCATAGATAACAAGGGAACTCTTCTCCGCACGGCACACCCCGGTCCGCCACGGGTGGTTACTTGTGCGCGCCGCACGGAGTTGACCGCCCCTCTCAGCAGGCTAGGTGAAGCCTTCCTGGACGCATTAGCGACTGGATATGTGTTGGGCTGTTGCGGTGATCAGGGAAGAGATATCCTCGGCGACTGCTGCTGCTGTGGCGACTGTAGCGGTTGAGGTGAAGGTGTGGGCGGTGCCGTCTTGGTCGGTTACTTTGGCTCCGGCTTCGCGGGCGATCACTACGCCGGCGGCTGTGTCCCAGGGCTTGTTGGACAGGGTGATGCTTGCGTCTAGTTTGCCTTCGGCTACCCATGCGAGGTCGATGGCGACTGAGCCGAGCATGCGGACGCGTTGGACGTTGGCGGCCAGACGCTCGGTCAGGGCGATGCGGAGGCGGTTCTTGGCTGCGGCGCCTTCGCCTACTGCGTAGTCGCCTATGGCGACGATGGCGTCTTTGAGTTCGGTGGTGGCGCTGGATTGGATGCGGCGGTCTCCGACGTAGGCGCCGGTGTGCTGGGCGGCGTGGTAGCGGGTGCCTAGGAAGGGTAGGTCGATGACGCCTACGACTGGGCGGCCCTTCTGGATGAGGCCAAGTGAGAAGCCGCATAGAGGGATGCTGCGGACGAAGTTGGCGGTGCCGTCTACGGGGTCGATGGCCCAAAGCAGATCACCGGTTGTGTCGCCGGTGATGCCTTCTTCTTCGCCGAGTATCGCGATGTCGGGTGTGCGCTCTTTGAGGTAGTCACGGACGGCACGTTCTACCGCGTAATCGACTTCGGAGGCCATGTCGCGGTCGCCCTTGGCGGTGAGGAGGCCGGGGACGCGGGTGCGCACTAGGTCACTGGCGATCTCGGCCGCTTTGAGCGCGACGGGAAGCAGCGATGCGGGTGCGTCGGTCATACGGTGCGGCCTCGTTCCCATAGCGAGTTGAAGATCTCTTCGAAGGTCCCATACAGGCCGGTGCCGGTCGAGTTGCGCTCGGCGAGGAAGGTGGGCGAGTCGACGCCTCGTGCCTGCGGTAGGTAGGGCTGCATGACGCATAGGCGGTCGTCGATGAGCGTGATGTTGAACCGGATCGTCTCGTCGTAGACGGCGATGGCCAAGCGGTCGCGGGCTTCGGACGACAGGCGGTTGCGTAGACGTGTGAGGACTTCGATGTTGAGGCGGGTCAGTGTGGTGAGGTGGTTGTCGGTGTATCCCTCTTCCTTCTCGCGGGCTCGGATCGCCTGACCCTCCGGATCGAGGAAGAGAGTTTGCAAGGTGGTGCCGTTCTCGATGAGGCGGTGTAGGCGTTGGTCGGGGTACTGCTGGCACAGCATGTTGAGCGACAGGCCGGCGGCTCGGATCGTGGTGGCGCCGTCCAGTAGGGCATGCGGCGGGTGGGCGAACGAGAACTCGGCGCGAGTGGCGAACACGGCGGTGACGTCGGCATGGCTGGCGCTGCTGACGCGGTCGGCGGTCGACTCCAGCTCGGAGCGCTCGTCGATGACGCCATAGGCCGTGGGCTCGTCCGCCAGGACCTCGGGCGGGCACGGGGCGAAGAGCTCGTCCGCCGTCCACTCGGGGAACATCGCCTCAAGGACGCGGCAGTGATCGGTGTAGGGCAGCCGTTTGAGTCCGCCGGAGGTCCAGCGGTGAAGCTGGGCGCGACTCGGCGCGGTGTCGGTCAACTCGGGAGAGATCTTCTTGGCGGCCTCGTTGTAGGCGGCGCGGAAGGTCCCGTAGCGGTGAAGGCGCCGCTCGCGGATGACGACTTGAAGCAGGATCGGTTGGGAGGTCACCGGCCCGTCCTCTCTGTGACGTCCTCAGGCTAGAACCGTCGTGCGACAGAAGACGAGACAAAGTCGAGACAGTTGCAAGACGTTGACGTCCGAGACGAGATGATCGTGGCCTCGTGACGCGACGTGGTTCGTTGGCACGGTTGCGTCATGGCGAGCGATTGCACCTCCTGCGGCGGACGCGGCTTCAAGCGGCGGGTGTCGCGACGGACGTTGGCGCCCGGACACGTCGCGGGCGTCCCGGCCGAAAGGCGCCAGGACGACTGCCCTGACTGTCTGGGTACCGGCTCCGAACCGGAGCGGCAGGAGGCGGCATCGTGAGCCATCACCAGGACGAGTTGCCGCTCTTGATGGAGCTGTACGCGGTTTTGCTCAAGCTGGGTCTGGGCGTCCATCTGCACCGCAGCCTGCCGGGCCTGCTGGTGGCCAATGACCGCCCGTGACCGGTCTTGCTGACGGTCGAAAGACATCCCAATCGGCAGGCCGGTGGCGCGGTCGAGGGTGCTCCACGTGTGATCATGCCAACCCCGTTGTGATCACGCGCGGCGACCGGGTGGGCTCCCGCGTCACCGGCTCTGCCTTCCAACGGAACGAGGGCAGTGATGCAGTTCAACATGTCCCGAGACACCGAGCTTCGGCTGCTGGGTGACCTCTGCCGGGCTCTGGCCAGGCGTGGAGTCTGCGTACAGATGCGTGACGCGATTCCAGGGCTGACGATTGCGCGACCGGGCGGAACAGCTCTGGAGGTCATCGGCTACGTCGTCATCAGCAAGACCAAAGGACAGTTCTCCTGGTGGCGCGTCGACAACCTGCACCCGGTCTCGGACGTGGACGGCGCCGCCGAGCAGATCACGGCCTTCATCGCCGACCCCACGCCGCGACAGCCATCGTCATGAGTCGGGCTGGCGGACGCGTCCCTGACGACGTCACGGCCGCCGTCCTCACCCTGCAGCGTCGCTTCCCCGGCTCGTCGGTGTGGTTCGGTAGCCACACCTTGCGCTGGTGGGCGGTGATGCCTTGCACGGCCTGGTGGGTGCTCATAGAGGCGCCAAGCCCCACGCAGCTGGCCGAGAAGATGACGGAGGCTCTCGGGACAGGTGTGCCGCACGGCGTCATCGGGCCTATCAACGCTCGTATTCGTGGCAACGTCCCCCAGTCTCGGGTGGAGCTGGGACGGCGGGCGGTGCCGGACTAGCTCCGGCCTATCTAAGAGTGAGGTGCGGGAGGCTAATGCCTCATGAGGCCTCGCACCCGTGGGCTAATGGCATGGGACCCCGCTTCCCTTCACCTGGAACGGGGTCTTTTTGGTGGTGGGCGCGGCAGGTTTCGAACCTGCGGCCACTCGCTTGTAAGGCGAGTGCTCTACCCCTGAGCTACGCGCCCGCGTGCTCGTGACCGGGAAAGCGTACCCGGTTCGTGGGGGCGTTCGCGAAACGGGACGGGGCGGCCGTGGGCTGCGGTCAGGAGGGTGGGGTGATCTTGGTTAGGGCTGCTGCGAGGCGGTCGGGGAGGCGCGGGGTGGTGGGGGTTGGGAAGTCGCCCAGGGCTTTCAGGGCGAAGTGCGTCAGGGATGGGTGGGCGAGCGCCTGGCGGGTGGCCAGGCGCATCACGGACGGGTGTTCTAGGGCGGCGGTGAAGGCGCGGCCGAGGGTGAAGGTGCTGCCGTGGGCCTGTTTCAGGGTGGACGGGTAGCCGTACAGGGTTCGTTCGCGTTGGCCGGGGGTGGGGCGGGAGAGGGCGGTGGTGATGGTGTCGGCGGCCAGGCGGGCGGCTTGGAGGGCGTAGGCGATGCCTTCGCCGGTGGACGGGTTGATCATGCCGCCGGAGTCGCCGGTGAGGAGGAGGCCGGGGACGTAGTGGGGCTGGCGGCTGAAGCCCATGGGGAGGGCGGCGCCGCGGACGGGGCCGGTGGCGTTGGCGGGGGTGAGGGCCCATTCGGGTGGAAGGGGGGCCAGCCACTGGTCGAGGAGGCGGCGGTAGTCGGCGTGGGCGGTGCGGAGGAAGGCGACGCCGACGTTGCAGGTGCCGTCGCCCATGCCGAAGATCCAGCCGTAGCCGGCGGGGGCGAGGTCGAAGTCGATCTCCAGGTGGGCGTCGTCGTGGCGGGGGCTGCGGTAGTAGCGGCGGGCGGCGACGCCGATGGGACGGTTTGCGCGGGGGCGGAGGCCGAGGGCGACGGCGAGGCGGGACGAGGCGCCGTCGGCGGCGACGACGAGGGCGGCGTGGTGGTCGGAGGTGGGGGTGCGGACGCCGATGACGCGGTTCGTGTGGTCGAGGAGGGGGGCGGTGGCCTTGGTGTTCTCCAGGAGGGTCGCGCCGGCGGCGACGGCGTTGCGGGCGAGGAGTTCGTCGAGGTCGGCGCGGGTGCGGGTGAGGCCGAAGGCGCCGTCGGGCCAGGGGAGCTCCAGGGTGCGGCCGGCGCCGGTGAGGCGGATGCCCTCGGTGCGGAACCAGCCGGGGGTAGTGAGGTCGATGCCGAGGGTCATCAGTTCGTGGACGGCGCGGGGAGTGAGGCCGTCGCCGCAGACCTTCTCGCGGGGGAACGCGGTCTTCTCCAGGAGGAGGACGTCGAGTCCGGCGCGGGCGAGGTGGCACGCGGCCGCGGAGCCCGCCGGGCCCGCGCCCACGACGATGACGTCGGCCATGGGGTCATGCTGCCCCGGGCGGGCGGTGACGATGCGTCACAGGTGGCGGTTGAACCATTCGGCGGCCTGGGTGGTGACCTCTTCGAGGGCGCCGGGTTCCTCGAAGAGGTGGGTGGCGCCGGAGATCACGTGGAGTTCGGCGTGGTCGAGGCGCTTGCGTGCCCGCTCGTTGAGGTCGAGGACCTCGGTGTCCTGACCGCCGACGATCAGCAGGACGGGGGCGTGGACGCGGGGCAGGGAGGGGCCGGCGAGGTCGGGGCGGCCGCCGCGGGAGACGACGGCGGCGATCTTGTCGGGGCGGGCCGCGGCGGCGGCGAGGGCGGCGGCGGCGCCGGTGCTGGCACCGAAGAGGCCGATGGCGAGGCCGGCGGTGACGGGGGCCGATTCCAAGCCCTCGGCGAGGCGGTCGACGGCGCCGATGAGGCGCATGGTGAGCAGTTCGATGTCGAAGCGGAGGTGGGCGGTGACGGCGTCGAGCTGCCCTTCGTGCTCGGTGAGCAGGTCGATGAGGAGGGTGCCGACGCCGGCGGCGTTGAGGCCGTCTGCCACGGCGCGGTTGCGGGGGCTGTGCCGGGAGCTGCCGCTGCCGTGCGCGAAGACGACCATGCCGGTCGCCTCGTCCGGGATGGTCAGGTCGCCGGGCAGCGCGGCGTCGCCGGAGTCGATGGTGATCACAGGTTCGGTGCGCCGGCGAGGGACGCGGCGACCGGCGTCGTGGTGTTGGCGTTCATCGGTAACCCCCTGCGGTCCGCCTACCCAGCGGTCGCGGGGATATACCGGATCAGGCCCCTGGGGGCGGCTCCCAGCCCCCCGGGGCCTCCAGGTCAGGAGGGGGTCTCGGGGCCGTCCTGCTCGGCGAGGAAGCGCTCGAACTCGGCGCCGAGCTCCTCGGCGGTGGGCATGTCCTGGGCCTCGGCGAGCAGGTTCTCGCGCTCGGACGCGCCGGCGAAGGCGTCGTACTGCTGCTCCAGGGCGTGGACGACCTTCTCGACCTCGTCGTTGCCCTCGACCTGCTCGGCGATGTCGGCGTCGGTGCGGGCGGCGGCCTCGCGGAGCCGCTCGGTGGGCAGGACGAGGCCGGTGGCGGCCACGATCGCCTCCAGTGCGGCGAGGGCGGCGGCCGGGTAGGCGGACTGGGCGAGGTAGTGGGGGACGTGGACGGCGAGGCCGAGGGCGTCGTGCCCGGCCTCGCCGAGCCGCAGTTCCAGCAGCCCGGCGGCGCTGCCCGGGACCTGGACCTTGTCGAACCAGGAGTTGCGGGTGACGAGCTCGGGGCGGGTGGCGTGCGAGGTCAGGCCGACGGGGCGGGTGTGCGGGACGCCCATCGGGATGCCGTGGAACCCGACGGCCAGCTCGACGCCGAGCCGTTCGACGAGGTGGACGACGGCGCCGGTGAAGCCCTCCCAGAGCCGGTCGGGTTCGGGGCCCGACAGCATGAGGAAGGGGCTGCCGACGTCGTCGCGGAGCAGCCGGACGACCAGTTCGGGGGCGTCGTAGGACGCCCAGTGGTCGCGGTCGAAGGTCATGCTCGGGCGGCGCGCGCGGTAGTCGATCAGCGAGTCGACGTCGAAGCGGGCGATGACGCGGTGCTCCAGGGCCTCCAGGAGGTGCTCGCGGACGAGCTGCCCGGTGGAGCCGGCGTCCACGAAGCCGTCGAGGCTGTGCAGCAGCACCGGCCCGGTCATTTCCGGGATGTCGGTGTCGAGCTCGTACAGATCCTCAGGGTTCAGCAACTTCTCCCCCACATCGTCATGTCGATGGTGCCAACACTAGGACATGTGGAGGTGCATCCCTGGAACGAGTGTGAGCACGATCGCACTCTTGAGGGCTTGCCCTACCGGCCGGTAGCGGTTGTGGGTCAGGTGAACACGCGGCTGGCCAGGAAGTCCTCGGCGCGGAGGGTGGTGAGGGCGGCGCGGTCGACCTCGCCGCCGTCGGCGAGGAGGCGGCTCGCGTGGCGGAGCCGGGCCCGTTCGATGGCGTTGCGGACGGACCGGGCGTTCGCGAAGCGGGGCCTGGTGCGGCGCCGGTCGAGGTAGTCGCGGAAGACGGGTTCGGCCTCGGGGGCGAGCTGGTAGCCCTCACGGTCCATCATCAGGTGCCCGATGGCCTCCAGTTCGGCGGGTTCGTAGTCGGGGAAGTCGATGTGGTGGGCGATCCGGGAGCTCATGCCGGGGTTGGACGCGAAGAAGGAGTCCATGCGGTCCTTGTAGCCGGCGAGGACGACGACGAGGTCGTCCCGCTGGTTCTCCATGACCTGGAGGAGGATCTCGATGGCCTCCTGGCCGTAGTCGCGCTCGTTCTCGGCCCGGTACAGGTAGTACGCCTCGTCGATGAACAGCACGCCGCCCATGGCCCTCTTGAGGACCTCCTTGGTCTTGGGCGCGGTGTGGCCGACGTACTGGCCGACGAGGTCGTCGCGGGTCACGGAGACGAGGTGGCCCTTGCGGACGTAGCCGAGGCGGTGCAGGAGCTCCGCCAGGCGGACGGCGACGGTCGTCTTGCCCGTCCCGGGGCTGCCCGTGAAGCACATGTGCAGGTTGGGACGTCCGGAGTCGATGCCGAAGCGGGCGCGGACGCGGTCGACGAGGAGGAGCGCGGCGATCTCCCGGATGCGGGTCTTGACCGGGACGAGCCCGACCAGTTCGGCGTCCAGGGCGTCCAGGACCTCGTCGGCGTGGGATTCGGCGCGTTCCTTCGCGAGGTCGATGAGCGCGTCGGGTGGGAGCGGGTCCGGTGCCTTACCGTCCGGTAGCGGTTCCCCGGTGGCGGGGTCGTCGAGAGGAACCACCGGGGAACCGTTCTCGGACGGGCGCATACCGAACCCGAGCCTGTCGCTCAACGGTCGCCCTCGGGACGGTCGAGCCCGTAGCGGTCGCCTGCGGGGCGGTCGAGCGCGTAGGGGTGCATCCGGTAGCGGACGCGCCGGTCGGAGGTCTCCTCGCGGTCGAGCCGGAAGCCGGGCTCCTCGGGCGGGCGCTGCACGATGAACGACAGCGCCGTGGTCTGCCGCCCGTAGCTCGCGTCGTAGGCGTTGAGCCGGATGTAGTGGGACGGGTAGGCCTTGCGGCACTCCTTCACCTCGTACAGGACGCCCGCCGGGTCGGTGAGGTCGAACATCGGCAGCCCCCACATGTCCCAGTAGGAGTTGCGCGGGTGTGGGTCGTCGGTGAACTCGATGGAGCAGGGCCAGCCGCGGTCCAGGGCGTAGGCGACCTGGAGGGTGATCTCGTCGTCGGTGAGCTCGGGCAGGTACGAGAAGGTGCCTTGGGTGATCCTCATGTCACACGCTCACAGGGGTCTCGACGACGTCGGGGGTGTCGGTGGACTCGTAGGTGAACGTGATGTCGCCCCAGGTGGACAGCGCCACGTCCAGTTCCCGGCTGTGCTTGGCGGCCTTGCGGAGGATGTCGGGGCCCTCGGCCAGGAAGTCGCGGCCCTCGTTCCGCGCCTTGATCATCGCTTCGAGCGCGACGCGGTTGGCGGCGGCGCCGGCGGCGATGCCCATCGGGTGGCCGATCGTCCCGCCGCCGAACTGGAGGACGACGTCCTCGCCCAGGTAGTGGAGGAGCTGGTGCATCTGCCCGGCGTGGATGCCGCCGGACGCGACGGGCATCGTCCCCGGCAGCGAGGCCCACTCCTGGTCGAAGTACAGGCCCTTGACCGGGTCGGCGGCGATCTTGTCGAGGCGGAGGGTGTCGTAGAACCCGGCGACGCTGTTCGGGTCGCCTTCGAGCTTGCCGACGACCGTCCCGGCGTGGATGTGGTCGACGCCCGCCAGGCGCATCCACTTGGCGATGACGCGGAAGCTCACGCCGTGGTTCTTCTGCCGCGTGTAGGTGGAGTGCCCGGCGCGGTGGAGGTGCAGGATCAGGCCGTTCCTGCGCGCCCACTTCGCCATGGACTGGATCGCGGTGTACCCGATGGTCAGGTCGATCATGACGATGACGCTGCCGAGGTCGCGGGCGAACTCCGCGCGCTCGTACATGTCCTCCATCGTCGCGGCGGTGACGTTGAGGTAGTGGCCCTTGACCTCGCCCGTGGACGCCTGCGCCCTGTTCACGCCCTCCATGCAGTACAGGAAGCGGTCGCGCCAGCGCATGAACGGCTGCGAGTTGATGTTCTCGTCGTCCTTGGTGAAGTCGAGGCCGCCGCGCAGCGCCTCGTAGACGACGCGGCCGTAGTTGCGGGCCGACAGGCCGAGCTTCGGCTTGACGGTCGCGCCGAGCAGCGGCCGGCCGAACTTGCCGAGGTACTCGCGCTCCATCACGATGCCGTGCGCCGGCCCCTGGAACGTCTTGACGTAGTGGGGCGGGATCCGCATGTCCTCCAGGCGGAGCGCCTTGAGCGCCTTGAACCCGAAGACGTTCCCGATGATGGACGAGGTCAGGTTCGCGATCGACCCCTCCTCGAACAGGTCGAGGTCGTAGGCGATGTAGGCGATGAACTGGTTCTCCTGGCCCGGTACCTGCTCCACCCGGTAGCACTTGGCCTGGTAGTTCTCGTAGGAGGTGAGCCGGTCCGTCCAGACGACGGTCCAGGTGGCGGTGGACGACTCGCCCGCGACGGCCGCGCCGGCCTCCTCCGGGGGGACGCCCTGCTGGGGCGTGATCCGGAAGGCGGCGAGGATGTCGCTGTCCTTCGGCTGGTAGTCCGGGCGCCAGTAGCCCATCTCCGCGTACGGGATCACGCCCGCCGACCATCTGCCCGCGCTCATCGCCGCTTCTCCTCTGCCGACCGGCGGGACGCGGCGCCCGCCCCGCGAAGGACGGCATGCCCAGGGGAAGGGGGCGGGCGCCGCGTCCCGGTCACGTGGAACCGTGGACGCTCCGAGGGTGACCCGACAACACTTGCGCTGTCCATCAAGTGTTCTACGGTGAAGCTTGAGCATTTGCTTCAACCAGGAGGCCGCCTGTGACGGAGAACCGGCTGCGGACGCTCGTGGCGCTCGCCGACACCGGCTCCGTCCGTTCGGCGGCGCGGGAGCTGTACGTGACCGAGTCCGCGGTGTCGGCGGCGGTGGCGGCGCTGACCCGGGAGCTCGGCGTCCCGCTCGTCCGGCGGGTCGGGCGGGGGGTGCGGCTGACCGCCGCCGGGGCCGTGTACGCGGGGTACGCGCGGCAGGTCCTCGGGCTGCTGGAGGAGGGCCGGGCCGCGGCGCGCG
>NZ_CAACUY010000099.1 GCF_900659615.1 Actinomadura fibrosa | reverse complement strand
CCTTCGTTGAGCGACCGGTCGCGGTCGACCAGCTCGTCGACGTCGATGCGAGGCGCCCGGCAACGTCGTGGACGCCGTCGCGACCGAGCGCAAGCGGAGCCGCACCCGGCGCCGCACCCGCGCGGGCAAGCCCGCCGCCGAGCGCGGCGGGACGCCCGAGGCGTCGCAGACCGCCTGACATCGGCAACTGCGAGATCACGGAAACCCCCGTGATCTCGCGGTTTCCGCATGCCCACGATGGCTCAAGAGAGCCCCGGGATCGCACAGCGAGCCCGAATCGCGCCTTGGGCGGGTGCTCAGCGGGCGGTGTCGCGGAGGGCCAAGGCGGTGCCGGGGTGGTCGGTGACCAGCACGGCGACGCGCGGATCGCCGAGGAACCGGCGCATCAGCGGCTCGGCGTTCACCGTCCAGATCATGGCGGGGAACCCCGCCCGCGCGCACTGCCGCAGCACCCCGACGCGGGCCAGCCGGTGGTTGAGCGCGACCATGTCGGCGCCCGCACCGCGGATCATCCGCAGCGGCGCGAAGTCCCGCGCGGCGCCCCGCTCCCACAGGCTCCGCCCCACCGACAGGGCGGTCCGCACGTGCGGGAAGCTCCGCTTGATCTCCACGAGCGAGGCGACCTCGCGGGTCGTGACCACGAACTCCTCCGGCCCGAACGCCTTCAGCGCGAGCGCGACGGCCTCGTGCTCGCAGCCGCGCTCCTTCAGGTCGATGTGCCCGCGCGCCCGGCCGGCGATGATCTCCATGGCCTCGGCGACCCGCGGCACGGGCCGCGGCGCAAGCTCGGTGATCCGCCGGTAGGTGAGCCGCTTCAGCGGGAGGCCGCCGAGCTCCGCGCCGTGGTGCACGACCAGCGTCCCGTCCGCCGCCCGGCGGACGTCGATCTCGACGTACTCGGCCCCGGAGTCCACCGCGTCCCGCAGGCCCGTCAGGCCCGCCTCGTCGCGCCGGTGCGCGGAGACGGCCGGTCTCGAATCCACGTGCTGGACGGTATCACCCGGCATCGCCCGCGGATCTTCGGCCCGGCGGCCCCGTCCCCCCAGATTGGTATGGTTGCACCCTGTGAGCACGCCCCGGTTCCTCGCCCTGCCCCCCGGTGTCGTCCGGACGACGATCGAGACCTCCCGCGGCCGGTTCGCCGCCCTGGAGGCCCTTCCGGGGTCGGGCGTGACCGAGCGATGCCCGGCCCTCCTCGTCCCCGGCTACACCGGCAGCAAGGAGGACTTCCTCGCGGTGCTGCAGACGCTCGCCGCGTCCGGCCGCCGCGTCGTCGCCATCGACCTGCGCGGCCAGTACGAGTCCGAGGGCCCCGACGACCCCGACGCCTACGGCCGCGCCGCCCTCGGCGAGGACATCGCCGCCCTCGTGGACGTCCTCGGCCCGGAGCCCGTGCACCTGGTGGGCCACTCCTTCGGCGGGCTCGTGACCCGCGAGACCGTCCTGTCCGGACGGGTCCTCCCGGCGTCCTACACGCTGATGAGCTCCGGCCCGGCCGCCGTCACCGGGCAGGCCGCCGCGAAGGCGCAGGCCCTCCGCGACGCGATCCCGCAGCTCGGCATGCAGACGATCTGGTCGGTCAGCCTGGAACCCGGCTATGTCGGGCGCGGCTTGCAGGCCGACATCGTCGCCTTCCTCAAGGCCCGGACGCTCGGCAACTCCGAGACCGGGCTGGTCTGCATGGCCCGCGAGCTGCTCGGCGCGCCCGACCGCGTCGACGAGCTCGCCAAGCACGCCGAGGACGCCGGGCTGCGCATCCTCGTCCTGTACGGCGAGGACGACGACGTCTGGGACCCGCGCGTCCAGGCCGCCATGGCGGAGCGGCTGAACGCCGCCAAGGTCGTCATCCCGAGCGCCGCCCACTCCCCCGCCGTCGAGGCCCCCGAGACGACCGCGGGCGCCCTCCTGGCGTTCTGGAACCAGGCCGAACGCGACCTCCGCTGACGCTCCCCCGGAGCGTGCTCTCGCACACCGCGGGAACTCCTGAGATCCTCGTGGTCCGTCGCGGGAAGGGACACGGGAGGGCCGGGGTGGTCGAAGGCGTCAACGCGCTCGTGATCTTCACTGATGTGCGCGGGTTCAGCCGGTGGTCCGAGGCCAACGAGGTCTTCGTGAACCTCCGCGGCTTCGTGGACGGCTTCATGGCGATCCTGCGGTCCCGGTTCCGGGCGCCCGCGTTCGAGATCAGGTCGCGCGGGGACGGGGCGCTGATCTACCGGCGCATCGGCGAGGACCTCAGCCGCGCCGAGGTGACGCGGCTGCTCGGCCGGACGCTGTCGGCGGTGCGGCAGGTCGACGCCGACTTCGCCCGGCACTGCCGGGAGTTCGGCCGGAGGGTGGGCCACGAGGCCGAGCTGCACCTCGGCTGGGGCGTCGTCCGCGGCCGGGTCATCGCCGTGGACGGCGACCTCGCGGGCCACAACGTCAACAAGTCGGCTCGGCTGTGCAACGAGGCGCGCCCGTACGGCGTGATCGTCGACCGCGACGACTTCCCGGACCTTCCCCGCGACGCCGGGGACTTCGTCGAGCAGGAGCGGATCCTGCGCGGCATGGCGCCCGCGCGGGTCTGGGTGACCGGGGAGATCGCGTCGCAGTTCATCCCGCGCGAGCGGCTCCGCGAGACACCGGAGGTCCATGTGGCGGGCACGTGCCTGGCCGAGGACGGCGGCCGGCTGAAACTGCTGGTGGCGCGGCGGTCCCCCGGGCGGCGCCTGTTCCCGGGGCTGCTGGAGGGCTGCGGCGGTCAGCTGCGGCGGTCGGAGGCGTTCGCGGACGGCGTCCGCCGCCATTTCCGCTCGGAACTCGGCCTCGACGTCGACGTCCTGGAGGACCTGCACGTCCTCTACACGATCCGGGAGCCCGGCGAGCCGGTCATTCCCGGGATCCGCTTCCTCTGCCGCCGGGCCGGGACGGGCGAGCCCGTGTCCGCGAACCACTCGGAGCTCCGCTGGGTCTCGACCGACGAGTTCATGGACATCCCGGACGCGGAGTTCGTGGGCGACCTCAAGCACGAGGTGATCGGGCTCGTCCGCCGGTACCGCGCGGAGCGCCGGTAGGGCTCAGTCGCCGGTGGGGAGCAGGCCCACGCGGTAGGCGAGGACGACCGCCTGGACGCGGTCGCGCAGGTGCAGCTTGGCGAGGATGCGCGAGACGTAGGTCTTCACCGTCTCCGACGTGATGAACAGCGCCTCGGCGATCTCGGCGTTCGACAGACCGTTGGCCATCTGTTCGAGGACCTCGGCCTCCCGCGGCGTCAGCGCGTTCAGGACCTCCTCCCGCGCCGGACGGGACGTGTCCGCCGGGCGGAGCCGCTCGGCGAAATGGCCGATCAGCTCGCGGGTGACCGAGGGCGCGAGGAGCGCCTCGCCGCGGGCGACCGTCCGGACGCCGTTGACGAGCTCGCCGGGCGGCGCGTCCTTCAGCAGGAAGCCGCTCGCCCCCGCCCGCAGCGCCTCGTACACGTACGAGTCGACGTTGAACGTCGTGACGACCAGCACCTTCGCGGCGGTGCCGGCGTCCGGTCCGGCCAGCCGCCGGGTCGCCTCGATGCCGTCCATGAGCGGCATCCGGATGTCCATCACGACCACGTCGGGCCGCAGCCGCAGCGCGGCCTCCACCGCCGCGGGCCCGTCCTCGGCCTCCCCGACGACCTCCATGTCGGGCTGCGCGCCGAAGATCGTGACGAAGCCGGTGCGCACGAGCGCCTGGTCGTCGCAGACGAGCACCCGGATCGGCGGGGAGTCGCTCATCGGTCACTCCTGGACGGGCCTCGACGGGATCAGGGCGCGGACGCGGAAGCCCCCGTCCGGCCGGGCCCCGGCGACGAGGTCGCCGTCGAGCATCCGGACCCGCTCGCGCAGGCCGCCGAGGCCGCGCCCGCCCGACAGGTCCGGCTCCGGCGGCGCGGCGCCCGCGGACCCGTCGGTGGTCACCTCGATCTCGATGTGCGCGTCGCCGTACCCGACGAGGACGGCCGTCCGACGTCCGGCAGCGTACTTGATCGCGTTGGTGAGCGCCTCCTGGACGACCCGGTAGGCCGCCAGCTCCACGTCCACGCCCCGCGGCCGCCGCACGCCCTCCTCCGTCAGCTCGACGGGCTGCCCGGACAGCCGGGCCCGCTCCACCAGATCGCTGATCTTCCCGAGCGTCGGGGCACGGTCCGCCGGCACCGCCTCGCCGGTCGCCTCCAGGACGCCGAGGAGGTGCCGCAGCTCGGCCAGCGCCCGCCGCCCGGTGCCGCCGATGGCCGACAGCGACTCGCCGGCCCGGTCGGGCGCCGCGGGCAGCAGGTACTGGGCCGCCTCGGCCTGGACGACCATCGCGGTCACGTGGTGGGTCACCACGTCGTGCAGCTCGCGGGCGATGCGCGCCCGCTCGTCCGCCGTGGCCTCCTTCGCGGTCAGCCGCCGACGCTCAGCCTCATCGCTCCGCCGGCGCCGCATGCCCGTCCCCGCCATCCAGAACACCACGAGTATCGAGTAGTAGGCGAGGAAGTCGAGGGGCCGCTCCGGCGAGCCGAGGCGGTGCAGCGCGACCGCCAGCGCGACGTACCCGCCGGTCGCGAGCGCGCCGAGCCCGCGCCGGAACCGTTCCTGGTGCGCGCCCGCCGCGTACAGGGCCAGGTAGAGGCCGATGCTGCCGAACGTGTTCGGGTAGGACAGCGCCTGGTGCAGCGCGAACGCGGTGCCGGCCACCGCCAGGCACACCGCGGGCCACCGCGTGCGGACGGCCAGCGGCAGCGTCTGCGCCAGGGTCAGCGCCACCGCCCACGCGTCCGCCGGACGCACGGGCAGATCGCCCATGTCCGCACCCGCCGCCGCCAGCGTCGGGGTGAAGGCCAGCACGGTCATGACCGCCGCCAGGGCCACGTCGTGGTCCCATGGCCGGCCGAGCGGCTTGAGCTTCACGGTGTCCCTCTCCGGACGTCATGGGCGGGGAGCCGGCCGGCGCCGCAGACCGCCGTCCCGCCGGGCGAGGACGAGCATACGGGCCGCGATCAGCACGCTCACGAGGACCGGGACGATCGACGCCTCCAGCCCGAACGCACCGCCGCTCAGCAGGGACGGACCGCTCACGTCCACCGCCAGCAGCCCGTCGGACGCGTGGCCGGACACCGGGATGCCGAGCAGCTCCTCCGTGGTGTTCCAGGCGAAGTGGAGCCCGACGACGAACCAGATGCTGCGCCGCCACAGGAACGCCGCCCCGAGCAGGACGCCGGCCTCCACCGCGATCGCGACCGAGCTCCACAGCGTCGCGTCCGGGTTGCCCAGATGCAGCAGGCCGAACAGCGCGGCGGTGGCGGCGAGCGCGGCCCGGCTGCCGAGCAGCCGCTCCAGGGCCTGGAGGGCGAGGCCGCGGAGCATCAGCTCCTCGGTGACGGCCGCTCCCATCTGCACCGCGGCCGTGGTCACGAGGACGGTGACGACGCCTCCGCCGTCCGCCCGGCCGAACGAGTAGCCGCCGAACAGCGCGATCAGCGCCACCGAGACCAGCACGAATCCCAGTCCGATCCCGGCGCCGAGCAGCGCCTCGCGACCGGCTCCGCTCCGGGCGATCTCCGGTGTGTCCCGTCCGGCGTACCGCATGATCAGCCGGTAGACCGCGACCGCCGCGACCGCGCCGATCAGCGGAACGACGGCTCCGGGGATCGAGTCCGGCTCCGTCGCGGTCAGGCCCGCAATGACGATCATGGCGAGGATCCCGACCAGCATCCAGCCCAGCGGATGCCGGACGATCCGCCGTATCCGTCCGGGATGCTCCAACGGTGGCGTGCTCATGGTGACCTCCTTGGGGGTTCGCCGCCCTTTCGGCGACGCATGGGCAACGCTAGGAACGCGAGGCCGGGCGGGAATCACCAGTGAGCGGACGCCTCCGGTAGCTCTCCCGGGGGATGCCTTATCCGGGGGGTCGGTGTCATGAAGCGTCCGCAGTAATGACACACTTACATCAGTTTGTCTCACGATTCCCCGGTGAGGTGCCGATGCCCGCGACCGTCCAACCGCCCGAAAGCGTCACCTGGCGCGTCCACATCGACCGGTCCATGTGGGTCGGCGGCGTGCGCAGCCTCATGCTTCAGGCCCTGCACCCGATGGCCATGTGGGGCGTCTGGCAGAACTCCAACTTCCGGGAGGACCCGTTCGGACGGCTCCAGCGCACGTCCGACTTCGTGGGCGTGGCGACGTTCGGCAGCCCCGAGGAGATCGAGGAACTCGCCGCCCGCGTCCGCGGGATCCACCGCAGCCTGCGGATCCTCAACCACGACACCGGCAAGAAGGAGCGCCTGGACCAGCCCGAACTGCTCCTCTGGGTCCACTGCGCCGAGGTCTACTCCTACCTCGAAGTGGCGCGCCGGGCCGGGCTGCCGCTGACCGACGCCATGGCCGACAAGTACCTGGACGAGCAGCGCCACGCCGCCGCCCACGTCGGCCTGCACCCCGAGGACGTCCCCGGAACCGTCGCGGACATGGAGGCGTACCTCGCGTCCATGCGCCCCCAGCTGCGCGTCACCGAGGAGGCCGCGGAGACCGTCCGGTTCCTGATGTGGCCGACGATGCCGGAGAACCTGAAGTACCTCGCCCCGGGCAAGCCGGGCTACTTCCCGTTCGGCGCGCTCTGCTACTACTCGCTCCCCGACTGGGCCCGCCAGATGTACGGCGCGCTGCCCGAGATACCGCAGCCCGCCGTGACGGCGGCGCTCCGCTCGTTCCGCCTCGCGATGAACGCGGTCCCCGAGCGCCTCCACGACTACGCGTTCGCCAAGCCCACCCGCGACATGCTGGAACGCGCCAGGCAACGCCTGGCCGCCGAAGGCTACGACCTCTCCAAGGGCCTCTACGGCCTACGCGACCCCCGCCGCTGGCCCACCCAAAAATCCCTCACCCCCCACTGACCCCAGCCGCCATGACGGAGAGCATCGTGCCGATCAGGGGTCCCGGTTTTGGACGCCATACCAGAACCCGATGGCGATGAAGACGACGGCGACGGTGCCACCGAAGGCGCCGCCGCCGAACTGGATCGCGTCGGGCATCGAGCCGCCGTCCGCCCGCCGCAGCATCCCGGCGATCAGGCCGACGTTCGTTCCGAGCAGCACCGCGACGAGTATGAGCAAGATCTTCACCGTGTTCACCGAAGGTGACATCGGTGTCCTCCTGGATCAGTCAAGGGTCAGTGGGCCGGTGATGAGCCCGGTGACGAGCGTCGCGCGGGCCCGCTCAGCGGTCTCCGCGAGCTCGCGATGGGCGGCGATCTGGTCATCGAGGGCGCGCAGCGCCGCCCCGATGCGGTGCTGCTCGTCGAGCGGCGGCAGGACGACCGGCAGCCGTCCCAGCGCCTTGGCGCCGATGGAGGGGATCGCGGTGGCAGTGGCCGCGCGCTCGTCGATCCACGTCCTGGTCGCCGGAAGTGAGAGGAAGGCGAGGAGGTACTCGGGATCGAGTTCGGCGGACGGCTTGCGCCGCACCCGCACCAGCCGGGTGTCGAAGATCCATCCGCTCTGACCGGCGCCGACGAGCGCGACGGGCCCAGGCGTCCCGGTCCGGACGACGAGGACGTCCCCCTCCTGGAGCGCGAAATTGCGAAGGCTCGCCGCCGCCTCGATGGTCAACTGCTCGGCGTCGTCCGCGGCGACTCGCCGGTCGCGCAGGTGTCGCGGGATCACGACGGGGACACCCGTGTCAGAGCGCGCGGCACTCTTCAATCGTCCGTGAGTCGGCCCGGACTTGAGGTCGCACAAGTCGTCGAGCGACACTCGCCGCCGATCCGCGTACACCTCGTCCCGATAAGACTCCCGCTGCCGGACGCGGAGCCCTCTGACGCCTCGGTCGGCCGAGGCGGCGTGGGTCAGCGCCTCGTCCAACGCCGCGTCCGGCCACGAACCGGCGAGGTCGTCCTCTGTGGAGTCCTCTACCGCCGACGCGTAGTCGGAGGGGTTGAGTGAGTATCCCCGCTCGCCCAGTTCCTCGATGGAGACGGACACCGCCGTCCCGCCTCCAAGCAGCGAGGCGACGAACTCCTCCTCGCCTGCTTTCCACGAGCGGTAGCAGGCGAGGATCGACTCCCACTCGTCACTTGAGAGGTGCCGCCTTTTCCCCTGTCTCGCTCCCATACGCCTGGCGTCGATGAGAAGTACTCGTTCGCGGGACGTGTCCGGGGCGCTCAGCAACCAGAGCGTCACCCCAATGGACGTGGCGGCGAACAGCTTGGACGGAAGCCAGATCACGCATTCCACGGCTCCGTTTTCGAGCATCCTCCCGCGGATCGCGCGCTCATCCTTGTCGTCGGACACCGCAGCCTTGTTGGGCATCACCACGCCGGCCCGCCCGCCAGGGTTGAGCGACACGATGACGAACTGGAGCCATGCGTAGTTCTGGTTCTTGGCGGGCGGCAACCCGAACGGCCAGCGCCCGTCCTCGCGATCTCGGGGACGGGCCCCCTTCCGGTTGAAGGGTGGATTGGTCAGGATCCAGTCGAATCCTCCACGGGATGGCGCTGGCTCGTTCCACGGTGCAGCCGTGCCCTGCGCGAGGTCGGCGTCCTTCCCGTCCAGGATGAGACGCATGCTCGCGATCCTGAGATTGTCGGGATGCGGACTGTCGCCGGAGAGCGTTGCGTCGCCGACCCGCTCCGCCACCGCGGCGAGGCTCTCCCCTCCGCGCAGGTATGGGTCGTGACATCGGCGGCGCCCCCCATCCTGGCCGAGGAGAAGATCCGCCATCAGCTCCATGACGCCGCGCGGCGTGAAGAGCTCCCTGTCACCGTCAGGCTTCGACCACGACTCATAGCGCTCCAGCAGGAGCGGGACCGTCTCCTTGCCGAGGCCTTCGCACAGAAACACCACCTGGGCCACGGACTCTGCCGACTCCGGCCGCAGTTCCTCAAGTGGCGCCGCAACCCTGAAAGGCGCCTCGTGGACGAGCATCGCACGATCGGCGATGGACCCGATATCCCTGAGAACGTCGTTCGCATCCCTCTGTTCTTGGACGGCATCCCTCACCAGATCGCGCACGCCTGCCCAGTCACGCGGCAGACGGACCCTGATGAGGACCAGAGCCAGCAGAAGCAGGAGATAGGACACGGGTCGACCGAGTCCGCAGACCCGTTCGGCCAGCGGTCCGAACAACTCGGTCAGGATTCTCTCCGCGGGCCCGTCCCGAGCGTCCTGACCGGTCTGCTTCCGCCGCAAGGCGGCGCGTACCCGGTCCGCGTACGTCGCGCCTTCGACCTCACCGTCCCGCAAGTAGTTGCTGGGGATCTTCCGTGCCTCCAGCCAGGCGAGGACGCGGTCGACGTGGAAGCGCTCGACGCCCCCGATCGGCACCGGATCGGGAAGACTGGCGTGCCGACCCGCCCAAACGCTGAGTGTCTCTCGTCTGGTGCCCGCCAGCTGGGCGATCTCTGTCCGGGTGACGAGCCGATCGCTGTCGTTCGAGTCGCTCCGCATAGGTAGCCTGCCGCCTCCACACGCCGTCATCGGTGCCAGAGAGGCTAGGGCAACGGCGCACGAAGAACTAGTGCGCATCAGAATGCGCATGAGCCAACTGGCAGCGGCTCCACGAAGAGTGAAGCGGAAAACGCTTCTCAAAGTGCTTTTACCTGCATAGATGCAGTGGCGACATGAGGGCGCGGCCCGGAAGGACCGTCGTCCGTTGTTAACAGTTGCGACCGATCGTCGCATGGGACTGGGCAGGCGCGGTCGTCCAGCACGGGATGTCGGTGCGCGCCGAGCCGTTACGTGCCCGACCGACGGCACGGCCGGAGGGACACCGCGCCGCCCAGACGGTCAGGAGTCTGCGGGATGAAGTACAGCGCTCGCCGGGCGGCGGGCTCGATGATGTGTTCCTCCGGAACGAGAGGGCCCAGGCGGGAGATGTGTCCCCTTCCTGCAGCCCCCTCAACGGATCTTGCGCCTACTAGGCTCCAGCGATGGACCAAGTAGGCGGTGCACCTGAGGGGCGAACCGACCCTGTGGACCAGGTGCAGGTGAATGACTACGATGCCTTCGCCGCGGCGTACACGGCGGAGACCGAGAACAGTCTCGTGAACGCTTACTACGAGCGGCCCGGGATGCTGGCACTCGCCGGAGACGTGACCGGCCGCCGGATCCTGGACGCCGGTTGCGGCGCGGGCCCCCTGGCGGCCGCGCTGCGCGAGCGCGGCGCGGCCGTCACCGGCATCGACGCCAGCGCGGGAATGCTCCAGTTGGCCCGGCGCCGGCTGGGTGACGGCGTGCCCCTGCACGTGGCGGACCTGAACGATCCTCTGCCGTTCGACGACGGCGCGTTCGACGACGTGGTCGCCTCGCTGGTGCTGCACTACCTGGAGGACTGGGGACCGGCACTGGCCGAGATACGGCGGGTGCTCAGGCCCGGCGGCCGGCTGATCGCGTCCGTCGATCACCCTCTCGTGGCCTACACGTTCCAGGAACCGCGACCTGACTACTTTGCGACCAGCAGCTACAGCTTCACCTGGACGCTCGACGGACAGCCCGCCAGGATGCGGTTCTGGCGCAGACCGTTGCACGCGATGACCACTGCCTTCACCACCGCGGGCTTCCGCCTCACGCTCCTCAGTGAACCGCAGCCTGACCCGGCCGCCCGCGAGCTGTTCCCCGACACGTTCGGCGACCTCTCGACCAGGCCCTGCTTCCTGTTCTTCGTGGTCGAGGTGCCTCCGTCGGCTACCGGGTCGGACGGTCAGCCATCCAAGGACGGAGTCTCTTCGGGTCGCGTATCAACCAAATGTGCTTGATACGGACGTCCGCTACCTCGGATGCGAACACCGTCATCGTGGGCGACCTGGAACAGCGGGGTCGCGGACGGCTGCGCGCCGCGGACGCGGGAGTTCGACGGCAGGGCGGCGGCGCGGAGCCGGGGGGCACCGCGCCGCCTGGGGGTCAGTGGTCCGCGGGGTGGGCCGCGTCGCCCGACGGAGCGGCGGGCTCGGTGTGCGTTCCGTCGTAACGAGCCTGCTGCGGGACGTGAACCCGGCGGCCTTCGTTTTGGCCGGGTACGGAATCACCCCCGTGAGGAACCTCGAACCAGACGCGGAGCCGCCCGTCGTCCAGGTGGTCGAAGCCCGAGGCTCGGCTGAGCATCCGCATCATCGGGACGCCCCGTCCATGCTCCCCGGACGGATCGTCGAGCAGATGCGGCAGGTCACCGCCGCCGGCGTCGATGACCTCCACGCGAACGGCGCCCTCGTCGATGAACGCGTCGACCTCCACGACGTTGCCCAGCCCGTGGACGATCGCGTTCGTCAGCGCCTCGGACAGGAGCAGGACGCTGTCCTCGCAGGCGCTGTGCCGATCGCCGAGCAGGGGCCCGAGCCGCTCAAGCAGCCACCGCCGTCCATTGACCACATTCCGCGGCGCGGACGGGATGACGCACCTGCCCAGGTGATAACGGCTCATCGCCCGCCCACCGCCCGTCCCCGCTCGTGATTTCTATGGGCGAGAAGCCCGAACCGCACCAAGTGCGGGAATCGTTCCGATGACATCGCCGGGGTCGCCTCTCTCCGGGCACCTGGACGATCACGATTTCCCGACGAACTCCCGTGACCGCCCACCTACCGTGCGTGATGGACGCTACGGTCAGAGTGTGCGGTGGGAACGTCCATCTCGCAACAAGAACGAACTGAACTATCGCAGTTTGTTTCTTTGATCTTGCAGGCGAGTCATCATAAAAGAACGTCAAGGAGGACAAAGTGACCTCGCGGCGAAGCCCCACCGTCCGCAAGCGCCGTCTGGCCGCCGAGCTGCGCCGTCTACGCAAGGAGGCCGGGCTCACCCGAGAGCAGGTGGCGGAGCGCATCGGCTGCGCACCCGTCACGATCACTCGGATCGAGAACGCGCAGAGCGGCGCACGCGTCGGCGAGGTCACCCTGATGCTGGAGGCTTACGGCATCACGGGCGAGGAGCGCGAGGCCCTCCTCCAGGTCGCCAAAGACGCCCGAAAGCGCGGCTGGTGGCACCAATACTCCAGCACCATCCCGGAGTGGTTCCGGATCTACCTCGGGCTCGAAGACGAAGCCTCCGAGTTGTTGATCTACGAATCAGAACACATACCAGGGATATTGCAGACCGAGGAATATATCCGCGCGGTGATGTCGTCCGGCTTGCGATCGTTGCCCGAAGAGGAGGTTGAACGCAGAGTCGCGTTGCGACTTAAGAGGCAGGAGCGAATTCTAGGTGATGAAGCTCCCAAAATGTGGGCCGTCCTCAACGAGGCAGTGATCCACAGGCTGGTAGGCGGGCGCGAGGTCATGACCAGGCAACTGAGCCACTTGCTCGAACTGTCCAAGTTGGACCATATCAACATAGTGATCTTGCCCTTCTCAGCCGGAGCCCATCCCGCAATGGATGGAGCTTGCAATCTCCTGCGCTTTCCCGAGCCCATGGATCCGGATATCGTATATATCCAATACCGGCGAGGGATCGTCTATCTCGAAGATCCCTCAGATGTGGAGGAGTACGTCGACCTGTTCGATCAGCTGCGCTCCAGAGCACTTGGTCCAGCAGAGTCGATCGCGTTGATCACCGGGCTGACCAAGCCGCTCAGTAGCGCACCAACGAGGATCGGGAAGTGATCATGACGGGCGTGCGATGGCGCAAGAGCAGTTACAGCGGCGAACAAGGCATCTGCGTCGAGATTGGCGCTTGGCGCGTGAGCAGCCACAGCGCTGATGTCGGCAATTGTGTCGAGGTTCGTCCATGGCACACGAGCAGCCACAGCACTCAGCAGGGGAATTGCGTGGAGGTGGCGGTGGGTGAGCGGGTTGTGCTGGCTCGGGACTCCAAGGACCCTGACGGGGGTGTGCTCGGGTTCGGGGCGGGGGCCTGGGCTTCGTTCGTCGGCGCGGTGAAGAGCGGGCGGCTCGACCTGCGCCGCTGAGACGCGTCCAGCGGGGCGAGTCTGCTGCGGGACGCGTCTCTCAGGACGTCCAGGCGCGGAGTTTTTCGGGGTTGCGTATCACCCAGATTCGCTTGATGCGGTCTTCGGCGATCTGGAAGGCGAAGACCGTCACCGTGGCGCCGTCCTGCTGGGCTGTCAGACCTGGCTGGCCGTTGACCGTGTGTTCTTGGAACGTCATGGTGCTGGGGCGGCGGTGGGCGATCTCGATCCAGGCTTGGGCGATCTGCTCGGCGCCTTCGAGGGGGTGCGAGAAGGTCGTGGCGAGGCCGCCGCCGTCGGCGATCGCCCTCGCGTCGGGGTCGAGTAGGCCGATGAGAGCGTTGATGTCCTTGGCTTCCCATGCCTGCTTGAAGGTTCGCACGATGCCGGCGCGCTCGGACGAGGAGGTCGCGGACGGCTGGGCGGCCCGGACGCGGCGGCGGGCCGAGGAGGCGAGCTGGCGGCAGGCCGCCGGGGTCCGGCCGACGATCTCGGCCACCTCGGCGAAGCTGTGGCAGAAGACGTCGTGCAGGACGAACGCGACGCGCTCGGCCGGGGTCATCGATTCGAGGACGACCAGCAGGGCCAGGTCGACCGACTCGTCCAGGGTGATCCGGTCGGCCGGGTCGAGGGCGTTGACGGGGCGTCCGCTGAGCCAGTCCGTGCGGTCGGGTAGCGGTTCGGGGAGCCAGTCGCCTACGTAGGTCTCGCGGCGGGCCCGTGCCGAGCCGAGCTGGTTGAGGCAGATGCGGGAGGAGACCGTTGTCAGCCAGGCGCCGGGCGATTCGATGGCGTCCTGCTGCGGCCGGGACATGGCGTACCAGCGGGCGTAGGTCTCCTGGACGGCGTCCTCGGCCTCCGTCAGGGAGCCCAGGAGCCGGTACGCGACGTTGATCAGCCGGCGGCGCTCGCCCATGACCGCGTCCAGGTCCGGATCGGGACGGCCGGGTCCTGGCTCGCATCGGGTGGTCATGCTGGTCACGGCTCCCTTGGTCGCATCTCTCACCATCTCGACAAGGCAGGGCGCCGGAATGTGAGGTCGATGGCCCCGCCTCACATCCCGGAGGGCTGTGTTGTCGAACACGGTGGAGACGACCAACCAGTGAACAGGGGCTGAGGCATCATGACCACCCAGGCGACGTCGTTCGGCGAGCCGGTGTCCGCGCAGCGGTTGGAGGGGGCGGCCGCCGCGTTGACCGCGCATGGTTTCACCGTGGAGGTCCTTGACGACATGGCCGCCGCGCGGGCTCGTGTGCGGGAGCTCATCCCGGACGGGGCCAGCGTGTTCACCGGGGCCAGCGAGACGCTGCGGCTGTCGGGCATCGATGAGGACATCAACGGCGGCGGACGGTACGAGGCCGTCAAGCCGCGCGCCCTCGCCATGGACCGCGCCACCGAGGCAGATGGCATCCGGCGGCTGCTCGCCAGCCCGGACGTCAGCGTGGGAAGTGTCGCGGCGGTCACGGAGACCGGTTCGCTCGTGATCGCTTCGGGCAGCGGGAGCCAGTTGCCCGGCTACACGGGCGGCGCCGGTCGGGCGATCTGGGTCGTGGGCGCGCAGAAGGTGGTTCCTGATCTGGAGACCGCGCTGCGGCGGGTCGAGGAGCACTGCCTTCCGCTGGAGACCGCCCGCACCATGAAGGTCCACGGGTGGCCCAGCGCCGTGAACCGGCTTCTCATCCTCAATGCGGAGCATGTGCCCGGGCGCGGCACCGTCCTGCTGGTCCGGGAGGCCGCCGGGTTCTGATCCAAGCTATGCACTCAGTGTATGTATTGAGTGTATAGTCCTTCTCGTGTCCACTCCGCAGATCCTGCTCGCCTTGCTCGCCGAGCGGCCCAAGCACGGTTACGAGCTCAAGCGCGAGCACGACCAGCGGCTCCCCGGCGCCAAGCCGCTGCCGTACGGCCAGGTGTACTCGACGCTGGCGCGGCTGGAGCGGGACGGGTTCGTGGCGGTCGCCGATGTCGTCCAGGAGGGCGGTCCCGAGCGCACGCTCTACCGGCTGACCTCGGACGGCAGCGAGAGGTTGCGGACGTGGCTCGCCGAGACGGAACCGCCCGCGCCCTACGTCGGGGCCGCCCTGTTCGCCCGGGTGATCATGGCTCTGGTGGCCGGCGGTGACGCGCGTGCCGCTCTGGACCGGCAGCGCGCCGCGCACCTGGAGCGGATGCGCGAGCTCAACCGCGCCAAGACGGTCCCCGGGGCGTCCGCCGCCGAGGTCCTGGCCGCCGAGTTCGCCCTGTACCACCTGGACGCGGACCTGCGCTGGATGGAGCTGGCCGTGCGCCGCCTGACCGACCTGACCGAGGAGATGAGCCGATGAGCCCCCTGTTAAGAGCGTCCGGTGTCAGCAAGGCCTTCGGCCGGACGCGGGCGCTGCGCGACGCGTCCGTGACGATCGGCGCCGGCGAGGTCGTGGCGGTCTCCGGTCCGAGCGGCGCGGGCAAGAGCACGCTGCTGCACTGCCTGGCCGGGATCCTCGTCCCCGACGCGGGCGAGGTCCACTACGGCGCGACCCGGCTGGACGAACTGGACGAGAACGCCCGCACCCGCCTGCGGCGCGAGGCGTTCGGCATCGTCTTCCAGTTCGGCGGGCTGGTGCCGGAGCTGACCGCCGCGGAGAACGTGGCGGTCCCGCTGATGTTCGGCGGCCTGAGCCGCGCGAAGGCGGCCGAGGCCGCGCGGGAGTGGCTGGAGCGGCTCGGCGCGGGCGACTGCGCGCCGCTGCGGCCCGGCGAGCTGTCCGGCGGCCAGGTCCAGCGGGTCGCCGTCGCCCGCGCGCTGGCCCACGGTCCCGAGGTGGTGTTCGCCGACGAGCCCACCGGCGCCCTCGACAGCGTCGCGGGCGAGGAGGTGCTCGGCTCGCTGCTCGCGGAGGCCCGGGGGCGCGGGACCGCCGTGGTCCTGGTCACCCACGACAACCGGGTCGCCGCGTACGCCGACCGCGAGATCGTCGTGCGGGACGGCGTCGCGGCCGAGAGCCCGGCGGTGACCCGGTGACCGGGAGCGGGTTCCGCGTCCTGCTCCCCGTCGCCGCGATGCTGGCGCGCGGCGCGTCCCGTCCCGAGCGGCGCCGGCGTCCGCTGCTGGTGGGCTGCTCCGCGCTGGCCACCTTCTTCCTGCTCGGCGCGGTGAACCAGCTGCTGATCCGGGGAACGACGGTGACCCAGTGGGCGGGCCTGGTCAGCGAGGAGGACCTGCGGCCGGGCACCGCGCTGGGGCTGGCGCTGCTCGTCGTCCCGGTGCTGGCGCTGCTGCACCAGGCGGGACGCGTGACGCAGGCCGCGCGGGAGCGGCGCCTCGCCGCGCTGCGGCTGGCCGGTGCCACGCCGGGGGACGTCCGGCTGCTCGGCGCCGTCGAGGCCGTGCGCGCCGGCACGGCCGGCGCGGTCATCGGGAGCCTGGGCTACGTGGCCGCGCAGCGGATCGCGATGGCCGTCCTCCACGTGCACGACACCGGGCGGTACGCCGTCCCGCTCTGGCCGATCCCGCTCGTGGTCGCCGTGGTGGTGGCCGCCGCGGTGGTGACCAGCCTGCGGGTGTCCCGCCGGGTCGTCGTCTCGCCGGTGCGCGTCACCCGCCGCGCGTCCCGTCCGGCCCCGGCCGCCGTCACGCTGATCCTGCTCCCGCTCGGGGTGCTGGTCATGGTCGTCGGCGGCCAGACGCAGGATGTCGACAAGGTCGGTGTGCCGCTCTTCTACCTCGGCGGCGCGCTCACCGCCGTCGGCGTCGCGGCCGGCGCCGGCCGCCTGATCCTGGCATCGGCCCGCCTGGCCGGCCGCTGGGCGCGCACTCCCGAGACCCTGCTGGCCGCCCGCGCCCTGGAGGCCGATCCGCGGGCCGCGAGCCGCACCATGGCCGTCGTCGGTCTCGTGGTCGCGGGCGGCACCGGCAGCGCCGTCATCGAGTGGGACGTGCTCCAGCAGGCCGCCGTGGACCACGCGGGCGTCGACCTGTTCTGGCTGGTCAGCATCGGTTCGACCTGGCTCGGGCTGCTGTTCGCCCTGCTCGTGGCGGTCACCGCCCTGGTGGTGCACCAGGCCGAGGTGCTGCTGGAGGACGGCCGGTCGACCGCCGCGCTGGCCGCGGCCGGGGTGCCGGTGGCGGCCCTGCGCCGGACGGCCCTGCGCCGGACGATCATCGCGGCGACCCCGGTGTGCGCCGCCGCCGCTCTGGCCACGGCCGTCGGCATGGCAGCGGGCCTCTACACGAGCGCGAGCTGGGGGCTGGCCGCCTGGATGGCGGCACGGGCCCTGCTCATGGTCGCCGTCGCCATCGCCTCCGCGTCCGCGGTGACCCTGGTGTCGAACCGCTTCCTCACCCGGGCCGCGGCACCCGACCGGCTGCGCGCCGAGTGACCCCGGTTCTGAGGGGTCAGGCTTCGACGGGGAGGGCGGCCCACGGCTCCTTGCGGGGGGCGGCTTCGCGGCCTTCGGGGCAGTGGCGGGCGAAGTCGCACCAGGCGCACAGGTTGCCCGGACGGGGCGGGAACAGCTCGTCCCACGGGGCGTGGTCGACGGCGGCTCCCTCGGCGCGGCGGGGCGCCGGGACGCGCGCGCGGTAGGCGTCGTCGGCCGCGGACGCCTCGGCGGCGATGGCCTCCGCGCGGCGGATGTGGCGCTGAAGGGACTCGTCAGTGTGCTCCCAGACGGCGACCTCGCCGGACGGGAGGTGGTGCAGTTCGACGCGGTGGCAGGGGCGGCGCAGCACGCGGGACGCCGCCACCGCGTAGATGGCGAGGGCCAGGGAGCCGCGCGCGTCGTCGGAGGTGAGGACGTGCCGACCGGTCTTGTAGTCGACGACGACGAGCTCGGCGCCGCGGGCGTCCAGGCGGTCGATGCGGCCGGACACGGCGATCGCGTCGGTGCGGGTGGCGACCGTGCGCTCAACGCCGATCGGCTCGTCGGACGGGTCGAGCCCGGCGGCGTAGCGCTCGACCATCTCCCGGGCCCGCTCGCGCCACTCCGCCGACTGCGCCTCGTCGCGGAAGCCCTCGGTGAGCCAGCCGCGGACGAGCAGCGTGCCCGCGGCGGCGGGGGTGCGCTCGGGCTCGGGCAGCTTCCACCAGCCCGCGAGCGCGTTGTGGACGCTGGCGCCGACGCTGTTGTGCGCCCACGGCGGGCCCTTCGGCGGCATCGGCCGGTCCAGGTAGGTCATCCGGTACCGGCGGGGGCAGTCGAGCCAGGTGTTCAGGCGGGACGGCGTGCAGGGGTACAGGCGCCGGGGCATGCCCTCGAAGCCCAGCTGCTCAGCGCCCACGGCCCGCGTCCCCGTCCCGGCCCCGGACGGGACCCGTCGATCCGCTCAGTCGTCGGTCTCCTGCGCGAGAGCGCCCCAGGTCTCCCAGCGGGCGTCCTCCTCGCCGACCGTCGTCTCCTCGCCCTGGCCGGGCAGAACCCGCAGCTCCTTCGGCAGCGGGGTCAGCAGCGCGCCGATCGAGTTGAGCTGCTTGCGCAGGTCCTCGTAGACGCCGCCGATCGAGCCGGGACGGCCGCGGTGCAGCGTGTCGCCGGAGAACAGCACGCCGAGCTGCTCGCTGATGACGCAGACGCTGCCGGGCGTGTGGCCGGGCGTGTGCACGACCTCCAGCTGCGCCTCGCCGATCTCGAAGATCCCGCCGTCCTCCAGCCAGATGTCGGGTTCGAGGGCGCGCAGCGCCTTGGCGTCGTCCTCGTCGTCCTCCTCCTTGGCGAGGCGGCCGAAGTAGTCGCGCCACAGCAGCCGGTCGGCGCGGTGCAGGGCGATCGGGGCCCAGTTCTCCTCGTCCTCCTCGCCGGCGGCGGCGACCTCCAGCACCACTTCGAGGTGGTGCTCGTTGCCGTCGGTGAGCAGGACGGCCATGACCTCGCGTTCGCCGACCTCCTTGAGGATGGCCTCGGCGTCGTAGGCCGGGTCGATCACGATGACCTCGTCGTCGTCGCCGACGATGTAGGTGTTGCTCTCGACGTCGTACTCGGTGTCGTCCAGGGTCAGCTTCCCCGACGTCACCACCTGTTCGATGCGCGCGTCCACGCCACGAACCCTACCGTGCTTTGCGGGCGCCCTCGGGGCGGTCGCAGATCATGCCGGTCAGCGCCGCGTAGGCGTCCGGCGCGGTGGTCTCGGCGCCGAGGCGGTCGCCGGTGAGGGCGCCGTGGTCGTCGCTGGACCCGGTCGGGACGAGCCGCAGCGCGGCGGCGACGTCGCGGAGGCGGGCGCGGTCGGCGGCGGCGTGGTCGGGGTGGTCGACCTCGACGCCGGCGAGTCCCGCGGCGGCCAGCTCCTCGACGACCGCGTCGGCGAAGAGGTAGCCGCGGCGCCGCGCGCGGGGGTGCGCCAGCACGCAGACGCCGCCCGCCGCGCGGACGAGCGCGATCGCCCGCGCGGGCTCCAGCGCGTACCGGTCGGCGTAGGCGCGGCCTCCCTGGCCGATCCACCGGGACGAGAACGCCTCGTCGGGCGTCCGGACGGCGCCCGCGTCGACCATGGCGCGCGCGATGTGGGGGCGCCCGACGGCCTCGCCCCGCGCGAGCGCGCGGACCGCCTCCCACGTCACGTCCACGCCGAGCTCCTGGAGGCGGGACACCATGGTGCGGGCCCTGGTCACCCGGTCGTCGCGGATCCGGGCCAGCTCGGCGGCGAGCTCCGGCTCGCCGGGGTCGAAGAGGTAGCCGAGCATGTGCAGGCTGCGGCCCTCGTACCGGCACGACAGCTCGATGCCCGGGACGAGGGTCAGGCCGTCCGGGAGCGCGGCGGTGGCGGCGTCCCAGCCGGCGACGGTGTCGTGGTCGGTGAGCGCGAGGACGTCCACGCCGTTCTCCCGGGCCCTCCGGACGACCTCGGCGGGCGGGCGGGTGCCGTCGGACGCGTCGCTGTGGCTGTGGAGGTCGATCCGCATGCCCCACTACTACCAGGGGCCGCGGAGCGGGCGCCCTACTCGTCCAGGCGGGGGCTGTGGGCGCCGAACGGCAGGTCCACGTTCATGCCGGGTTCGCGCAGGTCGAGAAGGCTCTGGTGTTCGAGCATGAGCACCCCGGCCTCCGCGGGCCACAGCACCGCCCACAGCCAGTTGCCCATCGCCTCGCCGACGTAGACGGCCCGGTCGGGCCGGGCGCCCACCGCCCACAGGGACACCGAGTGGACGCAGGTCGCGGCGGGACCGCTGACGTCCAGCTTGACGTGCGGCGGGCTGTCGTCGAATCCCTCGCCGGGGTCGGTGCCCTCCAGCCCGGCGTAGTGGCAGCCGAGGCCGATGCCGGGCTCCTCGGCGATCACGACCATGTCGGCGGGGCCGCTGAGCAGGCCGGGACCCGACACGGCGACGGCGACGGCGCGCGCGCCGCTGCGGTCGTCGCCCACGGTCGTGAAGCCGGTGACCAGCCAGCTGAGCGGGAGCGGCCAGGGCGTCCAGACGGGCACGCGCGCGTCGCGGACGGTCGCGGCGAGGCCTTCCGGGCCGGGACGCCTGGACGGCTGCCTCGGAAGTACGGCGCCGTGCACGCCGCAGCTCCAGTCGCTCGACCAGAGGCTCGGCGCGCGGACAGGACCCGCGCAGCGCGGGCATGTGGGCTCCGCCCTCATGAGTAACCACCTTGCGGGGCGGCGGCCCGCCGCGTCAAGTTCCGGCAGGTGGGCGGCCAGGAAAAGAGCGACAAAATGGGAGCATGCGAGTGCGATGCGTCGGAGGGATCGTCCGGGACGGGACCGGGCGGCTGCTGCTGGTGCGGCGCGGTCGTCCGCCGGGCGAGGGCCTGTGGTCGGTCCCCGGCGGCCGCGTCGAGCCGGGCGAGGACGACGCCGCGGCGGTCGCGCGGGAGCTGAAGGAGGAGACCGGCCTGGACGTGGTCGTCGGCGCGCTCGTCGGCTCCGTGGACCGGCCCGGCCCCGGCGGCGTCACCTACGAGATCCACGACTACGCGGCGGACGTCACCGGAGGCGCGCTTCAGGCGGGGGACGACGCGTCCGACGTGCGCTGGGTCTCCCCCGCCGATCTCCGCGCCCTGCCCGTGACGCCGGGGCTCATCGAGGCTCTGGCGGGCTGGGAGGTCCTGCCTCCGAGCCGGTGAAACCCGCCTGCGAGCCGGTGAAACCCGCCTGCGAGCCGGTGAAACCCGCCTGCGAGCCGGTGAGACCCGCCTGGGCGCCGGCGGGTGCGTGCGGCGCGACAGCCGCGTGGGTCGTGTCCGGGGCCAGATCGTCGTGCGGGCCCGTCCCGCTCCCCTGGCCGGGCTCCCCTTCGGGACCGGCCGTGACGGTCTGGATCCGCTTGCGCCGCACCAGCCAGACCACGACCGCCGCGTACAGCGCCATGGGGACGACGTCCGCCAGGACGTACTGCCACGGCACCCCGCCCTGCTCGATGTCGAGCTTGCCGACCGCCGCCGGGCCGAGGAACGCCATGAGGTTGTTGAAGACGTGCAGGGCGATGCCCGCCTCCAGGCCGCCGCTGCGGACGGCCAGCCACGCCGCGAGCGCGCCGAAGAAGAAGATGTCGGCCATCCCCCAGCCGGTGTAGCCGTGCCCGGCCGTGAACAGCGCGGAACCCACGACGATCCCGGGCCAGGGGGTGCGGAAGACGACGCTGAGGGCGCGGCCAACCCGTCCCTTGAGGGTCTCCAGCGTGCAGGCGCCCACGGCCTGGAGGAGCCAGCCGCGGAAGACGTACTCCTCGGCGGCCGCCTGGAACGGCACCAGCAGGATGATCACGAGCGCGGGCGCGACGAAGCGGCTCCAGCCGACCCAGTGCTCGTCGGAGCCGGAGTCGTCGTGCACGAGCGTGCTCGCCAGGATCGACGACCCGTAGGACACGACGCAGAACAGGATCGCCAGCCCGCAGCAGGTCAGCAGCCACCGCCAGCGGAGCCGGCCCGCGACCGAGGACAGCGTGCCGGGGCGGCGCCGCTGGATCCCCCACGCCGCCAGCAGCGTGAACGGCAGGAACACCGCCAGCGAGGCCAGGTTGAACGCCAGGTCGGCGGTCGCGTCACCGAAGATCGAGTCGTCCGAGCCGGACGTGTCGGGCGCCTCCCCGGTCACCGCGACCCTGATGACCATCCCGACGAGCATCAGCACCAGCGCCGACCCGAACCCGACGGCCGCGACCGCGATGGTCCCGACGAGCGGCCGCCACCAGCGGTGCGCCGCCGTCCGGGCCATCCGGTGGAACGGGGTCCCGGGCGGCGCCGGCACCGGCCACGGCACCTTCACCGGCGGCTGCCCGTACCCCGCGTACCCGGCATACGGCGGCGGATACGCGGCAGGCGGATATCCGGCCGCCGCCTGGTAGCCGGCCGCCGGGTGACCGGCCGCCGGGTGACCGTAAGGCTGGTGCCCTCCGTACGGTCCCGGCTGGCCGCCGTACGGCTGCCCTTGGCCCGCGTACGAGCTCGGTGGGCCTCCGTACGGCTGCTCTTGGCTCCCGTAGGGCGGCTGCTGCCCTGCGTACGGCTGCCCTTGGCCTCCGTATGTTCCGTGCGGGTCGGGCCAGCCTCCGTACGCGTTCTCCGAGGTCCCGTTCTGGCCCCGGTACGGGTCCGGGGCGGGCGGACGCTCTCCGGACACGCTGGGATCGAGCGGCGCCCAACCGTGCGCGTCCCCCGGTTCCGTCACCTGTGACCCCTCCCGCACGCCGCCGCGCCCGCGGCGGCTCTATGTGGGACGAATCGTACGGCCCGTCAGTGCCCGGACGGGTCGAAGCGCGTCGTGCGGCTCATTCCCGCGGCGCGTCCCTTGGCGGCGACCACGAGCGCCATCTTCCGGGACGCCTCGTCGATCATCTCGTCGCCGAGCCGCGCGGCGCCGCGTCCCTCGACGCTCACGGAGTGCTCGTAGGCGTCGAGGATCAGCTCGGCGCGGTCGTAGTCCTCCTGGGACGGCGAGAACACCTCGTTCCCCGCCTCGATCTGCGACGGGTGCAGCACCCACTTGCCGTCGAAGCCCAGCGCGGCCGAGCGCCGGGCGACGCGGGTGAACGCCTCGACGTCCCGGACGTTGAAGTACGGGCCGTCCACGGCCTGGAGGCCGTGGGCGCGGGCGGCCATGAGGATCCGCATGAGGATGTAGTGGTAGGCGTCGCCCTCGGTGTAGCCGGGCGGCTGCTCGCCGACGACGAGGGTCCGCATGTTGATCGAGGCCATCAGGTCGCCGGGGCCGAGGACGAGCGCCTCCAGCCGCGGCGAGGACGCGGCGATCGCGTCGATCTCCACCATGCCGCGGGCGTCCTCGATCTGCGCCTCGATGGCGATGCGGCCCGGCTCGAACCCCATCGCGCGCTCGATCTGGGTGAGGAGCCGGTCGAGCCACTGGACGTGCGAGGCGTCCCGCGCCTTGGGCAGCATGACGGCGTCGAGGTTCGCCCCGGCGCCCTCCACGACCTCGATGACGTCCCGGTAGGCCCACGGGGTGTCGAGGTCGTTGACGCGCACGACGCGGGTCTTCCCGTCCCAGCCGCCCTCGTTGAGCGCGGCGACGACCGTGGCCCGCGCGCTCTCCTTCGCCGACGGCGCCACCGCGTCCTCCAGGTCGAGGAAGAACTCGTCGGCGGGCAGGTCCCGCGCCTTCTCGATGAAGCGGGGGTTGCTGCCGGGGACCGCGAGGGTGGTACGTCGAGAGCGCATGCGCCGGATGCTATCGAGGGCGGTGTGAGACGCTGCGTGCATGGGTGAGCCTGCGGAACGCGCCTCGGACCTGGCGCTGGTGGAGGAGGCGGCCAAGAAGTCGGGGCTGCTGTGGCTGGACCTGCCCGGGCTGCCCCAGCCCCGGGCCGCCTGGCACATCTGGCACGAGGGCTCGGCTTACGTCTTGACGGGCGGTGAGGGCGAGCAGCCGCTGCCGGGGCTGCCGGACGCGGACCGGGTGACGGTGATCGTCCGCAGCAAGGACAAGGGCGGCCGGCTCGTGGCGTTCGTCGCCGCGTGCGCGCTGGTGGAGCCGGGTACGGAGACGTGGGACGCCGTCGTGCCGCAGCTGGCGAAGGAGCGGCTCAACGCGTCCGCGCGCGAGGACCGGGTCGGGCACTGGGCGGCCGAGTCGTGGGTCGTCCGGCTCACGCCGACCGGCGAGATCGTCGAGGCGCCCGGGCGGTATCCCGACGGGTACGCCACGGTGCGGCCGGTGCCGACCCCCGCGACGACCGCGGGCCCGCCGCCGCGCATGTTCGGCGGCAAGCGCCGCCGCATCGACCGCTAGCCGACGGACCGGCCGCCGCACCACATCAGCAGGCGCTGCATCGGCACGCGCTGCATCGGCAGGCGGCGCCTGGCAGGCCGCGCTACATCGGCAGGTGCCGGCCCGCCGCGACGGCGTGGAGCTTGTCCGGGTTGGCGACGAGGTGGACGGCCGTCACGCGTCCGTGCTCGTCCGCGGTCGCGGTGAGCGTGGTGATCGGGCCGTCCGGTCCGTCCACGATGATGGCCGGCTCGCCGTTGAGGGAGGCGTGCCGCAGCCGCATATCGGCGGGGGCGGCGCCCGCGTAGGCGAGGCCCTGGACCGCGAGGAGCCAGCGGCCGACCTTGTCCGCGCCGTGGATCGCGCGCAGGGCCGCGCGGATCTTGCCGCCGCCGTCCGACCACAGCGTGACGTCCGGCGCGAGGACCTCCATGAGCCGGTTGATGTCGCCGCCGAGGACCGCTTCGAGGAACCGCTCGGTCGCGGCCCGCCGCTCCGCGATGTCCGCCGTGAAGCGGGGCCGCCGGGCCTGGACGCGCTTGCGGGCGCGGGCGCCGAGCTGCCGGACCGACGCCTCGGACCGGTCCAGGGCCCGCCCGATCTCGGCGTAGGGGTAGCTGAACACCTCCCTGAGGACAAACACGGCGCGTTCGAGCGGGCTCAGCGTCTCCAGGACGACGAGGATCGCCATCGACACCGACTCCGCCAGCTCGGCGTCCTCGGCGACGTCCGGGGAGGTCAGCATGGGTTCGGGCAGCCACGGGCCCACGTAGGTCTCGCGGCGGGTCCGCGCGGTCCGCAGCCGGTCGAGCGCGACGTTGGTGATGATCCGGACGAGGTAGGCGCGGGGGTCGGCGACCTTCGCGCGGTCCGCCGTGGACCAGCGCAGCCAGGCGTCCTGGACGGCGTCCTCCGCGTCGGTGGCGGTGCCGAGCATCCGGTAGGCCACCGCGAACAGCAGGTCGCGGTGCTCCTCGAACGGCCCTTCGGGGGGCTGCCCGGGAGGCTCGGAGGGCACCCGGGAAGGGGGATGCTCGCCGTCACTCATGATCGTCCCCCCTGCCTCGCGGACCCCGCGTCCACCAGGCGTCTCCTCGCTCCCCAAGGTTCCATCACCCGGTCCCCTCCCCAGGACGCTACGCGCCGGACAGGAGTGACATGTCCGGATTGCGAGGTGCGCCGCAGCGGCGCACCTCGCGCCGCCCGTACCCGGATGAGCTGCATGATCACGGGTAATGTCCCCCGCATGACCGGAGCCCCGACCCGAGTGTTCATCGCCCGCCTGGCCGGGATCGCGGTGTTCGACCCCGCCGGCGACCAGGTCGGCCGCGTCCGCGACATCGTGGTGGCGCTGCGCCTCGGCCCCCGCCCGCCGCGCGTCCTCGGCCTCGTCGTCGAGGTGGTGCGGCGCCGGCCGGTGTTCCTGCCGATCACCCGCGTCACCGTGATCGAGGCGGACGCGATCATCTTCGACGGCCGGCTGAACATGCGCCGCTTCGAGCAGCGCGCGTCCGAGACGCTCGTCATCGCCGAGATGCTGGACCGGACGGTCCGGCTCCGCGAGTCCGGCGAGCGCGTCATGGTCGTGGACGTCGCCATGGAGCCGACCCGGACCCGCGACTGGCTGCTCAGCAAGGTCGCCGTCCGGCGCACCGGCGGGCGCGGCCGCGGGCTGCGGCGCCGCGGCGAGAGCCTCGTCGTGGACTGGGACGCGGTGCAGGGCTTCTCCGCCGTCGAGCACGGCCAGGGCGCCGCCGGGCTGATCGCCGCGTTCGAGCGGATGAAGCCCGCCGACCTCGCCAACATCGTCCACGAGCTGCCGGAGAAGCGCCGCACCGAGGTCGCCATGGCCCTCGACGACGAGCGGCTCGCCGACGTCCTGGAGGAGCTGCCCGAGGACGACCAGATCGAGATCCTCGGCAAGCTGGAGGCGGACCGCGCCGCCGACGTCCTGGAGGCCATGGGCCCCGACGACGCCGCCGACCTGCTCGGCGAGCTGCCCACCGAGCAGCGCGAGCGGCTGCTGACGCTGATGGAGCCGCGGGAGGCGGCGCCGGTCCGGCGGCTGCTGACCTACCCGGACTACTCCGCGGGCGGGCTGATGACCACCGACCCGGTGATCGTCCCGCCGGACGCCACGGTCGCCGAGGCGCTCGCGCAGATCCGCAACCCCGATCTCAACCCCGCGCTGGCCGCGCAGGTGTACGTGTGCCGGCCGCCGACGGCCACCCCCACCGGCCACTACCTCGGCACGGTGCACTTCCAGCGGCTGCTGCGCGAGCCGCCGCCGACACTGGTCAGCGGCATCGTGGACACCGAGCTCGAACCGCTGCGGCCGACGATGTCGCTGGAGTCGGTCGCGATGTTCCTCGCCACCTACAACCTGGTCGCCGGGGCCGTCGTCGACGACAACGGCCACCTGCTCGGCTCGGTGACCATCGACGACGTGCTCGACCACCTGCTGCCCGCGGACTGGCGCGAGACCGTGATGGACGCGGGCGCCGAGGCGGGCGGCGGCGCGGGCACCGATCCGGAGGAAGAGGCCCTCCGGGGCATCGAGGGGACCTCATGACGACACGGCTGGACCAACCGCGCGAGATCCGCCGCACCCTGGTGCCGCGGCCCCACTACGACCCCGAGTCCTTCGGGCGGCTCTCCGAGCGGATCGCTAGGTTCCTCGGCACCGCCCGGTTCCTCGTGTACATGACGGTGTTCGTGGCCGTCTGGATCGGCTGGAACCTGGCCGCGCCTGCGGCCATGCGGTTCGACCCGTACCCGTTCATCTTCCTGACGCTGATGCTGTCGCTCCAGGCGTCCTACGCCGCCCCGCTGATCCTGCTCGCCCAGAACCGGCAGGACGACCGCGACCGCGTCCAGTACGAGCGGGACCGGGCCGGCAGCGAGCGGAGCATGGCCGACACCGAGTACCTCACCCGGGAGATCGCCGGGCTCCGGCTGGCCCTCAACGACGTCGTCACCCGCGACTTCCTGCGCTCGGAGCTCCAGCAGATTCTCAAGGAGCTGGATCCCAAGGACCAGCACTCGACGCTGAGCTGACGTTCCCTGGACGTCCACCCTATGTGATCGAGGTCACATCCCGGGCGGGCTCGTCGGCCAGCTTGTCGAGGATGTGCCCGAACGTGCGCAGGTCCTCGTCGTCGAGCCTGCTCAGCACGTAGTCGCGGACGCCCTGCCGGTACGCGGGCGCCGCCTCGTCCAGGCGGTCGCGGCCGGCCGGGGTCAGCACCGCGTACAGCCCTCGCGCGTCGCTCGTGCACGACTCGCGGACGACGAGCCCCTCCCGCTGGAGGCGGTCCACGAGCCGGGTCAGGCCGCTGCGGGACAGCAGCACCCGGTCGGCCAGGTCGTTCATGCGGAGCCGGCCTCCGGGCGCCTCGCCGAGGTGCATCAGCACGTCGTAGGAGCCGAGCGCGAGGTCGTGGCCGGCCAGCAGGTCGGCCTGGAGGCGGCGCGAGATCCGCACCTGGGCGCGCAGCATCGTGCGCCAGACGGTCAGCTCGGCCGTGGAGACGGCGCTGGGCGGCGGGGTCACGCCCCGATCGTACGGGCGGCCGCGACTCCCTGTGACGACGGACACCCTGATGACGGCCACCTGATTGGCGGGCACGGTCGCGGAGTTCATACCATGGACGCATGTCCCTCCAGCTGACGACCGAGCAGGTGACCGCGGCGCTCGCCACGGTGAACGATCCTGAGATCCGCAAGCCCATCACCGAGCTCGACATGGTCAAGTCCGTCGACATCGCGTCCGACGGCTCCGTCCGCGTCGGCGTCTACCTGACCGTGGCGGGGTGTCCGATGAAGGACACCCTGACCAGGAGCGTCACCGAGGCGGTGTCCCGGCTCGACGGGGTCACCGCCGTGCAGGTCGAGCTGGACGTGATGAGCGAGGAGCAGCGCAAGGCGCTCCAGACCAAGCTGCGCGGCGGGGAGCCCGCCAAGGAGATCCCCTTCGCCAAGCCGAACTCGCTGACCAAGGTCTACGCCGTCGCGAGCGGCAAGGGCGGAGTCGGCAAGTCCTCCGTCACCGTGAACCTCGCCGCGGCGCTCGCCGCGCAGGGCCGCAAGGTCGGCGTCGTCGACGCCGACATCTACGGCCACTCCGTGCCGCGGATGCTGGGCGTCGACACCGCGCCCACCAAGGTCGCCGACATGATCATGCCGCCGACCGCGCACGACGTGAAGGTCATCTCGGTGGGCATGTTCACCGCCGGGAACCAGCCGGTCGTATGGCGCGGCCCGATGCTGCACCGCGCCCTCCAGCAGTTCCTCGCGGACGTGTACTGGGGCGACCTCGACATCCTCCTCATGGACCTGCCGCCCGGCACCGGCGACATCGCGATCTCCGTCGCGCAGCTGCTGCCGTCCGCGGAGATCCTCGTGGTCACCACGCCGCAGCAGGCGGCCGCCGAGGTCGCCGAGCGGGCCGGCGCCATCGCCGCGCAGACGCACCAGCAGGTCGTCGGCGTGATCGAGAACATGTCCTACCTGACCTGCGCGCACTGCGGCGAGCGGCAGGACGTCTTCGGCTCCGGCGGCGGCGAGACCGTGGCCGCCGCCCTCACCCAGACGCTCGGCACCCGGGTGCCGCTGCTCGGCCAGGTCCAGATCGACCCGCGGCTCCGCGAGGGCGGCGACAACGGCGTCCCGCTGGTGCTGGCCGACCCGGACGCGGGCGCCGCCAAGGAACTCCGCACCATCGCCGACAAGCTCGCCGGCCGCAGCCGCGGCCTCGCCGGAATGTCCCTCGGGATCTCGCCGAAGCGCCGGTAGTTTTATTGCAACGCCCTTGGCGTCACGCGCCGAGTCGACGGCCTGCCCCGCTAGCTCGCGGCGGGTCGTCGACGGGGCGTCAGGTGGCCTCGGTGTCGAAGGGGGGGCGGCCGATGTCCTCGGCGGCGGCCGTGGTCGCGTAGGACGGCTCGTCGTCGAAGAGGCGGCCGTTGCTCGCGTAGCCGTCGTCCGGGTCGTCCAGGAGGTGCTTGCGGACGAACGTCTTCGGGTTCAGGTCGGCGATGTCGAAGTCCTTGAACTCCGGGCCGAGCCCTTCCTGGAGATCCGCCTTGGCGGAGTTGGCCATCTCGCGGAACTGCCGCAGCATCCGGCCCGCCTGCCCGGCGACCTGGGGCAGCCGGTCGCCGAAGATGACCAGCGCGAGGACGACGAGAACCGCCATCTCACCGAGTCCGACGTCGAACAACCCGTCCTCCACAAGCCAGCAGGGACCGGCCCTGCGCGGACCGGTCCCCCCAGCGTATCCCCAGCCCGGATGAACCGGACCTTAACATCGGCCCCTGGGAGCATCGGCGCCCCGGGGCCGTCCGAACGATCAGTCAGAGCCGAGCGTGACCTCGACCGTGGCCTCCTTGCCCGACCGCTGGTAGGTCACCTTGACCTTGTCGCCGGGCGCCCGGCTGCGGATCTGCGCGATCAGGTCGGTGGCGTCCTCGATCGGCTTGCCGTCGAGCTGCGTGATCACGTCGCCGGCCTTGAGGCCCGCCTTGTCGGCCGGGCCGCCCTTGGTCACCGGCTCCTGCCCGTTGACGGGCTGCTGCATGATCCGCGCGCCGCCCTGCTGGTAGCGGGGGTCGGGGTACACGCCGAGCTTGGCCTGCTTCACCGAGCCGGTCCGGATGATCTCCTCGGCGACCCGCTTGCCCTGGTTGATCGGGATCGCGAAGCCGAGGCCGATGCTGCCGCTCTGGCCCTCGCCGCCGAGGCTCTGCCCGCCGAGCGTGGCGATGGCGGTGTTGATGCCGATCACGCGGCCCTTCGCGTCCACCAGCGGCCCGCCCGAGTTGCCCGGGTTGATCGCCGCGTCGGTCTGGATCGCGTTGAGGTAGGACGCGTCCGAGCCGCCCTCGCCCTGGGTGGGCACCGCGCGGTTGAGGGAGCTGACGATCCCGGTCGTCACCGAGCCCTGGAGGCCGAGCGGCGAGCCGATCGCGATCACCGGGTCGCCGACCGCGATCGCGCTGGAGTCGCCGACCTGGAGCGGGGGCAGCGAGTGCTGGCCCTCCGGCTTCAGGACCGCGACGTCCGAGCTGGCGTCGGCGCCCTTGACGGTGGCGGGCAGCGTCTTCTTGTCGTTGAAGACGATCTGGATCTGGCCGCCGCCGGCGCCCGCGACGACGTGGTTGTTCGTGATGACGTAGCCGCCGTTGACGATGAAGCCGGTGCCGCCGACCTCGCCCTGCGAGGACTGCACCCGGATCATCACCACGCCCGGCAGCACGCGCTGCGCGACGCCCGCCACCGAGTCCGGCGGGCGGCTCTGCACCTTGGTGTCGCCGCTGTCGCTCCCGCCGAGGCTCACCGCGCCGCCGTCGTCGTCGCCGCCGGTCGCGATGACCCCGATCCCGGCGCCGACGGCACCGGCGACGAGCGCCACGATCAGCGCGACGACGGCCAGCAGGCCGAGCCCCGGACCGCCGCCGGACGAGGACGGCAGCGCCGGAACGGGGGCCCAGTTCGGGCCGCCGCCGGGCGGCGGGCCGCCGAACGCGCCCATCGGACGCGGGCCGCCGGG